>NZ_JADYUI010000039.1 GCF_021531695.1 Roseburia hominis | reverse complement strand
TGAAGCGAGGGTGACATAGCCGGAACAAGATATTTTTTAGCCACAAGTGTTACAAAAATGCTTGACCACAACAAATGACATCTTCCCCTGAAAGTAAGGTTGCATCTTCTTGACTAAAGGAGGTCTGCTCTTTGCCCTCTTCTTTCGATTCCTCTGTCTCATCTTCATTGTCCTCCAGTGTCTTTTCAAACTGTTCTATCAGCTTGTCTGTCTCATTCTGTCCATGAAAATGGTAGTAAAAAGGGACTGCCAGTAAAGCAATCCCTGTAACGATACATATACTCACAAATATTCTTTTTATTTTCTTTCCCATATACTGACCACCTCCATGGTCGAAACTTTGTTAATAGTTATCTTTTATATCCGTCCATTCCTGTGCGGTATGGACTTTTCTCCTCTGCCACATTCCTAGCTATATCCTTATCCTCTGAGGCAGCAAGGTCCACATCCTCCACCTTGCCATTTTCAAGATCAAGCTGAGCATTCAGTTCATACTGTCTTGCAATCTTTGATTTCAGCTCTTCCTCATAGGCAAATGGCTTTTCATACTCTGCTTTGGATGCTTCCATATCAAGCTTGTAGGATTCGATCTTCTTCTCAAGGAAATCAATGTTCTCATCAATGCCGTTGAACAGATTCTCAAGCTTTACCATATTTCCAACAGGACTTGTGGAAAGCTCTGCCTTGTACTCTGTCTTTCCACGAAGCACCAGATAATTGACACCCATGAAGTTTTTCTCTACCAATAACTCAAATCCCTTGAAACTGCCTATCGGAGAAGTCTCGCCTGTCTTACATTTTGATACTGCCTCAAGCATACTTGCACCGCCATCGGTTCGCTCTGTAAATGTCACATTTCCTACCGTAATGGCAAATTCCGCACTGGTAAGAAGTGCCGCATCCCTTGCCTTCAAATCCTCCCTGACGCAGATAAGCTTTTCTTCCGCCGCTTTGATAAGCTTTGGAAAACGAATAATGAAATTATCCTGCAGCGAATACCTCTGACTGTCATAAGATGCCTTTAACAGCTTTAACCTCTGCACATCATTATCAATTTCCATCTTCTCACGAATCATCGGATTACCTGTGGCAACTGCCTTAATCTCTGCATAGGAAAGTGTAGCCTCGTCGATATCCTCACAGGTTCTTGATACCGACTTGCTTGTCATGACCTGACTTATAAAACGCTGTTTATTCTCCACAAGACTCCAGCTGTATGCATCAAAGGTCTGTTTCGTGACATATCTGTAAACTGCCACCTCATCATTTTCATTTCCCTGTCTGATACCACGACCTTCTCGCTGTTCAATGCTCGAAGGCTTCCACGGGCAGTCTACATGATGCATTGCCACTAGGTGCGTCTGGACATTTACACCGGTTCCACACTTATCCGTTGAGCCGATGAGTATCTTTTTCTTACCTGTTCTCATATCCTTAAAGAGTGCGTCCCTCTGTGCATCGGATTTTGCATCATGAATAAATGCTATCTCCTCTGCCGGAATTCCTCTTTTCACAAGCTCTGTTTTCAGGTAATTATAGACATCAAACTCTCCGCAAAGCTTGTCTTCGGTTGCTGTCCGCTTCCAGTAACCATCTGTAAGCATCTCTTCCGACCAGCTACCTTTCAGCGTTCCAATGTCAGAAAAGATAAGCTGACAGCCAATCTTTCCTTCATTTGCTGCTTTCTCATATTCCGCAAATACATTTTCAACTACCTTATTGAGCTTTCCATCCACATTGTTAGGTGCTGATGCTTCCAGTAACCTTGCATCCGTACCAAGAAGCCTTGCCTCATGGGTGATTTTAAGAAAATTATCCTCTGACGGGTCTACACCTCCGCCCCTGATACGCTCTGCCCTTGCCACAAAATCCTCCATGACCTGCTTTACATACCAGTCCGGCTCACTTTCCACAATGATATACTTCCCGCCCCTAAGTGTCGGAACCGGAAGGTCTAACATATCCTTTGTCTGCACATCTGCCACTTCACGGAAGATATTCATAAGCTCCGGCAGATTGGTAAACTTATTGAATCGGCTCTTGAAACGGAATCCGCTGCCTTCCACAGTAAGCTCCAGTGCTGTTGTCACTTCGCCGAAGTTTGCCGCCCAGGAATCAAAATGATAAATCCCCATCTGCTCCAAGGCTTCCTTCTGAAGATACAGCTGCATGACATACAGCTCACACATGGTATTGCTGACCGGGGTCCCGGTAGCAAATACAATACCTCTTCCACCGTTTAGTTCTGTGATATACTGGCATTTAAGCTGCATATCCGTAGACTTCTTAGCCCCGGAACTGCTGATACCTGCCACATTGTTCATCTTTGAAAATATGGCAAGGTTCTTGAAACCGTGCGCCTCGTCTACCATGATGGAATCGATACCAAGCTCCTCAAAGGTAATCAGGTCATCCTTTCTGCTCTCCTCCGTAAGCTCCTTAATCTGTTCCTCTAATCTTTTCTTCTGCGCCTCCATCTGCTTAATAGTCCAGCGTTCTCCGTTATTTTCCTTCATTTCTGAAATTGCATAGGAAAGCTCGTCTATCTGCTGGTCGATCATTCTGGCTTTACGCTCCGGTGAAATGGGAATCTTCTCAAACTGAGAGTGCGACATGATAATGCAGTCATAATCTCCCGTTGCAATTCGTGAGATGAACTGCTTTCGTCTGCTCTTTTCAAAATCCCTTTCTGTTGCCACCAGAATGTTTGCTGACGGATAAAGCCTTAAAAACTCACTTGCAGTCTGCCCGATAAGTGATTTCGGAACAACCATAACCGTTTTATTTGCAAGTCCAAGTCTTTTCTGCTCCATACAGGCAGCCATCATTTCAAATGACTTACCTGCTCCAACACAGTGTGCAAGAAGAGTATTTCCACCCATAAGAATACGGGCAACCGCATTTTTCTGGTGTGGCTTTAATTCAATTTCAGGATTCATTCCCGGAAACTGCAGATGACTTCCATCATACTCACGAAGCCTTACATTGTTGAATGTCTCGTTGTAATAGCTGACATATTTCTGTCTTCGTTCCGGGTCTTTGAATATCCACTCCTTGAAAGCCTCCTTCATCAGGTTCTGCTTTTCCCTAGCAAGCATGGTCTCATTTTTGTTGACCTCGTAATGGTATTTCCCATCCCCGTCATCAATACGGTCCTTGACTGTTACGGTTCTTAAGTTCAGCGTACTCTCAAAAATAGAATAAGCGTCCATCCGGCTTGTACCATAAGTCTTGGTAGCTGCCACTGAACGCTTATCTAATGATTTATTTTCTATAAACCATTCCATATTCACTTTGTTAAGATTAAGCTGGATGCCCGAATTATAATACTGGCTTCTTACCGCCTGCGCTCTTCTTGATGTGCCTAAAAGCTCATAAATGAATCTTTCATAATCCTCTTTCTCAATCCAAGTCGTACCGATACGGACATCTATCTCCGAGGCATCAAGGTCTTTTGGCTGTACCTGCTCCAGGGCTGATACATTGATTGTAAACAGTGCCTTTTCTTCCTCAGAAAGCTCCGGATTTTCCATCATGGCTTTTGCCACACGAAGCTTATCCCTCACATTTCCTGACAGGTACTCATCCGCAGCTTCCCATCCGGCGTTTGGATTGTTTGGATTATAGCCGGAAGGATTAAGAAAAATCAATCCTTCAAGCTCCTTAATCATCTTCTGTCTCTCAAAGTCTGCTTTCAGCTGTCCGGATAAGTTTATCTCCTCTACTGTTTTTCCTGTCTTTTCAGAAACCTCCTTAATTATATCACTGATGTCAGGGTGATAAATACTCTGCATATAGGCAAGATTCACTGTACCAAACTCATTGATGGATACATTCAGTGCTTCCACAGCTGTCTCCACCCTCTCGATGGATACCTTTGCCTTGATGGTCTGCTTATAAAACATATCTGCCTTTTTCACATTTCCATCTTCGTCAATCTCCTCCAAAGAACAAAGAAGCGGATAATCGCTGTCATCCCGGAATGCCCTGCTGTTACCCTGTGAATTGATGCTTCCATATTTGTCCACGAATTTATCATATCTTTCGTTAAGAAGCCTTTGCACATCGGCAAGCTCTTCCTCGCTGCAGCCTTCTGTCTGGATATCAATCAGATGCCTTGTCACGGTTCGGATTTCATCAAGTGCCTTTATCCTTTCCTCCACAGTAGCTGACACCTCCCTTCTTACCATCTGGGAGTTTTCTCTGAAATAAAGTTTTCCATCCACAAAGCAGTAGGAAAAGTTTCTTACATCCGGGTCTGCCGGGATAATATCCTCGCTTTTTTCCTCTTCTTCTGTCAGACGCTCAAAGTCAGTAAGCTGTGCCTGCATATTGCTGATTGCCTTATTCAGTGCTTCATACATATTGAAGTTCGGATCATCATTGACACAGACTGTATATCTGCTGTCCTGTCCGTATATTCGTGAGTCATACTGTATACGACCAAGAATCATTTCCGGGTGTTCCACAAAATAGGAATTAACCGCAATTCCATCCTCTGTATATCCTAAATGCACCCAGTCCGGTTCAATATCAATCTTTTTGTCCCTTTTCTGAAGGAAAATAATATCACTGGTTACTTCCGTTCCTGCATTATCCTTAAATGCAGTATTAGGAAGTCTTATGGCGCCGATAAGTTCAGCCCTCTCTGCCAGATACTTTCGTATCATAGGATTACTCTTATCAAGCGTTCCCTTTGTGGTAATAAATGCCACAATACCGCCCGGTCTTACCTGGTCAAGTGCTTTTGCCAAGAAATAGTCATGAATACGGAAATTGAACTTGTTATACTTAGGGTCATATATCTTATAGTCCCCAAACGGTACATTTCCAACTGCCACATCAAAGAAGTTATCCGGATACTGGGTCTTCTCAAATCCACCCACTTTTATATGGGCTTTCTGATAAAGCTGTCCTGCAATTCTTCCCGAAATGTCATCCAGCTCCACACCATACAGATTTGCTCTCTGCATTGGTGTGGGCAGACTTCCGAAGAAGTTACCGATACCCATACTCGGCTCTAAAAGATTTCCGTCACGGAAACCAAAGTTCACAAGTGCCTGATTGATACAGCTGCATATTTACAGGCGAGGTATAAAAAGCATTGTTTACCGTAGCCCTTGCAGCAACATACTCATCCTCTGTAAGCAGTTCCTTAAGCTCTGCATACTCCTTTGACCAGTCATTATTCTTATCATCAAATGCCTGTGGGATTCCGCCCCATCCGGCATACAGGGATAGAGTTTTCTGTTCTTCTGCTGTTGCAAGCCTTCCTTCACTTTCCATCTGTTTTAAAAGTCTTATGGCTTCCACATTCCATTTGTATCTGGTCTTTGCCCCTCCGGTCTGTAAATCCCAGAGGTTGTAGTGGAAGTTTCTTCTTTTGTCTGTTGCCTTCTGCTGTTCGTCAGTCTGGTGTTTTTGATTTGCTTCGCTTTTTGTGTCTGCTGATTCAGCAGTATTGCTATCCGCAGTCTCCCAGCCATTAGCAAGTGCTCTCTGTCTGGTGGCTTCCCTGTTTGCCCTGATTTCTTCCTGCTTTTCAAGAAACGAAACATAAACAGGTGCCATATTTACCCTGCTCCCGGCAATCATGCCTTTATACCACTTTAGATGATCTTCCCCACAGTAATGAGGAACCTTTACCATATAGCTTAATACTTCATACAGTTCACGGTATCCGGTTGAGGCTGTCACACGCTCTCCCTTTTTGTTCTTGTAATTGATGTCAATTTCATAAGGCTTTAAGGTGTATTCCACAAGTCCGTACTGATTATTGGCATATGCCTTGTGTTCCTTTCTGTCATTCAGCACCACGCCTGATAAGAACTCAAGCTTGTTAGGCATAAACAGGTCATTCGTTGCCACAAGGTCCATAAGAAACGGTTTAAATGGTGTGTAGCAGCTGCATTCCGATATAAGAATCTCCATGGCTGTAAGCATATCTTCATCCATACCTGCAATCACTTCGGCATAGTTAATCGGCTCGATGAACTGTAATTCCCATGAAGTTTTTTGTGTAGGGTCAGGAGTTGGCTCATAGTCTGCCTCTGCTTCCAGCTCTGCACCATATTCCGCCATGGTAACAAGTCTGTCCTCCAAAGCAGCTTCTTCCGGTGTAAGCTCCCTCTCCTCTGCATACGCTTCTTCCAATGATTTTCTTGCACTTGCATAGCTTTCTGGCTCATCAGGAATGGCAAATTCATCCAGTACCTCTTCCTGCTCCTCGTCATCCACTTCCCGAAAATCTGCGTCAATAATTTCATCATCTTCACGCATACCGTCAGACTGTATCTCATCCAGTCTCGGTTTCTCCGGCTGGTATTCTCCTGTAAGGATAAGTGCTGCTATCTCCCTTTCAATGTCTTTCCATGAGACATAGCCTTCCACTTCTCCTTCCTCATCTCTCCACTGAAATCTGATTCCGTGTCCCTTAAAAGTATCATATCCATGAAGTCCTAAACCCTCAATAGGCCAACCGGAACCACCAATGCCATACTCTGCTTTAATACGCTTGGCTCTTGTTCCTGCATCAATCTCTGTCTCAAAGATTTTACAGATTCTACCTCTGCCACCCATAAAGCCTGAACCTTTAAGAAGCACTGTTTTGACATATTCATGTGGAACAAATGATGATTTCTTTGGATTGAGATAATTGTACTTCCCGCTTTTTGCATCTGCCATTTCCTGCTGGAACTTCTGCATATACTCATTCGGTTCTGCCTGTGATTTCTTGGAAGAATCAATCAGACCATACTCGGCATCAAAAAAGGAAGCCTGAACATACTCAACAGCTTCCTTTTTCATGCCTAATGAATTAATCTCATCAAGCTCCTTATTCAGTTCTTCATCATACTCCTTACTAATTAATGGTATTTCAACACTATCTCCGCCAGAACGATCTCTTCTGCCATCATCTTCGCCTGTTCTCTCAGCTTCCACATTTCCATCGTACTGCTTGGATCCTGTGGTTTGTTCTTTATTAGATACTGTTTCTGAAGCTGCTCCATCATCCGGTTCGCTTCTTCCTCCACTTCCAACATCTTCTCTGTCATTCTGCCCGTACGAAGCAGATTCTTGTATCTCGCCGGTTCGTTCTCCTCCAGATACTTCATCGCCTGACGTCCGTATTTGCCCAGTCTCGCCAAGTTCTCCCTCTCGTCCGGAATCTCCAGTACCGGATACAGAAGTCCGTCCACTTCCTTGTACTCTAATTCTGCTACCATATGCAATTCTCCTTTCCAATTCTTCGTTCCTCAGAATTGTAGCCTCCGGCGGATTGCCAGTGCCTCCATCTGAATTTGTCAGCTTCGCTGACATCGGCACGGCACCAGAAAATCCAAGGCTTTTCTGATTCTCAACAGCCCTACAATCTTTACTAAATGCTCTAAGAACATTACAGGAGACATCGCATATGAGGGAACCAAGACGGTAAATCGTATCTTCGTCCGTTACTTTTACAATCTGACTAAAATCCTGTTCTTCAGCAGACAAGTCAAATCCGCATCTCGTACCTACAACATATAAAATCCCTTTTCTTGCAAGCTCGGCAAGGTCCGGTACTTCTTGTAAGCCCTCACGTTTTTCGCTGAATTCCTTAATCACACTGCCTGTAATCTGTGATAATTCGGTCATTCGGTTTTCGAATTCCTCTTCAATTATGACTCCGATTTCCTGCTTTGTAAAGTCCTTTAGAGCAATTAGTGAATCTTCTCTTGTCACTCCTTCATACTTTTGATACTTCCCATGTGCTACCTGATATTCCATAAACTCTGGCAGCTTATCTCCGTCAAGATTCCAGGTAAGCTCCGACTGTTTTCCACCCGTATCACTGATATCAAACACATATCTCATATATGGCTGCAATGCTCTGGAAGGATAGATTGCAATCCCTTTACTTCCACGCTTTACATACCTGCCTACCTTTTTCCATGTGTCAAAATCAGCAACCAAAGTGGCATGTGGTTTTTGTACATATACCATGAGAACATTATCAAATTCATAACGGTATATCTGCCCGGCAAGTCGAAGCACTGATTTCCAACTTTCCGGTGTTTCCGTCACTTCTTTTATAACCACGTTATAAATCTGCCTGACTTTGTAATCTACGCTCATATGCTACACCTCCCATATTGCTTCTCTGATGTCTTTTCCATCAATTTCATTTCCAAGGCTTACCCAGCCTTCACATCTCTCCCTCGCAAAAAGCTCAATTCTTGGAAGATTACCGCATAACTCTACAATTCTCTCCCGTATCTCCTCCGGCTTTTTGCTGTGTTCCATAATTCTTGCATCACACACCTGCGAAATGGAACGGGACACCCTTGACGGATGCCCCCTTGTTCCAAGCAGACATATTTCCGAGTTGGAACGGGTCCAGTAACCAAGTCCCATAAACCAGCTGTCTGCTTTCTTATTTCTTTTTACCCAGTTAAAACCACAGGTCTTGTAGGTAAATCCCCACGCTTTCATTACTTCAAGCCCTTCTTTAAGAAGCGGGAATGTTACCCACAAAAACAGGATACTGTCATCTGCTGCAATGCTTTCCACAGGAAGAGAGAGAATGTCATCGAACTTCATACATGAATAATGGCAGTCTGCTGATTTTAGCTGACTGCCACGCTCCGAATACGTCTGGAATTTCCAAGGCGGATCGGCATATATGATATTGAATTTTTCTCCCATAGACATCCTCCCTTACTCTGCCGCAAGCTTGCGGAAACAACTGAACTCTTCTTTGTCAAAGGCAATCGTATATTCCGCTTCTCCTGCGGCTTCGGCTGCATTCTGTCCTGCAATAAGCTTTCTTGCAACTCTTAAAGTGACATAATTTGCTCTGCAAAGCTTCATGCTCTCCTTAAAGCTTATTTCCGACTGATTATGAAGCATCTCTCCCATATCCGCAATCTGCTGTTGTACCTTGTTACGAACCCTTCTTGCATCCTTTACTGATATTGTTACTCTGTGCTTTGTCTCCTTTGAAACATCCCATTCCTTCTGCAATTCCTTGATTAGAAATTCCATGTTCTTTTCTATATTTTCTTTTCTGCTCATTCAATATTCCTCCGTCTATCTTGTATTCTGCTGTGTGGGTGCAGCATCTATTGTTTTTCCCACAAAGTCCTCAGCATCAAGAACAATCTCGCCTCTTTTGTACTGATCCATTACCTGGTTAATGGCATCACCAAGAGTTTCTGCTTTCACAGTAACTGTTCTTGATAACTCTTCTCTGATTTCAATATCAAAATCCTTTCGTTTAGCCATACAGAATTTACCTCGCTTTCTGCTTATCCATGTGTACTTCTGCCATACTGATTACATTGGTTGCAACCTCTATTGCATCCTCCAGATCTATTCCCCTGACATTTAGTACACTCTCCATATCTTTACTAACCGTAACAGGAAAGACTTTCATCTCACTGTCCTCATCATATATTCCGGCAGAAAGATTCTGATGAAACTTATCCACTTTATCCGTACAGAATTCCGCACGCATAATCTCACTTAGAAGCTCCCTGATATCCTCACTGCAATGGGGATTATTGGCTAACTTGTGAAGCTGTGTGAAATAATCCTCCTGCTCAAAACGGATATCCTCCCTGTCTTTTTCCATCTTTGTTCCGCCATAATCTTCCCGTATGCCCTGAAAGTCAATGCGTGACGGCTTGGAAGAAAGATATATTCCGTGCTCCCATTCGATACCAATTTCAGGCTCCTCATTATCTCCCTTTATCTGTCTCATAAAAAGGCTTGTACCAAGTCCCACCACAAAGTTTCCATTGCTCATATCCATAAGAAGCAGATTTCTTGGTGATAATAGCTCCACAACCTTATAATCCTTACCATTGAAATTATGGAGTGTTTCTCCCTGACTGAACCTGTGTTCCATATGGCTGTAATGATGCTCAACCATCTTGTCTTTCTCTCCATTTTCAGTAATCCCATAAAGCCTTATCTTTTCCTTACATTCAAGACTGCATCTTTCATAATCAAAACGCACATCTTCGACATTTTCATCATTAAATTTCTTATTGAGAAATGCTCTAAGATGGCTTTCATCTCTGCAATAACACATGAAAAGAGTCTTGTTACCAGCCAGATATACCTCTGCCCAGTCAGGCTCAGTCATGGTTCTTCCAAGCTCTGAAAAGATAGCTGCTGTCTCTTTCAGGGAATACTCGCCGGACTCCTTAAGCATTTCAATCGTGTCATCAAGTGTCAGAAGGAAGTTGGTTTCAACCGTTCCCTTCTGGTTCTCAATGACAAAAATCATATCATTTAATTTCATTTTGCCCTCCTAACCAAAAACATCCGGCAAAACCGAAGCTCTGCCAGATGCTGCTTTTTTATAGTTCTTCCTGATTACTGTGGTCTGCCAATGAGTACAATGCTTCCCACATTCGGTACTGCATTGTAGGTTACGCCATAAGCAACACCTTTTGCTTCTACCACCATTCCATTTCCAACATATACAGCCACATGACTGATATTCTTGTATCTGCCATTTCTCTCATAGCTGTAGAAAATCAAATCTCCCGGTTGCATATCTGCATAAGATACTGTATAACCTGCACTGTCAAGACCTTCTGCCTCCGCAGCTGCCGTATTTGCTCCACCGTAGCTGATATCAATACCGGCTGCTTTCCATGAATAGTAGGCAAGGGAACTGCAATCATAATAATTGCCTGTGTCTCGGTACTGCTGACTGTACGGATAGCCTACCTTTGTCAGTGCATAGGAGACAACGGTTCGCTGTGTCGGATCTGTAATGTCCTGCAAAATGGCATCCACCTCTGCCTGTGTCAGAGCTGATTGCGGTGTGACACCACTTGTACTGCCAAACATCCGCATCATTTCCTCAACCAGTTCGATTTGATCTGAATCAAAATTGTATTCCGTTATCATGTCATAACAGGTTTTCAGCTTCACATTGACATACAATACAGTCTGTGTAGTGGTTGAACCATCCTCATTTTCAGTGGTTTCACTCCCGGAACTTGTTGTGTAGGAACACATATCGTCAAATACTTCTTTAAGCCTGTTTTTGGAGGTATCATTCATAACGGTAGCAGTATCCCCAACGCCATATTTGACCATATAGATGGTGACAATATCATTGAAGTTTCCTGCACTTTCTCCTTCAAAATCCACATATACTATCTGCCCGGTATCGTATCCCGTGTGTTCATTTGCCAGAGTGTTTATATCCATGTTAAACTCCGAGACATAAGCACTTGTAACCGTAGTCACCGTATCTCCCGACTCCAGTGGTGGGAGAAAGAAAGCAAATGGCGAGTTGTAGAGAATAGCAATTACTGCTACTACCGGAAGAACTGTTACCGCAATGAGTAACACAAGTACCAGCAAAAATCCTCCTACTGCAACCATAATCTTTTTTATGGGTAGTGCCATTTTGTTGACAAACAAATCTTTAACCAGCTTTGCAAAACTGTCCTGCTGTTCACCTTCTGCTTTCATCTTATCCAGAAAGAACCTGATTTTTCGGTTTCTGCTGTTTCTCTGGGCATCCATCTTATCAATCTTATCTCCAACCGCCTTACCCACAGCAATACCAATCAGAGGAGCATACGGACCTGTCTCTGCTCCGGCTGCTGTTCCTGCAACAGTGGTTCCAACTTTTGCTGCTACTTTTGCACCTTCCTTTGCCGCTGCTTTGGCAGTCTCTTTGGATGCCTCCTTTGCAGCGGTCTTAGCAGTTTCTTTTGCTGTTTTCTTGGCAAGCTTCTTTCCGGCTTCCACCTTTTTAATACGCTTTCTTTTCTCAGCCAGTGCCTTTCGCCTGAACAATTCAGCTCCCCTGGATGCAGTCCCCGTTACCGGTCTTGTTGCAACATAAGCAATATTTGCCGCATCCCTGACTTCCTCACCGCCTTCCATCTGGCTTAACGCCGTCTGTGCCCCGGCTGCGCCTGCGACCTTAATGGAAGAATTCTTTGTCTTAATAGACTGCTTTGATTCCTTTAATGCTGCCCGGTACTGCCTGAACATTCCCTTCTTTGCCTTCTTAACCGGATGAATCGTACTCCGCCGAAACTTCTTGTTTTCAGTAGTTGCAATCTTCGACCCTTTAATCTTCGGACTTCGGTCAACCGTATAGATGTTGGAAGCCTTGATGGAAGCTTTCTTTGGTTCATGTGTATGAAGCTTTGCTTTCTTCTTGGTATGGATCACCATAGGCTTGTCATCGACCTTTTTGATTTTCAATTTTCTCACCTTCTTTCTAATGCCAACAAAAAAGCCGCCATGAAGATGTACTCTCCATAACGGCTTAGTTAAATGTTATTTTTTCCTTTTGTTTTTCGTTCTGCTTTCTTTCTCGACTTCTCCTGCCTTTTGTCATACATATCGTGAATCCATTCTTTCACAGGAGCTTTCCATTGTTCGCTCTTATTTGGAATATTCTTAATCAGGCTCTTGGGATTAAGTCCCATTTCCTTTGCCATTCTTATTTCTTCTTCCCCAAGTTTGCATTTTCTTTTTGCTTCGTCCCAAAGTTGCTGGCTGTATGCCATGAAATCACATCCTAGATTTTCTTCTTGACAAACAATACATATACCTTTATTATAGGTGTTAGAAAGAAACGAAGTTTACTACCGTACAGCTATTGCTCATGCGGCTTGCTCGTTTCTTTTTTTGTTCTTACCAAATCATATAGATAAAGTTTTCCATCTGCATCACATCTTACAAGCATTCTTGTCGAAAAAATGTTATAACGCTCCAGATTTCCTTCTTCATCATAAACCGGTATTCCAAATCTTGTATTATAACGATACCATCCAAATTGTGCCTTTGCTCCATGTTTATTGTTATAATCAGGATACTGTGCCTTTTCAGAAGCAATCTGGATAAGTTCACCAATAGCAGGCGTAATGTTTGCCTTCGCTTTCATATTAGCACCTTTTAATCCCTTTGTATCATTTGAATGACTGAACTCATCCGGAAAATCAGAACCGATATATATTTTCTCTGAGGTTTCGGATATTTCAAAGTATTCTCCAATATATTCTTTCAGATACTGCTCTACTTCATTCCAATCTATCCCCTTCCTCGACTTAAATCTTATATCATTAATAAGGGCTATTTTTGAACCATCCAAATCCGTAATAATACTGACACTTTTGTTCATATTTCTCGTCCTTTCCTTTTCGTATCAGACATCTTTCGACATCTGATACGATTTTACCATAAGTGTCACAATTATACTATGAATTTTTCTGCTTTTCCTTCTCTTTCATTTCTGAAATTTTTTCGTGTAAATTCGTGTTGTATAGCTTATAAAGACTGGTATCTTTTCTAATCTGATTATCAAACGGAATAACCACATTACCACACTTTAACAGTCCCATACCTGACTGGCTGTTGGTTACGAATCTAAGCTGTGCATCCGATACTCCAATAACCTCTGCCATCTTGGAGCTGTCTGTATTTGCCTGTTTAAGAAGTGCCACAAACTCACTGTTTGCAAGCATTGTTGTAGCTGTATAATTCTGTAAAAGGTCTATAACATTCTGAGTAATACCGGTACACAGACCTCCCTGTTTTCTTACTTTCTTCCAAAGCTGCTGCAAATATTTTGCGGAATACTCTGAATTTAAAAGAACATGGAATTCATCAATATAGAGCCATGTTGCCTTTCCTTTCTTTCCATTCTCAACGATTCTCTGCTGGATGGACTCCATCATGACAAGCATTGTAATAGGACTAAGCTCTGTACCTAAGTCTCTGATTCCATAAACCACAAATCTGTTATCCACATCCACATTTGTCTGATGATTGAAAATGTTAAGTGAACCATTTACAAAAAGCTCAAGTGATAAGGCAATCTCCTTTGCCTCTTCCTCCGGCTGTGCCATAAGAATATCATAAAAATCACTCATAACCGGAATATACTTCTCCTTGCTTCTTGCAATGTCGATATACATTTTTCTTACACATCGGTCAATAATGGATTTCTGACGGGAATTAAGACTGTCCCCGATACACTGCTCACAAAGACCAAGCATGAACTCACCTTTTTCCCTTACCCAGCCCTTAGTATCATTCTGATCAAGATTCCATACATCCATGGAAAGAGGATTCACATAGTTGTCCGTGTAAGTGGACATATTGATGACCGTGCCGCCATAGGTTGTCGCAATATCGAAGTATTATGTCGATAGGTAAGCCTTTGAAATTATCTCCAACTTTTCCCCCGACTCACACCGTACGTGCGACTTTCACCGCATACGGCGTTCCCTCGTGTTCAAGCAAGTTTACAAGTTCCTTTGACAGGTTTAAGTTTTCTAGCTCGTCTTAGTCGATTCAGCTTCACTTTCTGCTTTTCCGAAAGGCTACTACAGTAATCAGCATTTGTATCTTCAATAAGTGGAATAACAGCTTTACTAACAATAACGATATTGCTATAATCGTCAGTACCATTTCTTTCTCTTGGTTTTATTCTGATACCGACTGCATTTTCTGGCTCTAATTCATTTCCAGTAATGTAACATTTCCCATACTGTGCCACGAACTTTGAAACCATATTATTTCTAAATTCAATAGTATCTTCATCATTTAGAAACATCTGAAATGCTTTCAGTTTACTACTTTCCACTGCTCTCTGATTATTATGAATTTTCTTTCTGCCCTTTTCAGTATAATTGCATATCTCCTGTGAAAAATTCATTGGAGATTTATGATGCACACCTGTAATCGGCAACATATGAATATCCATAATCCTGTAAATCTTCTTACAGTCTCTGATTCCTGTTGTTTTCTTTTTGAAATCACTTGGAGTTTCACAAAATCTGACTATCTTTGCTTTCTTCCTTAACCTGTTGTTACGGGTTCGTAATAAAGCATAATCAACCTCTGTGAGATTGTTATAAACATTCGTTGCAATCCGATAGTAATTCTGTATTCCAGTGACTGCACTGTTATACTTCTTTACTTCCTCTGCATTTGTATGATTCTGTATTTCAAGAATCTTCTGTCTCAAATTAGCTTTTGATTTTTTCAAGGCTTTTTCACACATATCTGTTTTTGCAACATAACCATACTTTGATTTTCCCTGTGGCACTGCTTTGATTTTGAATCCAAGAAAATCAGATGAATTCTTTTTCAGATTTGTTACCTTAGACTTCTCTGGACTGATTTCCAATCCTAGTCTGTTATTCAGAAAATCCACTACAGCGTGGTAATACCTCTGTGCTTCTGGATATGTTCTGCACATTATTTTAAAGTCATCTGCATAACGCACTATATATCCGTCTTTCAGATTTGTGTATTGTCTGGCATAGTTTGCAAAACCTTTGTTATTTCCCTTTCGTGGCATATAAGTTTCCCACTGGTCACTTATCCACCAGTCAAGTTCATTTAACACTATATTAGATAATAACGGAGAAAGTATTCCCCCTTGCGGAGTTCCTTTAGTCGGTATTCCCTCGCCCTCGATTTCACACTTTAAAAGTTTGCTTATAATACACAACAGCCTTTTATCCCTGATTCCAAGATTCCAGATTTGCTTCATTAGTTTTCCATGATTGACATTATCGAAAAATCCTTTAATATCAATATCCACACAATAATAATGTTTGCCTAAATTGATAAGGCTTACCATTCTGCTGACTGCGTGGTGGGTACTTCTGTTTGGTCTGAATCCATAGGAATGATTGTGAAATTTCGGCTCGCATATGGGTTCTAGCACCTGCAAAATACATTGTTGAATCAGTCTGTCCCATATGGTCGGTATGCCAAGAGGTCTCTTTTTATCACTGCCAGGCTTTGGAATATATACTCTCCGCACTGGTAATGGATTATAGTCCTCTAATCTGGCTCTCACTTCCTTTATCAGCATTTCATCATTAAGTTTGGAAATATCCTCTATTGTCTTTCCGTCAGTACCTTTGGTTTTACTACCAGTATTACCTTTCAGATTTCTGTATGCTAATCTGATATTCTGCTTTGAACCTATTACCTCCATTAACTTGTAAAAATTATTGTTGTTTCTGCTTTGTTGATACAACTCATCAAATATGCTCTGCATATCAAAGTATTCGTTGTATCTCAGCTTGTCTTTCTTCAACATGGTCTGTACCCTCCTTTCAGAGTAATACATCTCTTAGTCTTACACGAACCCATGCTGAACTCTCTACTTGCTCTAGCACACGACTAGTATATCGTAAATTAATTAGCTAGACTAATTGATTTTTTGCCGAAGTCATCCATTTTATACTTCCAGTG
>NZ_JADYUI010000038.1 GCF_021531695.1 Roseburia hominis | reverse complement strand
TGCTATTTAATTGCCTGTATTGCTGAATTTTCAAGGTTCGAATCCCATTTAGGGTGTGGGAAGTTTTAGTTATCTTACTTTTTAATTATTGCCTATTGGCCTTGTAACCGGACTGCAATCTTTTTCATTTCTTCGAATTCAGCAAGAAGCTCTTTCGAGTAATTCTCTGTTTCTTTATATTTCTCCTTCGCAGCCGCATAATCCTCGTTCATAATTAAATTCACGACCTCTTTTCCATACTCATGGAACTTCTTATGCCTTGCTTCTACCTTCTTCCAGATATCGCGGATTTCCGGTGTCTTAGGAGTCATTGAATAATAAAAGTGACCAAATCCACATTTCGTTGGATCAAACTGTAACGGCATAACTGTCTGTTCCTCTACCATATTTTTCAGATTTTCCAGCCATGTCTGATGCGCATTTACTGCCTTGTCCATATACTTGGCAAACTCCAGATATTCCATATGGAAAAATGCATCATCTGTCATACTTCCCAGCACTTTAGTTGCTTCTGATAACGTCTTTTCTATCTTTTCAACCGGCTTTGTTGATTCTTTAATATAAACACTGACATTCTTTAAATCTGCCGTATTTTTATTCAATTCATCACATTGATCCTTGATATGACCAGCCTGTGATTCTAGTTCATTCATAGAACTGCTGATTTCTTCACTTACTGCTGCAAGAGAACTGATTGAGTCATTGACTCTTGAAACATGCTGCTGGTTCTCGTCATTAATTTTCCAGACATTTTCAATTTTTTCTGTTACGGTTCCAAGTGCCTCAATCGTACTTACTACACTGTCAGAACTCTTATTGGAAGCCTCTTTGATGCGTTCTACAAATCCACCCATATTTGCAGTCATATTCTGTGTTTCTTCTGCAAGCTTTCTGATTTCCTCTGCTACAACTGCAAATCCTTTTCCGGCCTCGCCTGCTCTGGCTGCTTCAATGGATGCATTTAGTGCAAGCAGATTCGTCTGGGAGGAAATCGAATTAATACCTGAAATCACTTCGTTCATATGATTAATCACATCTAAAAGTGCATTCATGTCTCCCTGCATCTCTTTGGATTCTTCAATTGTTTTCACGGATAACTCACGAATTGCGGACAATTCCTGCTGGCTTGCCTCAATCTTTTTATACACTTCATTCGTATCCTCTGCCGCATTCACAATCGTATTGGTCAAATCTTCATGCTGCATATTTACCTGCTCGGCAACTGTAGAAGAGCTTCCTGCTGACTCCAATATCTCTCCGGTAGCATAGTCTACATTTTCTGCGCTCTCCATTAACTTATCCGTACTTTGGGATAAAATCAAATCCAGCGAACTTATCTGCATCACGGAATCAATTCCTTTTTCATATGCCTGTTCAAACTGTTCTCTGCCTTTGATCAGGCGCTTATAAATTCCATCCAGTTCCGGATTTCCTGAATAATCTGCCGGTTTTAATTCTGCAACTGAATGCAATAAATCTGATTTTTTCTTTATAATACCCATTTTCCTTCTCCTTTCGTCCCCAATAACTGACGTTTCTAGTACTATATTCTCACTTTCCTTACAGTTTGCAATATTTATTCAACAGTCCTCTTGATTCCGACCATTTTATTTATAACATTTTATTCGAAATGGTAATTCACCTAATATATTTAAGCATAAATCATACTCCTTAAACCTATTTCTCCATTTGTTTTTTAAGAATCCTCTTTTCCACTCACTTTTAGCAGATTTATAAATATCCTTAACACATCTCTTTCTGCTTTTTCATCTGTATTAACATTACTTCCTAATGCCTCCGAAACCTATAAGTCTCTCCAATAATAATTTTTTTGTGATTTACCCATATTCTACCATAATTATGTCTATTTCGAAAATAAATTCTCGATTGAAATGGGGGGCAGAAGAAAACCTCTAAATCTCATCTGACTTAGAGGCTTGATTCCACCATTTTATTCTTTGAAAAATCTCAGTATCTTAGCTTTGCTGTCAACCAGCATATGGAACACTCGAAGTATGTACACCGTTTTCTCCGTCTCATCAATCAGAAAGTATATTTTATAGTTTTTATAATAAGTCTTTCTGATACCGAGTTTGGCCAGTTCCTCGTCTTCGTCAAATTCATGGCTTTGTGGAAATATACTAAGGTTATTTATTATTTTCCTAAATCCTCTTGCCATATTGATTGCTGTTTCCGGTGACTTTAAATCAAACGCAATATAATCTGTCTGATCTTGAATGTCATCTTCAGCCATTGGCAAGGTAATCACTTTGTAATTATGCATGAGAGTATCTCTTCTCCAATTCATCGAAGAATTCGTTACAGTCACGACCTTTACCTGCAGCAATGTCCTGATAGCTCTCAAGCACCATTTTCCGAACCTGCATCTGATTCTCATTCAGTTCTTTTTGATACTCTAACATCTGTTGTGTCGGATTCATACAAATCACCTCTTTCTTTATTGTATATCCTTAACCTTAGTATACTCAAAAATCCTCGTTAATACAAGAATTTAATGTCCAAAAATTTCTTTCCAATCATGTATTTCTTTTATCTCTATAATCCCATCTTCTTGTAACATCTGTATACATCCAAACTTTTTCAATTTGTTTATTAAAAATTTTATTTTACCTTTCCCTCAATCTCTCCCACCAGTTCATGCACCGTGGTACACGGGCACATTTCTGATGGTTTTGTTTTACCTTCTCGTTTACACTGCTCCAGCTTCTGCCTTGCTATCTGAATTGCCTTTCCCTCGTCACCAGCTTTGCAGAGTTTTCCATACATCTGCTCATCAGCTTTGGAATACTTCTGTCTGGTTTTAGTTTCATATACTCATCCAAATTCCCCCGGACACCCCGCGCCCTTAAATATATCAATGCTCTTTAAGGTAGGAATCGCACCATACTTTCCAAGCAGGTAATTCTTCTCGTAGCTTTCATCCTTACGGATATGGGAACCATCCTCATCCACGAAATCTGCTAATGAGTAAAGTGTAGAAACTCCTCGATCATCCTTTTCTACAAACCAGATTTCATCACGGCGTAACAACTGATTAGACAACTGCCATGTATCGTGAGTTGTAAATACAATCTGAGCGTGATTGGTATTGATTTCCGGATTTAAAAATGTAAGTAGGAAATTCCTTACAAGCAGCGGATGCAGACGCGCATTTAATTCGTCAATAAAGAATACGCTACCCTTCTCCAACACTTCCTGTAATTCCGGATATAATGTAAACATCTTTAAGGTTCCGGCAGACTCCATTCCCAAAGAATTTCAGCCATTTCATCAGAATCAATCTTTTTATGAAGTGCGTTAATCTTGTATCTTTCTTCCTTAGATTCACCCTCCTGAGGAACCTTTTCAATTCTAAAATCTTTGATATGCTCATCAAAAGATGCAAAATATTCTACTACCTTCTGCTGAACATTCTTATCCTCCACAAATCCCTTAGGCAATCTGCGTGATAGAAAGAAATTCGTAAAAGGATCGCCAAAATCAGCAAACTCATTTGCAATAAACCAATCCCTAATCGTCTTGCACTTATTTACTTTCAGCTTTGCACCCAACGAAATAATCAGCACCTGTTTTTCCAATGCTACCTGAATATTTTCCCTGCTGCTCTTAGGAAATCCCGATAAATCAAGTTCCTCATCAGCAGTTCCACGATAAAATACCGTGCTGTACTTTCTGGCAGTCTTTGCCTTGGAATTAAGCCACTCTTCTGTTACACCTTCCTTGTTGATGCAAAAACCGTAGTTATAAGTTCTCTCCGACTTATCTCCTGGTAATGTGAAATACACCTCAAAGCTGGATTCTGCATCAGCAGATGTAGAATCGAACAAGAACGGAGTCGGTCTGAACTCTTCAAACTTTTCTTCTTCATCACCATACTTAAAGGAATCTGCGACATAATCAGACATATATTCAAAAGCATTGTATATGTTAGACTTTCCGCTTGCATTTGCACCATAAATGGTAGCAACCGGCAAAATCTTCTCACTACCAACGGTCACCACCCTGTCTGAAAACTCAGTCATCTTTGCTGCAGACAAATCCAAAGTAGCCTCTTCTCTGAATGATTTGAAATTTTTAAAATTAAATTGTATTAACATGATTGCTACCTCACCTTCTTTTCTACCTTATATTATATAGTTTTTATAGCAGATCAACATCTATCTGTGATTTTTCCTCACTTCATTGTATATCTATGTTTTAGTATTAAAAAATCACCTAACCTGTACCTTGTACAAATTAAGTGATTATACATTATTTATTCCAAAAATGGCAAAATCCTCTGATTTATTGAGCTTTCTTCGTCAAAAGACAGATTGACTCACAATGAGGTGTTCCCGCGAACATATCTACGCAACAAATCCGCTCTACCTGATAGCCGCGCGCCTGCAATACTTCCAGGTCTCTGGCAAGGCTGGTCGGCTTACAGGAAATGTAGACCATCCTGTCCACACCATACGCGATGATCTTCTCTAAGGCTTTCGGATGGATGCCATCGCGCGGCGGATCAAGCACGATGAAGTCCGGTCTCTCCTCAATGTTATCCAAAACTTTTAAGACATCACCGGCAATAAATTCGCAGTTATGTAAACCATTGAGTTCTGCATTCATTTTCGCTGCTTCCACTGCTTCTTCAACGATTTCCACACCGATTACCTTCCCGGCTACCGGTGCGAGCATCTGCGCAATCGTTCCGGTTCCACTGTATAAATCATAAATAATTTTCCCATTTAAAGAAGAAAGTCCACCTTCTTCATACGAATCCCGAATAAAATCTCTTGCAGTTTCATAAAGTACCTCTGCACCAAGCGAATTGGTCTGAAAAAAGGAAAATGGCGAGATTTTGAATTTCAATCCCAGTAATTCTTCAAAGAAATAATCTTTTCCATATAAAATGTCAGTTCCTTCATTTGCAACAACATCCGCCACACGATCGTTTTTCGTATGCAGAATACCTACTATTTTTCCATCCAGAGAGAGATTTAATAAAGCATCCTTCCATCTTTCCAGCATGTCCTGCTCTTTTTGGAAAGCTTCCGTATTTCTCTCTTTTTCCAGACACTGTGAATCAGAACCATCTGCCTCTGACATGCCTTGTCCTGCCCCGCCAGGCTGCGTAGTCGTAACCAAATCGATTAAAATTTCACCGGTTTTTGCTGCTTTGCGCACCAGTAAATGGCGCAAATAGCCTGTGTGACGAATCCGATGATAAAACGTTTCCCCTTCCTTTTGGAAAAATGTTAAAACCGTACTCAGGATCTTACGATAATCTTCATCCACAATTCTGCACTGATCTACTGTCACGATATCATAAAAACTGCCACGCTTATGCATTCCAAGCGACAGCGGTCCGTCCTTATAAGAATCCCCAAAAGAAAACTCCATCTTATTGCGATAGCCAAACTGTTTCGGACTTCTTTTGATTCCTTCAAATACCTCATCAAAATCAGCCGTCAATGAAACCACATCTTTTAGTAAATCCCGAATCTGTGCTTCCTTTAATGTAATCTGCTCGTCGTAGTTTAACGTCTGATAACTACAACCACCACAAACGCCAAAATGTGGGCACACTGCCTGCGGCAGCTCATTTTCTGCCTTTTCTATTACTTCTAAAAGACGTCCTTCTGCTTTGCCTTTTCGAATCTTATTAATAGACGCCGAAACCTTCTGCCCCGGAAGGGTGTTTTTTACAATAACCTGTTTTCCTTCTTCTGTATATAAAATTCCCTTATTCGGAAATATTGTTTTCTCAATTACCCCAGTCACAACCTGACCTTTTTTCATTCCTAAGCCTGCCTTTCTTTTTAAACTACATCTATTTTATTATTATCAATTAGCCACGCATATTACTATACAGGATTTTCCCGTATTTGCATAGTATATGTTATATAACAAAAAAACACCAACTGCTTCAATGCCATCTATAAATGACACTGAAACAGCCGGTGTTTTCTCCTATCTTCCCGAAACTTATCTTAATCTTCTGTCATATCGTCGTCCGCTACATCATCGTCATCATCAAAAAAATCTTCATCATCGAAGTCATCTTCGAAATCATCTTCAAAGTCATCCAGATAATCCGGTGCAAAGAAACGATAAATTCCATATGCTACTGCTGCAATTGCCGCAATTACACCGATTACTGCAAAAACACATACAAGCTTCGGTTTCTTTTTCTCCTCTTCTTCGTCCTTTCGTCTTAAAAGCTCATTTACTTTTGCTAAATTAGCATTCAATAAATCTTTAAGTTCTTCCATCTTATTCATATAACCCGCTCCTTTTATTTTTATAAATTTTATCTAATTTTATTATGGTTACTATCAAATATATAGTGTATTATAACATATTTTTCCCGCTTCGCCTATAAAAAAATACATATTTCATATTTTTTTTATAACTTTTTTAATTTTGCAAAAGAAGCAAACATTTTCTTGACACCGGCGGTTTTAAAATCGACCGTAACCTCATAATCTCTCCCGCCTTCAATGATTTGTTTTACAATACCTTCTCCGAATTTCATATGCTTTACCGTATCACCAACTGCATAATCCAACGCTATTTTTGCCGTATTTCCGCTGGAAAATGATTTTGCAGGAGCACTCTGCTGCAATGCCATTGGTTTGGCACGGAAAGACTGCTTTGCTTTTATGTAAACCGGTGGACGGGCATCTTCCTCATCCCGAACTTTTTCCCGCTGAATTTCGCCGGATAAAAGCTCTCTTGGAATTTCCTTTACAAAACGGGAAACCCGGTTATACTGCGTTTCTCCCCGAATCATACGGGAACGTGCTGCGGTAATGGCAAGATTTTCCTTTGCTCTTGTGATTCCCACATAACAAAGCCTCCGTTCTTCTTCAATCTCCTCTGTTGGATTATCACTTGCAATTGACATATAACTTGGAAACAGTCCATCCTCCATTCCTGCCAGATAAACCTGCGGAAATTCCAGCCCCTTTGCACTGTGAAGTGTCATAAGCACCACATAATCGCTCTCATCATCCAGCGAATCAATATCGGCAACCAGTGCCACTTCCTCTAAAAATCCACTAAGTGTTGGATTTTCCTCACTCTCTTCATAAGAAACAACCTTACTTACCAATTCATTGATATTTTCGATACGAGCTCTTGCCTCGTCCGTGTCCTCTGCCTCCAACTCCGCAACATATCCTGTTTCCTCAATAATGTCCTCTAAAATCTGGGAAGGTGACATAAATTCCAGCTTGCTTCGCATCGCCTGAATAAAGGTAACAAATGGTTTTATTTTTGCCGCACTTCTTCCAAGTGATGGAATATCCTCTGCCATTTTTAGCGCTGTATAGAAATTAATTTCTTTTTCAATCGCATAATCCTGCACACGATTTAAAGTTGTTGCCCCGATTCCGCGCTTCGGGACATTGATGATACGTCGTACCGCCAAATCATCTCTCGCATTATCAATGGTCTTTAAATACGCCAAAAGGTCTTTTACTTCCTTTCTGGCATAGAAATTTACCCCACCGACAATCTTATACGGAATATTAGAAACAATAAAACGTTCCTCGAACAAACGGGACTGCGCATTCGTGCGGTATAACACGGCACAATCTTTGTAATGATATTGTCCTTTTTTCACTTTCTTTTGAATATCGCCCGCTACATAATCCGCTTCTTCGTATGCAGTATCGAATTCCTTAAAATCAATCTTCTCGCCTTCTTCATTTTCAGTCCAAAGCACTTTCTCTTTTCTGCCGACATTATTGGAAATCACACCATTTGCCGCATTTAAAATATTTCCGGTAGAGCGATAATTCTGCTCTAACTTAATCACTTCTGCATCCGGAAACTCCTTTTCAAAATTCAAAATATTATAAATATTAGCTCCCCTGAACTTATAAATCGACTGGTCATCATCACCTACCACACAAAGATTTTTGTATTTCTTTGCCAAAAGACGAATCAACTGAAACTGTGCCGTATTCGTATCCTGATACTCGTCTACCATGATATAGCGAAACCGTTCATTATAATAATCAAGCACATCTGCATCTGTCTTAAATAATTCTACCGTCTTTACAATCAAATCATCAAAATCCAATGCATTATTATTCCGAAGTGCTGCCTGATATTCCTGATAAACCTGTGCCTGCTTTTGTTTTACATAATCTCCCTGCGCCTGCAAGGAAAATGTAATCGGATCTACAAGCTCATCTTTTAAATGCGAAATCACATTTAGAAACATCTTTTCCTTATAAATTTTCGTATCAATTGAAAGCCTTTTGCAGATATCCTTCATCAATGTTTTCTGGTCGTCCGCATCATAAATTGTAAAATTCGTAGAAAATCCGATGCGGTCAATATATCTTCGTAAAATCCGTACACAGGTAGAATGAAACGTAGATACCCATACACTTTCCGAACCATAGCCCACCAATTCATCAATACGCTCCCGCATCTCTCCGGCTGCCTTATTCGTAAATGTAATCGCCATGATATTATAAGGATTGACTCCTTTTTCTTCTATTAAATAGGCAGTACGATGCGTAAGTACACGGGTCTTCCCGGAACCCGCTCCTGCCAATATTAAAAGTGGTCCCTCTGTGTGCAGCACCGCTTCTTTTTGTCTGTCATTCATTCCTTCCATTCTACCGGTTCCTTTCTTTTTTCTTTGGAAAAAATTATACCATAACTTCTTCTTCCATTCCAGTTTCTATTTTTTCCTTGTCATCTAGTTTTCAATACTATATAATAGATATTGCCATGTGATTTTTTATATATAAATATAACATCCATACTACATCTACATGGTATATAGCAATATCACTACAAGATTATGAGGTGACAATATGACGATAGATACCAAAGATTTTTTAAACAGCATTCTTGCCAGTTTATCACGCATTACTTATGTAAAACCGGAAGAATTGCCAAATATTGATTTATATATGGATCAGGTCACTACTTTCATGGATTCAAAGCTTGCATCTGCAAAGCGTTATCCGGAGGATAAGGTTTTAACCAAAACCATGATTAATAATTACGCCAAAAACAATCTTCTACCTCCACCGGTAAAAAAGAAATACACGAAAGAACACGTTCTTACTTTAATTTTTATTTATTATTTTAAAAATATATTAAGTATCAATGATTTACAGAGTATTTTAAACCCTATCACAGAAAAATATTTTGCATCGGATTCTAATCTTAGTCTTACAGATATTTACGAAGAAGTGTTTAGTTTAGAAGGCAATGAAGTTGAACATCTTGCAAAAGATATCACAAGAACTTTTAACATCAGCTTTGATACGTTCAAGGATGCGCCGGAAGATGATAAGGAATTTTTACACACCTTTTCTTTTATCTGTATGCTTAGTTTTGATGTGTTTGTGAAAAAAATGCTGATTGAAAAGATTATCGACGAACTTCCAAAAGAGGATGCCAAAGAAACAAAACGTCATAAAGAAAAAGGCAAAGAACATACCACAAAAAATGGATAATTTATGAGAAACACAAAAATGCATTTTGTTCTATCGTTGTAGATTAAAAACAAAATGCATTTTTGTATAATATAAGAATTCATCCTTACTCTTCATTTATCTTAGTTCTCGCAAAAACCATGTCGTATCCATCATTCCCATAATTCAGGGAACGATTCACTCTGCTTATGGTTGCAGTCGATGCACCGGTCTTCTCAGCAATATCAAGATACGTCTTCTGGGCACGAAGCATACGTGCCACTTCGTAGCGCTGTGATAAGGAAAGCAGTTCATTTACCGTACAGACATCTTCAAAAAACTGATAACACTCCTCTTTATTTTCAAGACTCAAAATGGCATCAAATAAATGATCCACCGCTTCTGTCCTAATCTTTTTACTCATATGCGCCTCTTCCTTCCCTTCCTGCCAAAACGACAGGCAGAACTTAATAATTTATTATCATTTTAGCATAGTAAAGTGTGAAATTCAAGGGAATGAGCAAAAGATTTACAAGATGAAAATTCCATCTTTAATCCAAACTTATCTACCTGCCCCTTTTTCATTCTGTTTTATTTGTTTACATAATTATCTTAATGCATATAAAAGGATTTGAAAATGCAAAGTGGGTGTGTTTATGCAGACTGCTATACCACTTATTTTTCTTACCAATCCATGCGCAGATTTTTACAGCAGAGCCCGCCATATATCTTTTTTATTTTTATAGTTGAAAATGAAATTAATTGATTTTCAGAGTGTAACGATACTTATCGTTACATCAGATATTAACATGAAAGCAAATGCTTTATGCTTACGACCTGACAGTTTCCTGTCGGCGGAAGCCGGAATCAGTCTGATTCCAGCCCATATTCTGTGAATAGTTTTTCTATCAGTTCTCCTACTGTCATGTAGCGTCCCTCCCATTCACGATCATGTTTTAATTCCGTTCCCTTTTCGTGTAAACGTTGTAATGATACAATATTCTCCTAATCCTGAGTACTTGCCAACCGTTTATCCCACCAGATGAATAATGCACTGCCTATAGCAACACCAACTGCTGCCCCTAACGCATCAAAACCTACATCCTTAAGCATGCAAGCCCTTCCCGGTACAAAAAACTGATGTATTTCATCTGACACCGCATAAAGAACTGCTATTGCATATGCTGTAAAAATAGAGAACTTATACCTTTGCTTTTCAGATATTACCGAAGCAACGAATAAAAATCCTAAAATGGCATATTCTGTCATATGTGCTGTCTTCCGAATTGGATAATCCCAACGTTCGGCAAACACCTGCTGTTCTTTCCCCGGCCATACATTAAAATCTGAATAAACAATTCTTCCAACCAGCATCCCAGCGGCATTACTATCTTTCGTAGACTCATCTGCGTTTTTGGAAGAAAAATGAAAAATAACCATCATCCAACAAATTGCAAAGATAATAAAAATCATTCGTCTTATCAATAATATTCTTTCCTTTTTTCTCTTACTCAATTATGAGTCCCTCCGCATTCATCACCGCAATCATCTGATTTACATATTTCTCACAGAGTTCATCCGTTGCCGTCTCAACCATCACGCGGACGACCGGCTCGGTGCCACTTTCTCGAAGCAGGATTCTTCCGTCATCGCCAAGTGCCTCCGTAATACTCTGTGCTTCTTTTTGCACTTTTTCATTATTCACCGCAGCCTTTTTATTCTCCACACGCACATTTTTTAAAAGCTGTGGGAACATCTGCATTCCTTTGCAAAGCGTGCCAAGGCTCTGCTTTTTTTCAAGCATCACTTCCATCAACATCAAAGCCGTCAAGATTCCGTCTCCGGTTGTCGCATGCTTACTGAAAATCACATGTCCGGACTGCTCTCCGCCTAACACATATCCATTTGCAACCATCGCCTCATTGACATATTTATCACCAACCGTCGTCACACAGACATTGATCCCTTCCCTTTTCATTGCTTTAAAGAGTCCAAGGTTCGACATAATCGTCGCAACCACGGTATTATTCTGAAGTTTTCCACATTCCTTTAAGTACTTTCCACATACATAAAGTATAAAATCGCCGTGAACCTCGCTGCCATTTTCGTCCACTGCAATGCAACGGTCTGCATCGCCATCAAAAGCAAATCCACAGTCTAAGTTTTTCTCAAGAACAAGTTTCTTTAAGTTATCAATATGCGTAGAACCACAATCCATATTGATATTGGTTCCATCCGGCTCATTGCCAACCACAAAAGTCTTTGCACCAAGTGCATCAAACACACTTTTTGCAATACTAAAGGTGCTGCCGTTCGCACAGTCAAGCCCCACTCTCATACCATCATAAGACCTGGTCGCCAGCGAAATCAGATAGCCTATATAGCGGTTACGTCCGATTGCATAATCCTTTGCCACCCCAATCTTTTCCTGAAATGCAAACGGAAGCTCACCCATCTCACCATCTATGTATTTCTCCATCGCAGCTTCAATGTCGGCAGAAATTTTATGCCCATTGCCGTCCATCACCTTGATTCCGTTATCATAAAACGGATTATGACTTGCAGATACCATAATTCCACAGTCAAAATTCTCTGTGCGCACTACATACGCCACACTCGGCGTCGTTGTAACATGAAGCAGAAATGCATCCGCACCGGAAGCTGTAATCCCGGCAACCAATGCATATTCAAACATATAGCTGCTTCTTCTTGTGTCCTTTCCTATCACGATGCGTCCCTTGTGGTTTTGATTGTAATACCATCCAAGATAACGTCCGATTTTATACGCGTGGTCTGCCGTCAGCCCTTTGTTTGCCTCACCACGAAATCCGTCTGTTCCAAAATACTTACCCATGCAAATTTTCCTGCTTCCTTTAAATCTATATTAACCGTGCCTTTCAATAACGCATCAAAGCCTGTTTAGGCACATTATAATATGGATGATTACCTACTTACTTTTATCCAATCAGCACATTCTTTCCCTCAAACGCCAAACCATATTTCCGCATCTTTGTTGCCGGAATCCCCTTCTCCATCAACGCAGCAGCATAATTTTTCTCTTCAATCTGGGCAAGGGCAGCAGCAACGGTATCCTCCAGAGTCTGCTCCCTGCGCCGGTTAAATACCTTAAATTCCAGAATAAACGCATCATCTGCTTTATCCTTTGGCTCCAGCATCACATCATATCTTCCAAATCCGCTTTCCCGGTTGGATGTGATGACATAGCGGTTCCGTAAATCCACCATAAGTCCTAACACGAAGCCGTGGTAAAAGCGCTCCGGTTCTGCTCCGGATGGGCGTTTTCCGGTATCAAAGCTGCTAAATACAGACAAACTGACGCGATTCATGTATTCATTCATAGCATCCAGATCACCAAGAAGCAAAGCCTTGATGAAATCATTATAACTGCCCTCCGACACATCAAACCAACCGGATACCATATTTTGAAACATTCTTTTTACTTCATAGTTTGTCAGTCCAAGTTCATATCGTTCTTCCTTGACATCCACTTTTATTACTTTCAGATAACCACTTGCAAGCAACAGGCTCCAGATTGCATTTTCTTTCTGTCCTAACTGATTATACACAATCTGCTCATCCAGCGTGGTTGTAATTGTCTCTCCCGCAAGAAGACTCTCGAAGGTTTCCTTGACTTTGCTACTGCCCTCACGAATCAGCTTTCCCACCAGGCCATTGGCACTGGTATTCGCCCAATAGGTACCAAACCGCCCTTTATCCAAATAATTGATGATAGACCACGGATTATAGATGTCGCTGACACTGCCAAATACAAAGCCGTCATACCAACGCTTCACTTCCTTCTTTTCCGTCAACCCCATCTCATCCATGGCAGCAAATACTTCCTCTTCCGTAAAACCAAATGCAGTTGCATATTTTTCAGATGTGGTGGTTACGACTTCCAGATTATTCAAATCGGAAAAGATGGATTCCTTACTCACCCTGGTAATTCCCGTCATCATGGCACGCTCAAGATACGGATTCGTCTTAAATGTAGAATTAAACAGACTTCTGGTAAATGCCACCAGCTCATCCCAAAATCCGTTCACATATGCCTCCTGCATCGGGGTATCGTATTCATCCAGAAGGATAATCACTTTTTTGCCGTAATAACGATACATAAAATCTGCCAGATGATGAATCGCAATCGTTGCTGTCGTTTCATCCATACGGCTATTTACGCTCAAAAAATATCTCTTTTCCTCTTCTGTAAGCAATCCACTATCTAACAGGAAAATATGTTTATTGTACAAATCTGTGAGAATCTGATAGATTCTTTCTATCGTCTTCTGAAAAGTGTTCTCTTTCACATTTGCAAAAGACAGACTAATCACCGGATATGTGCCCTGCAGTTTCCTGTACTCTTCATCCTCCCAGATAGAAAGCCCCTCAAATAGCTCCCCCTGTCCGGCATATTGGTTCGAGAAAAAATGCTCCAGCATACTGATATTCAAGGTCTTACCAAAACGCCTCGGTCTGGCAATCAAAGTAACATCATCCCCACTTGACCACCACTGTCGGATAAAATCCGTCTTGTCCACATAAAAATAATTCATTTCACGAATTTTCGCAAAATCCTGTATTCCAATTGCCACGGTTCTTGAACCATTTTGCGTTCCCATAAGCTCCTCCTATTGATTTCCATCCAACTCATCATAATAAAAACGTCGTTACTCTGACACCAAAATTTGCAGTATTTTTAAAAACTTCTTATTTCTTTTGCCAAACTAAAAGGAATAATTTCTCCGGCATGTGTTTCTTTATACGCCTTTTCCTCGTGCATATAATCTACAATATCTTTTTGCACCTACTGTTCTTTCGTTTCACCACTTATGATTCACCTACCATAAAGTTTTATCCAATCAGCACATTCTTTCCCTCAAACGCAAAACCATATTTCCGTATCTTTGTTTCCGGAATCCCCTTTCCCATCAAAGCAGCAGCATAATTTTTCTCTTCAATCTGGGCAAGGGCAGCCGCAACGGTATCCTCCAGAGTCTGCTCCCTGCGCCGGTTAAATACCTTAAATTCCAGAATAAACGCATCATCTGCTTTATCCTTTGGCTCCAGCATCACATCATATCTTCCAAATCCGCTTTCCCGGTTTGAGGTGATGACATAACGGTTCCGTAAATCCACCATAAGTCCTAACACGAAGCCATGATAAAAGCGCTCCGGTTCTGCTCCGGATGGGCGGTTTCCGGTATCAAAGCTGCTAAATACAGACAAACTGATGCGATTCATGTATTCATTCATGGCATCCAAATCACCAAGAAGCAATGCCTTGATGAAATCGTTATAGCAGGAACTTTCCTTCTTAAACCAGCCTCTGACCATATTTTCAAACATGAGCCGAACTTCCATATTCGTCAATGCCAGTATACATTCCGGCTCCCGCCAGTCATTCTCTCCCTGTCTGGTAAATTCGCCCAATTCCACAACCTTCAAATAACCACTGGCAAGCAAAAGACTCCAGATAGCATCCTCGTTATCGTCCAACTGACTATACACAATCTGTTCATCCAGTGTTGTAATAATCGTCCCTCCGGTCAGAAGGAGCTCAAAGTTCTCCTTAATTCCGCTACTGCCCTCACGAATCAGCTTCCCAACCAGACCATTGGCACTCGTATTTGCCCAATAGGTGGCAAACTTTCCGGTATCCAGGTAATTGATGATGGACCATGGATTATAAATATCTCTGACACTGCCAAACACAAAGCCGTCATACCATTCTTTTACCTGTTCCTTCTCGGAAAGTCCCATCTCGTCCATAGCGGCAAACACCTCTGCCTCGGTAAAACCAAAAGCTGTGGCATACTCATCCGATGTGGTTGTCACCACCTTAAGATTATTTAAATCAGAAAAAATCGACTCCTTGCTCACCCTGGTAATTCCGGTCATAATGGCACGCTCCATGTACGGATTCGTCTTAAATGTAGAATTAAACAGACTTCTGGTAAATGCCACCAGCTCATCCCAGAATCCATTTACATACGCTTCCTGCATCGGGGTATCATATTCATCCAGAAGGATAATCACTTTCTTTCCGTAATAACGGCTCATAAAATCCGTCAGATGATGAATCGCAATCGTTGCTGTAGTTTCATCCATACCCCTGCCAACGCTCAAAAAATATCTCTTTTCTTCTTCTGTAAGCAATCCGCTATCTAACAGAAAAATATGTTTGTTATACAAATCTGTGAGAATCTGATAAATTCTTTCTATTGTCTTCTGAAAAGTGTTCTCTTTCACATTTGCAAAAGACAGACTAATCACCGGATATGTGCCCTGCAGTTTCCTGTACTCTTCATCCTCCCAGATAGAAAGCCCCTCAAACAACTCCCCCTGTCCGGCATATTTGTTTGAGAAAAAATACTCCAGCATGCTGATATTCAGCGTTTTGCCAAAACGTCTCGGTCTGGTAATCAGAGTAACGGAATCGTTACTCTCCCACCACTCCCTGATGAAATCTGTCTTGTCTACGTAAAAACAATTTTTCTGGATCAAGTCTCCAAAATCCTGTATTCCAATGGAAACCTTCCGCGGCTTCGCTATTTGATTTGAATTTCCACTCTGTATTCCCATAGACTCCTCCTATTATTGCACTTATATTGTAACTCATCAGAGCAAGAAAGAATGAAAGAAATTCATTGACAAACAATTACCTACTTACTAAAAAAGACGCAAATTCCAACTACCATCAGTATATGGAATCTGCGCCATAAAATCAAGACCGTTGCCCGTTATTGATTTTTCTTTCGTTACTCTGACACCAAAATTTGCAGTATTTTTAAAAACTTCTTATTTCTTTTGCCGCATCAGCTCATGACAATATTGTAAAAAATGTTCTAACTGTAATTTATCCATATACACCCATCTCTTTTAAACTACGTTTATTGTACATAGAAAATCTGTAAAATGCAATTTAGGATTTTGCAGTTACTTTCATGAATTTACCTTCTATATCCCTGAGTTAGGTATCTAATGTTATTCAACTGTCAAACTCCAGTATATAGATATAAATGCCTTGATTACTGTGATTACGAAAACAAGTTGATATTATCGTGAAAACTGGATATACTATAAGTAGGGTAAATAGGAAATGCCCTACTTTTACATTTTGAAAGGAGTAACAGATATGGCAAAGATGATAGTAGATAATGCTAAGGTTATGTCCAAAGGACAGATAACACTTCCAAAGGAGATCAGAGAGCAGCTTGGAATTGGAACAGGTGACAGGGTAACGCTGATTTGTGAGGGCGATCAGGTTGTTATGATGAATGCTGCCGTATATGCAATGAAGATGCTTCAGGGCGGTATGCAGGGAGAAGCAGTAAAAACCGGTCTGGAAACAGAGGAGGATATTAATGCACTTGTAAGCGAGGTCAGAGAAGAAGTGGAGTGTTTATGAGAATACTGATTGATACAAATATTCTGATTTCAGCAGCACTTAATTCTCATGGAACGCCATACAAGGCATATCTGAAGGCAGTTACCTATCCGAATAAAGGAATTCAGAGGTGCAAAATCCTAAGATTATGACAGCGGCAGAATTTCTGGAATTGTAGTAATAACATTGCGTTGGAAACGTGCGCTGCCAGGTGCACAAAACAAAATGGAAGTCTGACCCAATTTCAAACTCCCATTAAAAAACATTTATTTCTTATTCATTATGAGCAGATTTTTAAAGCAGAGTCCGCCATATATCTTTTGATTAAAAATGAAATCTTTTGATTTTCAGAGTGTAACGATATTTATCGTTACATCAGATTTTAACATGAAAGCAAATGCCTCATGCTTACGACCTGACAGTTTCCTGTCGGCGGAAGCCGGAATCAGTCTGATTCCAGCCCATATTCTGTGAATAGTTCTTTAAACAACTCCGGTTTCGCTGCAGCTTCTATAAACTCATCCAAACGACCATCGGTTTTCATCAACAAACACAATTTTCCAATTTTTTCCTGCGTTTTCTGACTAGCTTCTTCACCTGCATGCTGTGCCTCGATGTCTATCAGTTCTCCTACTGTCATGTAGCGTCCCTCCCATTCACGATCCTGTTTTAGTTCCGTTACTTTTTCGTGTAAACGTTGTAATGATACATCACTATGTTCTTCCACATAATCATCTG
>NZ_JADYUI010000037.1 GCF_021531695.1 Roseburia hominis | reverse complement strand
TCCATATTTTTATGAGAATAGTATATCACAAAAGCATATATTGGTCTATTTAATTATTTTACAATCTACTAGTAAAAACGCACCCAAACCATACGGCTGAGTGCGCTTAAACGTTTCCCATATTCTATTTCAAAGAATTAATTTTTTTGACTTTTCCTACTCGTATTTCATTCGTTCCACAAGACTTTCTTTTTCCATTTTCTGATATCCAAAATACGGAATAGCAAAAGCAATGAAGCAAAGCACAGGAACGAATAACAAACTTGGAATAATTGTTACTTTCATATGTAAATAATACATACCGCCTACTGTTTCTAGCACCAGTTTCTTAGCTCCAAAGCACGTAAACATTATCGCAAAAAGAATACTAACACCAACATAAATAAATCCTTCTACCGAAAGCATTGTAACAATTTGTTTTTTTGTCATTCCAACTGCCTCTAACAAAGATAATTCTCTTTTTCTTGCAATCATACCGGCAACGCTCGTATTGATAAAATTCATAATTCCAATTATCCCAAAAATAATAACAAGCAGCCCACCAATCACCAGAAAATGATTGATATATGCAGAAAATTCTTTTTTATATTCGTCCATCGTATACAGTTGAACTAATTCGTCATTTTTTTGTATGTTATCCTTAATATATTGAATTGCTTCTTTTTCACATCCGTCTTTTACATCTAAAACAACATTCATTGCATCCGTTGTTCCCGAATCTTTTATAAATCTCTCATCCGGAACAAACAAATTAACAACAGCATCTGTCCCAACATGCGATTGTAATTCATCGGGAAGCTCTGCATATCCTATAATCGTCCCCGTAACCTTATTGCCATTTTCATAATTCAAATCTACTTTCTCATTTATATCATAATATCCCCCAAAATCAATCCCTGTTGTTTCATTTACATCTGGGTACAAATAACTTACTAATGTGTGATCTCCCTGACAAAATTCTTCCCATGAAATTTTTTCATCATCTTTGAATTTTAATTTTTCAAACATGGAGCGGTTAATACCAAAAATATTATAGGTGACTTCCATATCATCATACGAAATATTTTCATTATACTCCGCATACTCTTCGTATTCTTTTGGTTTTTCCCGCTTCATATAGTTGTCATATTTTTCGGATGCACTTTCTATATGACGTAACAAAGATGCATCTGCCGGAGCAAATGTGGCATTGTAATATTGCAGACCCATTTTTTCTACATTCGGACAGTTTCGTAATATTTCAATCTGTTCTTCACTGATTCCTTTATAATCACAAATATTCATACTTTGCGTGATTTTATTTACTTTTATATCATTCGAAATAAAATAAGAAACATATTCTTCAAAAGACAATCCCTTAACAATCATGATAACACTGTTTAAAATCACTAATGATAATGCCATAGAAACCATAATCAGCGCACCTTTGGCAAGGTTTTTCCTCATGTAAGTAAATGCCATTTTTGCCGGTGATACTTTTTTCTTTTTTTTATGAACCTTTTCCGCTTTTATTTGGTCTGCATACCGCAGTGCTTCCACCGGAGTCAACTTCTTTATTACCAGATACGGTTTTATAAATCCAATAAATACCGTAATCATGGATATAATTGCGGAAATCACAAATATAATCGGATGTACACTAAAATACTGTTGTTTATTTTCGTAATCTGCTCCCGACAAAACAATTGGCAGCATGAAATAAGAAACTGCAAACCCGGTAATCAGTCCGGCCGGGATGCCATAAAAACACAAATATACCGCTTGTTGAAACACAATTTTCTTCATTTGTTTATTGGTAACTCCGATATTTTTAAACAAACCGAACACTTTAATATCGTTTTTTACCGAAATGTTAAAAATATTGTATATTACAAGATAACCTGCAAGAAAAATAATAAATACAAACAGACACAAAGAAGGGATGGAAAAACCATCTTCTTCAAACGGAAGATATGACGGATTCACGTCCGGACTTGCTTCATAGTTTTTAAATTCCTGCCGGATTTCATCTCCTTTTTTTTCCAAACCCATTGCTGAATCGAACCAAAGCACCCGTTCATAACATCCGGAATAACCCTGTTTTCGAATACTGCTTGTATATGGTATTGTACAAAGCTCTTTTACGACATCTTTGTGAACCCAGGCCATTTGAGACATTCTTGTTTTATCTCCTTCAAAATATCCGCAAAGCCGAAAAGTCTTTTTGCATGTTCCCTCTCCGTTATCCCTGTCAATTATTAATGTAACCTTTTCTCCTAACTTCTTTTCCACACCGAGGCATTGTAACAGGTACGTATTACATGCAATTTCATCCGATTTTTTAGGTAATCGTCCAACCGTGACCGGGCAATTTGATGCCTCAACATAATTTGCGTCTGCCCAATATATTTCCGTTGTATATTTCACTTCATCATTTGCAACAAGACCTATGAAGCGTGCTTTTCCCACTTTTACTACATCATCTCTTTGCTTGATTACTTCATCAAAATGCTCTGCTTCTTCCTTTGTCGCAGCATTAAAACACATATGTGCATTACACATAAAATCTCTGCATTCATTTTTTATCCTTGTTTCAACCATCGAAAATGCAGAAAAGAAGACAACTGTAAATAGCACTGTTGTTAAAAAAATAGCAATCGAAAGAATTCGATTTCGTTTTTTATTTTGTTTCATGAAGTGTTTTGCCAGCATAGAAATCGTTTTTTTATTTTTCACGTAAACCATCATGAGCCTCCTATTCTGTCTTTGACACAATAAGACCATCTTCGATTCGAATAATACGGTCTGCCATCTGTGCAATCTCTTCATTATGAGTAATCATGACAATTGTCTGGTTAAATTTCTGACTGGTAATTTTTATCAACCCAAGCACGTCCTGACTTGTTTTGGAATCCAGATTTCCGGTTGGTTCATCCGCCAAAATAATACTTGGTTTTGCAGCTAATGCCCGCGCAATTGCAACACGCTGCTGCTGTCCGCCTGAGAGATTTACCGGAGCAGTATTTAATTTTTCTTCCAAACCCAACATTCGAACAATTTCATCCACATACTGTTCATCGATTTCATTTCCATCTAATTGTATTGGCAATACAATATTTTCCCAAACATTTAACATGGGAACCAAATTAAACTGTTGAAATATAAATCCGATATTTCTTCTTCGGAAAATAGTCAGTTCTTCTGTTGTTAATTCTTCCAGATTTTGACCATTTATGGTAACCGTTCCGGAAGTTGGTTTATCTAACCCTCCAATCATATTCAAAAATGTTGATTTGCCGGAGCCTGAAGTTCCTACAATCGCAACGAACTCGCTTTTTTCGACCGCCAAATTTACCCCTTTTAGCGCAGTCACCGCCGCTTCGTTTTTTCCATAAATTTTCACTAACTCTTTTGCTTCTAATACGTTCATCATAATCTCCAATCGAGATACATTTTGTTCAAGCTTATCTTAGCAAAAACTTATCTCCAGTTCGTTTCTGAAATATCACATTCTTGAAACATTTGAAATTATTTTGGAAGAAATACAGAAAATGTACTTCCTTTTTCCGGTTCAGATTTTACTTTGATATATCCATTTTCGGCCTGGATAATTTCACGGCATAAATATAAACCAATTCCAACCCCGGGTTCATTGCTCACTTGTACAGAACGGTAAAAGCGTTGGAAAATCTTTGAAATTTCCTCTTCTCTTATTCCAATTCCATTATCCTTTATATCAATTTTAAGAAACATCTCATACTCCACTGCCCAAATTTCAATCGTGCCGTTATTTGGTGTATATTTTATGGCATTATCCACGATATTTGAAATTGCCTCGATCGTCCATTTCAAATCAAAATACGCCGTCTTATCATCTGTCATATGTATCGTAAATTTCTGATTTTTTTCTTTTACCTTTTCTCTAAATTGCTCTTTCATTGCATGAAAAATGGAATTGATTTCTTCTTCCTTCGGATGAACTGCAATAATACCATTCTCAAGTCTTGATAATTTCACAAGTGACTGAATTAAAAATTCCAACTTATTTGTTTGTTCTAATATGGAATCAATCAGTTCCATCTGCTCTTTTGCTTCCCTATTTTCAAAAGTTTTTTCCGCATTTTCTCTCACCAATTGAGCATATAGAGAAATATTTGAAATAGGCGTAGTCGTTTGATGAGAAATGTCTGTAATCATTGTCTGTATCTGGTTTTTCTGTCTGTCCAATTTCTTATTGACATTATATTGATCTGTTAAATAACGATACATACTGCTTTCTATTGCTGATAATGCTGTTTCATCGAACGTTTCCGGCTGAAAAGTTCCTTTGATTGCCTGCTGTATCATATGATGAAGTTTTTGTAATTTTTCTTCTTCTCTTTTATTCCGAAAAAAATAGTATGTTATGAAACATACCATTCCTACGGAAAATCCTATTAAAAAGTCCATTTTTATCCTCATTTCTGGCAATTTGTTGCGCTATTTTCTCCACTATTCTCCCAATTCCCATGTATAACCAATGCCGTATACTGTCTTAATATATTCCGGACAGGAAGAATCCTTTTCTATTTTATCCCTTAATCTTTTGATTGCAACAGTAAGTGCATGCTCCTCTACAAATTCTACTTCTCCTGACCAGACTTCATCAATCAGTTTCGAACGAGTTACCGTAGTTCCTTTGTTTTGAATTAAGTAAAAAAGTAACTTCTGTTCTGTTTTGCTTAATTCGATAACATTTCCTCTGACTTTAAAAAGCATTTTGTCAAAATCAAAACTAAATTCTTCTGATTCATAAATTTTAGATTCTGTACGCTTCTCCCTTAACTGAACATCCACTCTTGCACGAAGCACCATTAAACTAAACGGTTTTGTAATATAATCATTCGCACCTAACTCCAATCCGGTTACAATGTCCATTTCCATATTATTTGCTGTAATTATAATAATCGGGATATCACTTTTCTTTCGTATTTCCTCTAAATAATCCATTCCATTTCCGTCAGGTAAATTCACGTCCAATAAAATCAAATCTATTTGTTCACTTTTTCTGATTTCCCTCGCCTGTGAAATTGTCTTACTCTGAAAAAATACATATTCTGGATTCCTTAGAGCCAATTTAATTCCGTTATTTAATTTCCAATCATCTTCTATAATTAATATGTTTTTCATTTTAATTTGTACTAATTCTCCCTACAATTTTCCCTTTATCCTTACAATTTCTTCCGCATCAAGTTCAATTGTTTTTGCATTTTCAATTTTTATCACAGACGTCATTTCTTCAAATGGCACATCCTTTTGTAACGCCAATAATGCCAACAGTACTCCTCCATGCGAAAGAATTAAAATATCTTTTCCTTGTGGATTATCCGCTTTTGATTCTGCAATAATACAATCCAAGGCAGAAAACAAACGCTCCAAAACATCTTGATAAGCTTCTCCACCCGGAGCTTTGTGATATCTTCTGTGTGCAAACCAGTCCTCAAATTCCACCGGAAACTGTTCTTCTACTTCTTTCCACGTATGTCCTTCCCAAAGACCAAGATTCATCTCTTCTAAACCATCACGTTTTTCAACCGGAACACCAAAATAATCTCCTACCACTTTTGCCGTTTCATATGCTCTTTTTTGTTTACTGCTATATATTTTATACAAATCAGCCTGCTTCGCCGAAAGATCCTCGGCTAATTGTCTGGCCTGATTATATCCGTTCTCATTCAGTTCTATATCTGTTGTTCCTTGGATTTTTTTCGCAACATTCCAGTCTGTTTCTCCATGTCTTGCAAAATATAGTTTCATTTTTTCATGCTCCTTTATCGCTAGTAATAATTTCTGTCTTTGTTTTCCCTACCATTGAGCTAATATATCTTCTCAATCTCCCCTGTAATACCATACTCTAAGCGAAAATTCGAAAGATCCGCCTCGCCTCGAATTAACATCATTTCTTCAAACTTGCCAGTTTTTAGGTCCAAAAAGCCGGCAACCTGTTCTCCGGTACAGATGCTGCATCGCAGTACGGGTTTTTGTCGATTCGCATCATACGATTTCTTTTGTGTTTTCTTATGAAACAAAAATGTCATCCATAAATCCCCCTTCCCTTCTTCCCTCAAATTTTGCAATCGTTTTTGGTTGCATTTTGGTTTTGCAATCAAATTTAGTTGCTCTACTCCGTCTCCTGTCGTAAAAATTCCTTATAGGAATTCCCCCATGCGGCAATGCTGTCATAAATCGGCGCCAACGACATTCCAAATTCGGTCATGGTATAAGAAACTCTTGCAGGCACTCCATCATAGACGGTTCTTTTTACCAACCCGTCTGACTCTAATGCTCTTAGATTTTCGGTAAGTACTTTATGGCTGATGCCATACAAATCTCTTTGTAATTCGCCAAAAAAGGTCTCTTTCTGTAATAAATCTCTTATAATCATAAGCTTCCATTTATTTCCTAACAAAACGGTAAATGTTGCAATCGGACATTCCGGTAATTCTTCTAAATTTCTCATGTTCTTATCCTCCGTGTGTCAAACTTATCCTCAGTATAAAATATTTGCGCTTCCTCTGCAATCGTCTATATCTGCGTATCAAAATCTACACGTAGTTACCCCAAAGTGCGTACTTGTCGTCTTATCCTTCCCCTTTTATAATAAAACCTGTTCCAGATCAACCAATTTTCGAAAATGGATTCCGAACAATTTTTCATACAAAGGAGTAATCTTATGGCAACTTATATATACAATAACGCTACGATTTATTATGAAGTTCACGGATGCGGAAAGCCGGTTCTTTTGATTCATGGAGCCTGCATTGACCATCATTTTCTAACCGGATGCATGGAACCGGTATTTGCGGATTTTTCAGATTGTTTCAAACGTTACTATATCGATTTGCCGGGAATGGGACAATCTACGCCTGGAAATATTTTATGTGCAGATGATATCGTAGAAATGTTACTTCACTTTATAAAAGATGTGATAAAAGAAGAAAAAATTCTTTTAGCCGGAAATTCTTTTGGCGGTATGCTTTCACGGGCGATAAACTGCAAACCCCCAAAAGCGGTAAGCGGCATGCTTTTAATCTGTCCGCTTGCCAATCAGAAAGATCCACGTTTGCCAGAGATGTATCCGGCAAAAAAAGAAGAAGCTTTTCTTGAAACACTAAGTGAAAAGGAATTGGAACACTTTTGTTCCATGAATGCGGTTTTGACTAAAAACGCATGGCAACAATATGCAAGAGATATTTATCCGGCAGTCCTCGCAAACGAAGGCAAGTATTACTTAGAACATGTTTTAGACGGTTCCATACCGGAATATCTCGTAAATGCAAAAGAAACCTATGACTGCCCGGTTCTCGTTCTGACAGGAAAACAGGATAGTAGCGTCGGATACGAAGACCAGTTTTTGTGGCTCAAACAGTATCCGAAGCTTTCCTATGTAGCACTTGAAGGTGCAGCCCACAATCTTCCCATCGACAAGCCGCAGGTTTTCAACGCACTTGCCAAAGACTGGTTCTTGCAGTTTGTCTAGCCTTTTCTTTCATCCCAACAGAAAGCAAAGCACTGCCTGTTGCACTTGTAACAGGCAGTTTTTAAATTTGTATCCAACAAAATAATCGCTGTCAATTACATCTTTTTCTACGATTTCTCCCCGATAAAACGGCGGGCAGGGATTTAAGATTGCGTTCTGATTTGCCATTTTCATCTGTTTTAAACCAATCTTAATTTCGGCAAATTTTTCTTTTTCCTCCGCCGGAATGGAATCCGTACAGATAATGTCTTTTCCAGGGATTGCTTCCTCTATGCTTTGATAAGCTTTGACATCCGTAAGCTCGTATCCCACCGGACAACATTGTTCTAGCGCAAATCCCATGACAGTGGATGCAGCTTTCCACGAATTTCCAATATTTCCTTTTTCCCCAACAAACAAATAGTTATCTTGCAAGAAATCTCCACGGATTTTAGACAATGCATACAACCTTAATCCGTGAAACTTGTTAACCCGGTTTATGGCTTTTGCTTAATAAATACAGGGCGTAAAACGGTTCTATTTCCGGTTTCTATTTTCACCCAATGGGTGAAGAAAAAATATAATAAATAATTACATTTCCTATGATTCTAGCGCCTCATATAGTAAAATATAAGTATCAATATACGAGGTGGATGCTTATGAAAAAACTTGTAATCGAATTCTCCAATGAAAGATTAATTACTCCCAGCGGATTATCTCTTGTGGGACAGATGCTTGGCAAAAGCAATTTCATTAAAATGTGTAATAACATGAAAGTTGATGGCAAACGCTCCCAGAGTCAAATCAAAAATGGAGATATTCTTCTTTCTTACATCGGACTTCTTTGTCAGGGAAAGACTTCATATGACGCCATTAATGAGATGTCTGATGATCCTGAGTATTACAAGCTCGCTCTTGGCATCACAAGAGCGATCCCGTCTGCTGAGACTTTACGCCAGCGCATGGATGAAATAGGGTCTTCGTTGAGAGAAGAAATTCTAAATGCAAATGTTGCCATGTTTAATACCTTCCATGTCCAGCCTTCGGCATTAGAGTCTGAATTAGTTCCTTTGGATCTTGATGTCACTCCTATGGATAATTCAAAAACTCATAAGGAAGGAGAATCCAAAACAATTACCATGCGTATTGTATATGAGGTAATTGAACGCACAACTGATAAAAATGGTCAGTTTCTTTTGGTTCCTGATATTGAGTGCAATACCATATGGACAAATCTTGGTTGGAGCGATGATGATATCATAAAAGGTTATCATGCTCACGGAGAATGCGAACAATTCCACAGTGAAATCAAGACGGATATGGATGTTGAAAGACTTCCATCCGGCAAATTTGATACAAATGAACTGGTTCTTGAATTAACTGTGCTTGCGTATAATATTTTGCGGCTAATAGGCCAGGAGTCGATGAAAAGCAAGCGGGCTCCTAAAACAAAACATCCTGTCAAAAGAAGACGTATCAGAACCGTTATAGGGAATCTGATTCAAATCGCCGGACATGTAACAACTCATGGGCGACGAATTGCCTTGGCAATTGGTTGCAGTAATGTATGGCGTCATGCATTCATGGATGTTTATAATCGTTTTGCTTTGGCCTAAAAACATAAATCAGAAATAGGCCTGTTAAGGTGTGCCATTTTTGCGTTTATAATCTGAAAGCGAAAATAAAACATGCAACAAACGGGAATTAAGTATTTAGATTCGTTGTAAAGTAATGCACAATACTTATTCTAAATAATTCCCATAAAAAGATAACTGAGTTTCACGGATTCAGGTATTATTAAATGGTGCAACCGGCTCGAGCTGTGTACCTGCCTTCAATCCGGAATAATCCGTCAAATAATGTGCATTATTTCCAGTTCCCTGAAGATAATCTCCCACATGGTTTGGAACCACATCAATAATTACTTTGATTCCATTGGCATGACACGTATCTACCAATTCTTTTAATTTTTCTTTGCTTTGCTCCGGGTCTTCTGCTCCAAAGTATCGATTTGCACGATTTGGATCATATACATTATAACCATGATAGGCTGTTGGCCACTGTGTTCCATTTGCATCCGGCACTCCCCATAACTGCGGATCCGATACCGGAGAAATCCAAATTGCTGTATATCCCATATCCTTAATATAAGGTATCTTATCAATAATTCCCTGCCAATCTCCACCATGCATGTAACGAAAATCATCCTGTGAATTCTCTGTATAACGGAAAGCCTCCCCTGTTGCGTTATTAGACGGATCCCCATCATAAAACCGATCCACCATAATTTGATAAACCGATTCGCCACGCAGGCTTTCTGCTGCCGAAACGGTCTCCGGTGCTATTACAGACATTGAAAGTATCGTACATAACATAGCTGCACGAATTCTTTTCCATAATTTCTTCCAGTTCATATATCCATCCCTTTCCTATCATTTTTTTCACAATTTGTTTTCTTTTTTTATAAAGTGCCGGCATTTATATGATAATATTAATAATTTTTTCTTCCTACGGCTATCATTTTTATGCAATCTGCTTGATTTTTTTAGGTAATCGTTATACCATTAACCTCAAGAAACCAAAAAGGAGCGGGAACCTATATGTCTGTTACGATTAAAGATGTTGCGAAAGAAGCCGGTGTCTCCATTGCAACGGTATCCAAAGTGATTAATCATAAACCTTCCATATCAGAAGCCACCAGACAGCACGTACTCAAGGTGATGGAACAGCTAAACTATCATCCAAATGCACAGGCAAGTAACTTCGCCAGAAAACGATCCGAAAATATCATTTTTCTATCCGTTACAGAAGCGCATACTGCATTCCATGATCCACACATGTTTGCACTTTTATCCGGTGCACAAAAAAAGATTCATGATAAAAAGTACAACTTCAGCTTTATCGGTTCTCCGGATAAAGAAACTGCTCTCAAAGAAGCAAAAGAACTGATTGAACGTAAGGTTGCCGATGGTATTTTGGTCCACGGTTCTGCCACTTCACGTCCACTTGCCGCTTTGCTTACAGAAACCGGATTTCCTCACGTCATTATCGGCAGACCGCCTTTTTCTACTGCTACCTGCTGGATTGATATCAACAACCACGTATCCGGAGAAATGGCAACAAAATACCTGAACAAATGCGGCTATTCCCAGATTGCTTTCATCGGCGGACCGGAAACCGATGAAATCTCCAGGCATCGTCTGAAGGGCTTTCTTTCTACGATGTATATCAACGGATATTCCGTTCCGGATTTTTTTGTCAAATATGGAACCTATAGCAGAGAAAGCGGCTTTCAGATGATGGAAGAACTCTTACGGGCAAGTTGTCTCCCGGACGCTGTCATTTGCGAAAATAACCAAATTGCAATGGGTGCCACCGATGCCATCAAAAAACACGGCATGTCAATTCCTGATGATATCGGGGTAATTACCTTCGATGACTATCCGTTATCGCAACTTATTGACCCGCCATTAACGGTCGTAGATATTGATGTATACGAGATGGGATATCTTGCAGCCTCCATCCTTTTAAAACGAATTCAAAATCCGGCTCTGCAGGTGCAATCCTTTGCCACCCTTCCGTCACTCATTGTGCGTTCTTCTACCAGAAATCCGGACGAATAAAAAGAATTTGCCCACAAAGCAAAATGGAGTGGAAAATACATTTCCACTCCAACGAAACTCAATCTCTATTTAGATTCATAAATACAATATCCATTTTTCTCTATCCAGCCATCCATATATCCTGCCACTAATAATTTTTTTTCATCTGCCAATACCAATTCCTGTCTTTCTCCCGGATTTAATACCAAGGTAATCTCTTTGTCCGGATTTCTACGTCGAAACGCAAATAATCCTCTTGTAATCAACGGCCAGACCGGCTGATATTCCGTTCTTTCATCCACATATTCCTTGCGGATTTGTATCAGTTTTTTCATGAAAGCACAATTATTGTCCTTCTTTTCCCATGCCATGCCCCTTCGGTACTCATTTTCTAAAATTCCCTCAATTTCCAATTCGTCCCCATAAAACAGGCTAGGCACGCCCGGCATCAGCATCAAAAGAATACATGCCATTCTAAAACGCTCATTATCTCCTCTGCAAAGAGATAAAAATCGTGGTACATCATGACTATCTAAAAGATTTAATTGTCCATTCACAATGTTTGTCGGATATCTTAGCCGCATTTGTTCAAACTGATATGCCGCTTCTACTGTATCCGGATGTTCCGCTGCCAAAAATTCTTTACAAATTCTTCGAAAATCATAATTCATTGTGGAATCAAACGCATCTCCTCTAAGCCAGGTTTCTGCATTTTCCCAGACTTCTCCAATCAACACCGCTTGTGGATTTGCCTGCTTTACCGCCGTTCTAAAATTTCTCCAGAAATTCCGATCTATTTCATTTGCTACATCAAGCCGCCAGCCATCTACATGATATTTTGAAATCCAATATGCACCAACATCTGCAAAATAAATCTGAACTTCCCGCTCAGCAGTGTTTAATTTCGGCATTTTCCTTTCATAAGCAAAACAGGTATACCCCGGAATTTCATTTTCATCCTCCGGCTTTTTCACAGGAAATTCCAAATCATAAAACCATTTGCAATAACGAGAATTTTTTCCCTTTTCTACCACATCCTGAAAAGCAAAGAATTCCCAACTGCAATGATTAAACACGCCATCAATAATAATTTTCATACCACGCTTGTGCAAAGCTTCCACAAGCTCTTTAAAATCATCATCGCATCCCATACAAGGATCGATATGATAATAATCCATTACGTCATATTTATGATATTCTCCCGCAACAAAAATCGGGTTTAAATATAGACAGGTAAAACCCATATCCTGTATATAATCCAGGTTTTCGGTAATTCCTTTTATCGTTCCTCCAAGCCTCGAACGACATAACCGTCCATCCTCTAAACGTTTTTCCTGTTTCTTCGTTTGCAATTCTCTTTTCCCATTTGCAAAACTGTCCGGAAAAATATTATATACCACTGCCGTTTTAAACCATTGTGGCACATCCGGTATTTCTTCTCTTAAAATAAACGGATATTGATAATATTCACTACGCCCATCTATGATTTTGCCGTCTATATCAGAATCTGCCAGGTTTTCGGTAAAGCGGTCTGCATAATAATAGGTCCATTCCTCACCTTTTTGTAACTTGAAATAATAACAGATTCGATTATAATCCGACTCAATATTTGCTTCAAAATATTCAAACTCTGCATCCTCTGCACACACCTGCATCGGCATTTCATAAAATTCAATCGGTGTCTTTTTACAGACACGATCCGCATAATATAACGTGCAGCCTGTCAAATCCTTCTTTTTTGCACGAATCCGGATAATCAAAGTATGTTCTGACTGAGCAAATGCATACTGTGAAAGTGGAATATGCAAAATTGCGGTTCGTTCCATTTTCTTTTCCCCTGTCATTATCCTTTTACACCCCCAGCCGTCAAACCTGATACCATATATTTTTGAATGCAAAAGAACACAATTAAAATTGGTATCGAAACCAAAATTGCTGCTGCGGAAAACAGCGGCCAACTTCTACTGTAATCTCCAGACTGCAACTGATATAAACCGGCAGCCAGTGTATAACTGTCTGCATTCATCATAAAGGTTGTTGAAAACAAATATTCATTCCATACAAAAATCAATACCATTACCGCTGTTACTATGATTGCAGGTCTTGCAAGCGGCAACACTACTTTTATCAATAACTGTCCGCTGCTTGCGCCATCAATTCTTGCCGCTTCCTCAATTTCTACCGGAATCGTGTCAAAATATCCTTTCATATTCCAGATACTAAAAATACACATACTTCCTGCATACACGATAATCAAACCGATATACGAATTCAAAAGGTGAAACGTCTTAAACAGACGAAATATCGCAAACATAGATAAAATCTGTGGAAAAGCATTTAAAATCAATAACATTTTTAAGACACCGCTTCTTCCTTTAAAACGATATCTGGAAAATGCATACGCTGCCGTAATTGCCGTTCCCATCGCAAGTATCATCGTTCCAACGCTTAAAATAACAGAATTCTTTAGCCATAACAAAAATGGTTCCTCTGTAAGAATAGCAACATAATTTTTCATTGTTGCATCCTTTGGCCATAAGGACACTCCGGAACTAAGCCCGGAACTTCCATTACTGAGTGACAGAGATACTGCATACAAAATCGGAATCAATGTAAGAAAGCAAAGGATAAGGAAAAAAAGATTCAGTATTGTAAGCCCTGTCATATGTTTTATTTTTTTCGTACGCATCATGCTTCCTCCTTTACTCCCCGATTTGTAAACAATGAAAACAGTATAATGAACCCAAAAATAACGATGGAAACCGCCGAAGAAAGTCCATAATTATTTGACACAAATGCATTTTGATGTGCATAAGTAATAATGGTCTGTAAGGTTGCACCGGATAAAGATCCCTTTTGCATCGTTAACAAATACACAATATCAAACTGTTTAAAAGTCGTAAACGTAGTCATGATTACAGACGGAATCAAAATTGGCCGGATTGCCGGAACGGTAATATACCAGGTTTGTTTCCAAAATCCTGCTCCGTCCAGTTTTGCACTCTCATAATAACTTTTGTCAACACTTTGCAGTGCACTATCCATCATCATAATCATAAATGGAAGTGCCATCCACAGATTTAATACCATACAGGAAATAAATGCCGGTACGTTTTCCGAAAGAAAATTCATCTTTTCAAATCCAAGTGCTGCCAAAACTTTATTTAGAAATCCAAATTCTGTATTATACATTCCTACCCGCCATAATAATATGGAAATATAAGCAGGCATTGCCCATGGAAACATCAAAAGTGTCTTATAAAATCTGGAAAGTTTTAATCCTTTCACATTTAATCCCAATGCAATAAAAAACGCCAGAACCACTTGTATTACCATATTTAGTACGGTCCAAAGAATTGTGGTAGCAAGTGCTCCTAAAAAGCCGGAATCTACTTTTGTCAGAGCTCTCGCAAAATTTTCCAGACCGATTATGTGATAATCATCCCAATGATAAAGATTCATATTGGTTAACGATATGTATCCTGTATACAAAATCGGGAAAACCACGATAATCCCTATCAGTATCAGTGCCGGCAAACTATACGTCCACGGACGGATTTTCTGTCTATTCTTCATACTGTTCACCCCATCTCTGAAAAGAGGGGCGCAGAGCATCTTTCTTTGCTGCCCTGCCGCCTCTTTTCTTTTCCATTACTGCATATCTGTAATTGCAGCCTCTGCCTCTTTCTGATACTGTTCTGCTGCAGCATCCAAATCGTCTCCCGATTTATTGACTGCCGCTAAAAGGGATTCTGCCGGTCCCCACATTACACTCATTTCCGGAATGTTCGGCATCGGTTCTGCCGTTTCTGCTGTACGCTCCATAGCTGCTATCATTTCATCACTCTTTACTGCCTCATCCTCGTATGCTTTCTGATTTGCCGGTGCACAGCTTGCTTCTTTGGCAAGTGCAATTCCAACTTCCGGATCTGAAATCGCGGTAAGTACTTTTGCAACTGCATCTTTCTTTTCTTCTGCTGCATGTTTCATAACACCAACACCCTGTATACCGGAATAAGGTGCAAGACTATTTCCATTTGGCAATGTAAAATCAGAAAGTGATTTGATTCCAAGATTAATTCCGGCATCTTTAATTCCGGATATCAACCAAGGTCCACCAACAATTGCTGCTGCTTTTCCTTCGTTAAACAATGTTGTCACTGTGTTATAATCTCCATCTGCCTGCAATTCTGCAAACTTTTTATTATATTCAATTGCTTCTTTTGTCTTTTCATCCGTTAATCCCGGATTTGCATCTTCATCAATAATATATCCGCCAAATCCATTGATAAACGGCGATACGTTATATGCTGTTGAATGCTGATTTACCACTGCATAAGTACCCGCATCGGCATCGGTATGCTCTTGCATATATGCATAAAGATCTTCCGTTGTGGATGGAACCTCTCCTTCCCATAAATCCTTATTGTACATAAAAAGAAGTGTTTCAAAATAAACCGGAAGTAAATATTGCTCTCCCTTATAATTTCCTGCCTCTTGTGTCATCGGAAGCATATCGGCATATACACTCTCATCAACCACATCCGTAATCGGTGACAAGACACCCATCTCTACGAAGGTTCCAAGCGAATCATGCGCATACATGTACATATCAGGTCCACTCTCTGCATCATTTCCATACAATTTAATCTGATCCGTCAGACCACTTTTCTTTTCAAATTTTACGGTAATATTATCATCACTCAGTTCTTCATTTACCTGATCTTCAATTACCTTCATGATGGCTTCATCCCCGTCATGCCAGATACTGACTACCTCTCCCTCATTAGCGGAAGTCTCTTCTTTTCCCTCCTCGGTACTTGTAGCCACCGTATTTTCTGTTCCGGAACCGCACCCCGCAAACAAAGTTGTTACCATAGTAGCACAAAGAATCATTGCAATTTTTCTTCTCATGCTCTTCACCCTCCATTCAAATAAAACATTTTCCTATTTTCTTTTTTACACCAGATATATATCGGATATTTAAGTAATTTTTACCATATTACAGTCACGTTTACAATAAATTTTATTGTTTTTTACCAGAATTATCAAAGAAAACGTTTACCCAAAAAAAGTGCCATTTCTGGCACTTTCTTGCACAACACTCTATAACGCTTAACTTTTACCGGATTTGTGGATACGTCGTTGCATGAAACAAACCATGAAATAGATAATTCCATATACCGTAGTAATTGGAGTCGCAAAGCCTACCAGCATAAGCGAAGTATGTGGTAAACGAGATAAAAGAATAGACACCGGGATACGAATCAGAAATGCGGAAGAGATTCCCTGAATCATAACCGGGATACTATTTCCACATCCATTAAAATATCCGATACTGCTAAATAAAATACACGTCAAAATACAATCAACGGAAAATCCCTTTAGATAAAGCGCACTCTGTTCCATAACCTGTGTGTCCCCGGTAAACAGGGATGATAACAATTCTCCCCCAAAAAATCCTGCCAGAAAAATAAAAATTCCGACCGCACATCCCGTAAACATCGCTGTGAAAAAACCTTTCTTCGCTCTTTCCGGTTTTCCTGCGCCAATATTTTGTGCCACAAATGCTGAAACCGTCTGCATGACAGAAGATGGCACCAGCATAATGAATGATATGATTTTCTGGGCAACGCCATAACCGGCAGACGGTATCAATCCCATATGATTGATAATCATATTAATTACAAGAAAGGAAATCTGTACCATCGCCTCCTGCAAGGCAATCGGAACTCCAATGTTCAATATCTTTTTCAATTCATTCGGATAAATTCTGCACTGTTCCAAAGAAAAAGAAACCGGAAGGCTCTGTCTACGTAATACAAAAAGCGACGAAACAACTGACACAAGCTGTGCAAGAACCGTCGCAAGCGCAGCCCCCGCCGCATCCATACGAAAGACTCCAACAAATAATAAATCTCCGATGATATTGACCACACATGCAATTCCCACAAAAATAAACGGAAGATTTGCGTTTCCAACTCCCCTTAAAACACCACTGATAACATTGTAAGCGATAATAACCAAAATGCCTCCAGAACAAATACGCACATATGTGACAGCTTTTCCAAAGGATGCCTGCGGCACTTGAAGGATTGTCATAAGATTTCCTGCAAAAATTTCAAGAAGAACCGTCAGAATCAAACCAATCACTGCAAATAGTACAATGGTAGTTCCGACAGCATCACCACTTTCTTTTGATTTTCCTTCGCCGATATGCTGCCCGATAATTACGGTTGAACCCATAGCAAGACTGGTAATAACAAATGTTATCATTTGCATAAAAGCACTTCCGGTTCCAACAGCAGAAATGCTTGTGGCATCTCCAAACTGCCCGACAACCAACAAATCCACTGCTCCATAAGCGGCCTGTAAGATCAATGCACCTAAAACAGGTAATGCAAATTTAATCAAACTCCCAAAAACCGGTCCTTCTATAAATGAGTTTTCATTTTCTTTTTTCATTCTTTCGTTCCCTTCTAAATCCAGTTATAGTCTCCACCAGTCGCTGCCAGAGAAAGAAGTCCATCCATCTTCTCCACTTCTTCTTTTCCTCTGACCACCTGTATCAGCTTTGCATGTTCTACCGCCTTAGGCATCTCATCATCCGGTCCGATTTCCATATCCGGCTCCTCCCCACACATTGGGCATACAATCATTGGACCTGTCTTAAGTGACAAAAATCTGTTTCCACATTCCTCACATTCATAATATCCGCACAGTTCTGTGCCATCCGGTACATAGTACATTTTGTTTCCTCCTTAATAATCTGTTTCCAGACCTATCGTATCACAACTTCTTTCCATCTTCCACCTTAGAGGTTACAAAATCCGTTTTTCCAAAAAAATACTCTGCGCATAATCTGCGCAGAGCAACTTTAAATTATCTGTTATCAACTTTCTCAGGATACATATCATGATGCGTCATTCTTTCCCACGCAACATTTTCCCATTTTGTTCCCGGTTTTCCATAATTGCAATATGGATCAATCGATATTCCACCTCTCGGAAGAAACTTTCCGTATACCTCAATATACTTTGGATCCATAGCTGCAATCAAATCCTTCATAATGACATTCACAACATCTTCGTGAAAATCACCATGCTCTCTAAACGAAAACAAATACAATTTTAATGATTTACTTTCTACTAATCTCTGATCCGGAATATACGAAATCGTAATCGTCGCAAAATCCGGCTGCCCGGTAATCGGACATAAGCTCGTAAATTCCGGACAATTGAATTTCACAAAGTAATCATTCCCCGGATGCTTATTATCAAAAGTCTCCAAAAGTGATGCATCATATTCTGACTTATACTCTGTCCCCTGGCTTCCAAGCTTCGTTAATCTCTCTTTTTCTCTCATTGCCTTAACCCTCAATTATATTACTAAAACTTCCCACACCAAAAGGTGTGATGAACCTTGAAAATTCAACAATGTAAGCAATTAAAAAGGCAC
>NZ_JADYUI010000036.1 GCF_021531695.1 Roseburia hominis | reverse complement strand
AAAAAACAAAAGCCCTGGAGCAACCAGGGTTAATGTTTTAAAATTTTCGGGACATTTTCATTTTTGCTTGACATAAAAAGTTGATTTTTGAGATAAATTTGCTTAGTATAAACAGTGTTGTTGGAAATAGAAAAGGAGTTTTGGATGTGATAAAGAAAAAAATTGTAAATTTTATAAAAAAAGAAACGGTTCTTAGTATTGCGGCATTGCTTGCACTTTTTTCTATGTTTTTGGTTATGCCGGATATTCAGTATTTTGATTATATAGATACAAGAGTGCTTGCAATTTTATTTTCACTTATGGTTGTGATGAGTGGATTCGGTGAGTTAGGTGTATTCGAAAAAATTGGAACGGATTTATTAAGAAAGACAAAAAATGTAAGACAATTAGAGTTTGTTTTAATATTTTTATGTTTTTTTTGTAGTATGCTTATAACCAATGATGTTTCACTTCTCACTTTTGTTCCGTTTGCGCTTCTTACACTAAAAATGGCAGATAAAGAAAATGAAATGATTTTTGTCGTGGTGATGCAGACAATAGCGGCAAATTTAGGAAGTATGTTTACACCAATCGGAAATCCCCAAAATCTCTATCTTTATAGTTTAACAGGAATGCCATTAGGTACATTTTTATGGCATATGTTTCCTTATACGCTGGTTTCCGCCATACTTTTGGCAATACTTATTTTTTTACGAAAGGCAGGAAAAGAAAAGACAGATTTTATTTATACGGGTAAAAGTGAAAGAAAAGAGAATTTAAGATACAAATTAGTAGTTTACATAATATTGCTTTTTCTTAGTCTTTTAACAGTAGCAAGAATTTTACCTTACGAGTTATGCTTTTTAATTATTTTGGGAACTGTGTGGATTATGGACAAAAAAATTTTGAAAAGTGTGGATTATTGTTTGTTATTTACTTTTGTCTGCTTTTTCATTTTTATTGGAAATATGGAACGAATTCCGGCAGTTAATGATTTATTAAAAGAGATTGTCACAGGTCATGAGGTAGCAGCAGGTGTCATAAGCAGTCAGGTGGTCAGTAATGTTCCGGCAGCACTGTTACTTTCCGGATTTACGTCGGAATATGAAAAATTGTTATTTGGTGTAAATTTTGGTGGCTTGGGAACTATGATTGCATCTATGGCAAGTTTAATTTCCTACAAGTTATTTGTAAATACTATTCCTAAGAAAAAGCAGACCTATTTTTTAAATTTTACGGGATACAATCTTTTGTTCCTAATGATATTGCTGGTCTTTTACCTGTTGGGTTACAAATTTTAGAATAAATTGTTGATAACTATTGACAAGTATTTAATTATTCGCTATATTAAAAGAAATTATTTTCTTGAGGGAGTAATTCGCGTAGGGTATTTTAGGATACGTGATTTGTCAACAGACTCGGTTTATAATAAACCTGGCAAATCTTAAAGAATGAGACTCATGTGTACCATGTTATTTAAGGTATACATGGGTCTTTTATCGTATTATACGAAAAAAATGCAAAAGAAAAGGTGGTAAAATGGCAGTATTTATTGAATTATTGTTAATGGGAGTAGGTCTGGCAATGGATGCATTTGCAGTTTCTATTTGCAAAGGACTTGGAATGAAAAAGGTAAATAAGAAGCAGGCAGTTGTAATAGGTGTGTTTTTCGGAGGCTTTCAGACATTGATGCCGTTGATTGGATGGATATTAGGAAAACAATTTGAACGCTATATTACGAGTGTGGATCACTGGATTGCATTTATCCTGCTCGGTTTTATTGGTGGAAAGATGATTGTTGAATCCTTAAAAAAGGAAGAGGAAGAAGAAATAGAAAAAAGTGATAAGCCACTTGATTTAAAAGAAATGTTTATTCTTGCAATTGCAACAAGTATTGATGCTTTGGCAATTGGAATTACGTTTGCATTTCTTGGAACACCGATTATAGAGGCAATTGCAATTATCGGTATTGTAACTTTTCTCATTTCTATAGGCGGTGTTTATGTAGGAAACTTTTTTGGAAGTAAATATAAAAATAAAGCAGAATTTGCCGGTGGATTAATATTGGTATTACTTGGTATAAAAATATTATTAGAACATCTCGGAATTCTTGTATTCTAAGGAAGTATAAAACTTACTTTTACAATGTTAAATTAAATTTTACAGTAGAAAGGGAAAAATAGAATGAAAGAAATGATATTGGCAACCATAATACTTATCATTGGATTTATTTTATTGATTAAAGGAGCTGACTTTTTTGTAGAGGGAAGTGCAAGTGTGGCAAAACGTTTACGGGTTCCATCCTTAATTATTGGAATGACAATTGTGGCAATGGGAACATCGTTACCGGAATGTGCAGTTTCTGTCACGGCATCCATTACAAATAATAATGCATTGGCAGTCAGTAATGCAGTAGGTTCTAATATTTTCAATTTAATGGTTGTCTGTGGTTTTTGTGCATTATTTACACCACTTGCAGTACAGGACAATACATTAAAAAAGGATTTTCCGTTTTCAATTATTATAGCAGGAGTGTTATTAGTGCTTGGATTTTTTGGAATGTCACTTGGTAGAGTAGATGGTATCATTTTATTAGTTATTTTTGTGATTTTTATTCTTATGATGATAAAATCTGCAAAAAATGCAAGAAATAGGGATGTAATCATTGAAAGCGAAGAAGAAAAGGAAGAGGCTGCTGAAAGAATACTTCCAATCTGGAAATGCATTCTTTACATTATAGGAGGAGCAGTAGCCATTGCAGTTGGTGGAGATATGGTTGTCAATGGAGCATCTACAATTGCAGCAGATTTTGGATTAAGCCAGACATTAATTGGGCTTACAATTGTGGCAATGGGAACATCTTTGCCGGAACTTGTAACTTCTATTGTAGCAGCAAGAAAAAATGAAGTGGATATGGCACTTGGGAATGTAATTGGTTCTAATATTTTTAATATTCTTTTTGTTCTTGGTATTGCATCCAGCATTAGTCCAATTGCATTTCTTATGGAGAATGTAATTGATATATTAATATTGATTGTTATGAGTATTGTGGTATTGATTTTTGCCGGAAGTAAGAAAAAGATCACACGCCCGGAGGGAATCGTAATGTTACTGTCTTATGCAGCATATATGGTTTATGTCTGTATGCGTTAGATGAGATCAAAAGGAGAATGATAGTATGGATGTTTTTGGAAAAATTAGTGATACAATTGTAAATGTTGGAAAAGATGTTTCTTCTAAGGCAAAAGAATTATCCGGTGTGACAAAACTTAAGATGGATATCCGTTCGAAAGAAGAATTTGTAGAAAAGCAATATGCGTTAATTGGAAAAAAGTATTACGAAGCACACAAAGATGACGATATTCTGGACTATGGTGAATTCAGCGTAATTGAAGAAGCGTTACAGTCTATTAAGGATATGAAAAAACAGCTTATGGAATTAAAAGGTGTAAAAAGATGTGATAAATGTGGTGCAGAAGTTCCGGAAGGAACAAATTTTTGTGGAAAATGTGGCGCAAAGATAGATGATTTTTTTGAGGAATAATTGACATTTCAAAAATACTGTGGTAGTTTATTTAACAGAGAAAACACATAGAAAAAGAGAGTACATTTGTAGAGGTATTACAGAGAAATCCCAGGGAAACCGTAGCTGAGAGGGATATAGCAAAGCAAATGGAAGATGGCTTTGGAGTGGTAGAGATGAACCAATTGGATGGATTGGATAGTTTCTGACAGGACCGCCTGTTATAGCGGAGAGTATTACATTTTATTTCTAAATCATTGTAAGTAGTGAGAAATAGATGCAGATACTTAGTGAGGTCTTTATTGTGAGATAAAGATAAAATGAAGTGGTAACGCGAATGATTTCGCCTTCATTTCCTAATATTAGGAGATGAAGGCGTTTTTTTTATCCTGGTTGTAAAAGGCAACCACCTCGATAGGTGAAATCAATTTTGGTGGAAGTACAGCACCATCTCCGACCAGCTTAAACACTCCGCGAGGGCACTTATTAAGCGTCAATCGGAACGGGGCTAAACCGGATATTACTTACTCATGAATGGTTCACTTTGTATTGCATCATAGAAAAGAAAGGATTGATAACATGGCAAATAAAGGAAAGTTTTATATGACAACAGCAATTGCCTATGCTTCCGGTAAACCACACATTGGAAATACGTATGAGATTATTTTGGCAGATGCAATTGCAAGATTTAAAAGACAGGAAGGGTATGATGTTTATTTCCAGACAGGAACGGATGAACATGGACAAAAAAATGAAATAAAGGCACAAGAGGCTGGAGTTTCTCCACAGGAATATGTAGATAAAGTATCTGCTGAAGTAAAAAAGATCTGGGATCTTATGAATTGTTCTTATGATAATTTTATTCGTACAACAGATGTAGATCATAAAAAGCAGGTACAGAAGATTTTTAAGAAATTATATGATCAAGGTGATATTTATAAAGGCTCTTATGAAGGACTTTATTGTACACCTTGTGAATCATTCTGGACAGAATCTCAGTTGGTAGATGGAAAGTGTCCTGACTGCGGGCGTGAAGTAAAACCGGCTAAGGAAGAAGCATATTTCTTTAGAATGAGTAAATATGCAGATCGTTTGATTGAGCATATCAACACACATCCGGAATTTATCCAACCGGTTTCCAGAAAAAATGAAATGATGAATAATTTCCTGCTTCCTGGTTTGCAGGATTTGTGTGTATCCCGTACTTCATTTAAATGGGGAATTCCGGTAGATTTTGATCCGAAGCATGTGGTTTATGTATGGCTGGATGCTTTGACAAACTATATTACAAAGATAGGCTATGACTGTGATGGAGAGTCTTCGGATTTGTTTAAGAAAAACTGGCCGGCAGATTTGCACTTGATTGGAAAAGATATTATCCGTTTCCATACGATTTATTGGCCGATTTTCTTAATGGCACTGGACCTTCCGCTTCCAAAGCAGGTATTTGGTCATCCATGGCTGATGATGAGTGATGGAAAGATGAGTAAATCCAAGGGAAATGTATTGTATGCAGATGAACTGGTAGATTTCTTTGGTGTAGATGCAGTACGCTATTTCCTGCTTCATGAGATGCCATATGAAAATGATGGTGTAATTTCCTGGGAGCTTATGGTAGAGCGTGTAAATTCTGACTTGGCAAATACGTTAGGAAATTTAGTAAATCGTACTATTTCCATGAGTAATAAATACTTTGGTGGTGTTGTAAATAATGCCGGAGTAACAGAAGCAGTGGATGAAGACTTGAAAAAAGTTGCTACAGAAACTGTAGAAAAAGTTACAAAGAAGATGGATGAACTTCGTGTTGCGGATGCGATTACAGAAATCTTTAACTTATTCAAGCGCTGTAATAAATATATTGATGAAACGACACCTTGGATTCTTGCCAAAGATGAGGCAACGAAACCACGTCTGGAAACTGTTTTGTACAATTTAGTAGAGGGAATTTCAATTGGTGCTACTTTATTAAAGAGCTATATGCCGGAAACTGCAGATAAGATTTTAAATCAGTTAAATGCTAAGGAAATTCCATATGACGATTTAACTACTTTTGGTCATTATGTAAGTGGAACAAAAGTTACAGAAAATCCGGAAATCTTGTTTGCAAGACTGGATTTAGAAGAAGTTATGAAAAAAGTGGAAGAGCTTCATCCGAAGAAAGAAGAAGTAAAGGAAGAAGAGACGGGAATTGATATCGAGGACAAAGAAGAAATTACATTTGAAGATTTTGAAAAGATGCAATTTCAGGTTGGAGAAATTATTTCTTGTGAAGCGGTTCCAAAATCAAAAAAACTTTTATGTTCTCAAGTAAAAATCGGAAGTAAAGTAAAGCAGATCGTTTCCGGAATTCATAAATATTATACACCGGAAGAAATGGTCGGTAAAAAAGTTATGGTTCTTGTGAATTTAAAACCAGCAAAATTAGCAGGCGTTCTTTCTGAAGGAATGTTACTTTGTGCAGAGGATGAGAATGGAAATCTTGCATTGATGACACCGGAGAAGAAAATGCCGTCAGGAGCGGAAATTGCATAATAAAATTTTTGAAACACATGCACACTATGAAGATGTGAAATTTGATTCGGATCGGGAAGCATTGCTTGCTTCCCTTCCGAAACAGAATATTGAATATGTTATTAATGTTGGTTCTAATCTGGAAACAACAAAAAGAAGTATCGAGCTTGCAAAGCAGTACGATTATATCTTTGCAGCAGTTGGAGTTCATCCCAGTGATGTGGAAGAATTAGATGAATCTTCCTATGATGTATTAGAAAAAGCAGCAAAGTTTGAGAAAACAGTTGCAATCGGTGAAATTGGTTTAGATTATTACTGGGATAAAGAGCTGGGAGTGCAGGAAAAACAACGCGAATGGTTCAAACGTCAGATGCTTTTAGCGAAGGAACATAATTTGCCGGTAATCATTCATTCCAGAGATGCTGCCGAAGATACCATGAGAGTCATGAAAGAGGTAAAGGCCGAAGAAATTCCGGGAGTGATTCATTGTTATTCTTATTCTGTTGAAATGGCTAAAGAATTTATAAAAATGGGTTACTATATTGGAATCGGTGGAGTGGTTACTTTTAAAAATGCAAAAAAGTTAATAGAAGTAGCAGCGGAGATTCCGTTAGAACGGATACTATTAGAAACCGATTGCCCTTACATGGCACCGGAACCGCACAGAGGAGAAAGAAATTCCTCATTGTATATTCCTTATGTTGTTGAAAAATTAGCGGAAATTCGAAATATTTCGAAAGAAGAAATTATTTCTACAACGAATCAAAATGCCAGAAAATTATTTTTAAGCGGTGGAGTTTAGGAAAATTCCACCGCATCTTTTTGAAAACGTTTTGGAATATTCTGATTTTGAAGCTTGGGATTTTTTCTTGCTTCGATTGTAATACTGGAGAAAAAGCCGCACCAGAGCTTTTCATATTCCAATTCATCTTCTGAATATTGTTCTAACATATTTTTATTAAGATTTTCTGTACCAACAAGAATAAAATCAGAAATTCCTTTTCGGTGAATTACAGCAAGATTTCTATTTTCATCATAAATCATAAAATTTTCTTGTGGAAGACGGTCTGAAAAATGATCGCCGAGAATTGGAAGTACCAGATTTTTAGGATGAATTTTTGCAAACAGGATATGATTCTGTAATTCTTTAAAACGTACGAAGCCAAGTAGGTGGTGGGCTTCGTTTGACACACTTCTGGATAGTTCAAAAAGATAGAGAACATAAGGATTCTGTAAGCAGTCAATAATATGTTCCGGTTTTTCCATAGAAAAAGCGTAAAGTAATGTGCGGTATAAAGCATCTGCTTTTGATAGAGAGGAAGTATCAAAGGTAGTTTGTTTTTCGTATGCCATGGCAGCCTGGCATAAAAATGTCCATACTTCGTAACCACAGCGTGTTTTTATGGTGTTTGACACTTTTTGGCTTTTTTCCATGTTGGTTTTTACAGAAATATATTCACAGAAGAGTTCGTAATTTTGAGGCTCTTTGGATAAAATGTAAATATTTTTATGACCGAAATGACTTGCCCAGGCATCATAAATAGCAGTAAAAATGCCATCAATATTATCTTCACAGACAAAAACATACATATATGAGAAGTCTCCTTCATTAATAATTATTAACAAATATAAGATTTATATTTTCATGCCGGTATTGAATATAAATTAACTCTCGATTAATATTTTATGTAGAAGAAATTTGCCGGCTTGATTCTTTCATTCCGACATCAAACAGGGAAATCTGTTCATATCCGCTATTGCGGATTTCTTTTGGAATCTGTGTCTGATCGCGTAATAGATTTTCACAAATATAATCAGCATCCAGTTTTGTAGGATACATCATCTTTCCGGAGCAGGTGATAAAATAAAGCGCACGCTTTAATACAACGCCAATCTTTTTTAAATCAGTAAAATTGAGTTTTGCACTGCGTCTTGCCTTTACGATACGAGAAGCGGATTTTGCACCGATACCCGGGACACGAAGTAAGGTCTGATAAGAAGCACGATTGATTTCGACCGGAAAATACTCTAAATGCCGAAGAGCCCAATCGCATTTCGGATCAAGGTAAACATTAAAATTCGGATTATCTTCGGAGAGCAATTCATCTACGGAAAAATGATAGTAACGCAATAACCAGTCTGCCTGATATAAGCGATGTTCACGCAAAAGTGGTGGACCGCCCGGGAGAACCGGAAGATCGGAATTTTGATTCACATTTACAAAGGCGGAATAAAAAACACGTTTTAATGAGAAATTCCGGTAAAGGCTTTCTGCAACACTCATAATCTGGAAGTCATTTTCCGGTGTGGCACCGATAATCATCTGTGTACTCTGCCCGGCAGGAACAAATTGCTTGAATTCCTTTGTTTGTACACGCAGAGGTTGTTTTTGTTTATAGTCGGAAAGTAAAAGTGCCTGATTGGAAATACCGTTTTGAATTTGGCGCATCGGTTTTAAAATGGTAGATCTTGATTTGTAGGGAGCAAGTTTTTTTAAGGCTTCTGCAGTTGGAAGCTCTAAATTAATACTCATACGGTCAGCAAGAAAACCGGTCTTTTCTATCAGGACAGGGTCTGCACCGGGGATTGCCTTTACATGAATGTAACCATTAAAACCGCATTCTACGCGTAATTTATATAAAGTCTGATAAATCAGATCCATGGTATAATTAGGATTTTTTAAAATACCGGAACTCAAAAATAGTCCTTCAATGTAGTTGCGGCGATAAAATTCCATGGTAAGCGTGCAAACTTCGTCCGGTGTAAAAGAAGCACGCGGAATATCATTGTTGCAATTATTTAAACAATAGGAACAATTAAAAATGCATTCATTGGTAAAAAGGATTTTTAATAAAGAAACGCAGCGTCCATCACCGGAAAATGTATGGCAGATACCGGGCGCGATACAGTTCCCCATACCGCGTCCATTGCCACTACGGTCTACGCCGCTGGATGTGCAGGCAACGTCGTATTTGGCGGCATCAGATAGAATTTGTAATTTTTCCATAAGACTCATATTTTCCTGTATCTGCATAAAGAAATCCTCTCGAAAACATAATAAAGAACAAATGTTCTGATAAGACTATAACATCTTTTAGAGAAAAATGCAATAAGAAATCGAAAATACGTTCGAAAATCTGAAAAAACCACTCTGTTATTTAAGAATAAGTTGTAAATTGTTTCTGCTTAATTTATAATTATAAAACCAGTAGTAACGATTCAGAACCCCTTAGAATACTTATTTGTAAAGAGTGTGGAAATGCGAATGTTTGGGTGTTTTTTTAATAGCTATCACCAGTAGACGAAATGAATGAGGAATAAAAGGAGAAATTATGTCATATCAGATTATTGTTTTGGATTTAGATGGTACATTGACAAATTCAAAAAAGGAAATTACGCCGAAAACGAAAGCGGCGCTTATGAAGATACAAGAAGAAGGAAAAATTGTTGTTTTGGCATCGGGAAGACCGACACCCGGTATTTTACATCTGGCGGATGAATTGGAATTGCAGAAGTATGGTGGTTATATTTTATCATATAATGGTGCTAAGATTATTAATTGTAAGACGAAAGAAATTGTTTATAATAAAACATTGCCGCAGGAAAGCATTCAGGTGCTTTATGATAAGGCAAAGGAATTTGGAATCGGTATTTTATCCTATTCGGAATCAGAAATTATACTGGGAAATGGGCAAGATCAGTATAACGAATTAGAAGCAAAAATCAATAGACTTCCAGTGAAAGAAGTAGAGAATTTTCCGGAATATATAGATTTTCCGGTGAATAAATGTCTGATGACGGGAGAGCCGGAGAAAATACTGAAAGCGCAGGAAAAATTAAGAGAATTATTTGGTGAAAAACTAAATATATTCCGTTCCGAACCATTCTTTTTGGAAATTATGCCTTCTAATATTGATAAAGCATATTCATTACAAAAATTATTGAATTATTTAGATTGTGAAAAATCGCAGATGATTTGTTGTGGAGATGGATTTAATGATTTGTCCATGATTCGATACGCAGGTCTTGGGGTAGCAATGGAGAATGCACAGCCGGAAGTAAAGAAGGAGGCAGATTTCATTACTTATTCCAATGATGCGGATGGAATTGCACATGTGATAGAAACTTTTATGTAAAAACCGGATAGAAATAGAGAGGTAAAAGGATGGCAACACTTGGAATTCCGCAGAATACAATTGCGGTATTACAAAAATACAATTTTAATTTTCAAAAGAAATTTGGACAAAATTTTTTGATTGATACGCATGTTCTGGATAAAATAATAAATGCGGCAGAAATTACAAAAGAAGATTTTGTATTGGAAATTGGTCCCGGAATCGGAACAATGACGCAGTATCTTTGCGAAAATGCAAGAGAAGTTGTAGCGGTTGAAATTGATAAAAATCTCATTCCGATTTTAGAGGATACCTTAAAAGAGTATGATAATGTAACAGTTATTAATGAAGATGTTTTGAAGGTGGATATAAACAAACTGGCAGAAGAAAAAAATAATAAAAAGCCGATCAAAGTTGTTGCAAATCTTCCTTATTATATTACCACACCAATCATTATGGGACTTTTTGAAAGTCATGTGCCGATTGATTCCATTACGATTATGGTACAAAAAGAAGTGGCAGAGCGGATGCAGGTCGGACCCGGAACGAAAGAATATGGCGCCTTGTCTTTAGCAGTTCAGTATTATGCAAAGCCGGAAATTATTGCAAATGTACCGCCGAATTGTTTTATGCCAAGACCAAAGGTAGGTTCTGCGGTAATTCGGTTGACCAGACATAAGGAAACACCGGTACAGGTGGAAGATGAGAAGTTAATGTTTCGCATTATCCGTGCTTCCTTTAATCAGAGAAGAAAGACGCTTGTCAATGGACTTAAGAACTCTGGCGAACTGTCTTTTTCAAAGGAAATTATTGAAGAAAGCATAGAAGAATTAGGTGTTCCGTTAACAATCCGGGGAGAGGCATTGAGTTTGGAGCAGTTTGCAATGTTAAGCAATATTCTTTCTAAAAAAACAGAAAGTAAATCATAATTTTAAGGTTGCCACATATATATAAATGGGGGTAAATCCCAAAGGAAAATATAAGGTGGCAGTCATGAAAGAGAAAATAAAAATAGTGTGTTCTGCTTTGATCTTTTTGCTTTTTTTTCCTTATCTTATTACTATTTTTCTGCAAGGGACTTCAATAGAAAATGGTTTTTTTTCAGAATCAGCTACGGAAACAATCAATATATCTAAAAGTGAAGAAAACAAGGAAAACCGGGAACAGTTGATTTCGATTCTTGCAAAAGAAATTGATATCAATAGCGAAAAAGAAGCAATGAAAGCACAGGCGGTTATTGTAAGACAGAATTATAATTATGCCTTGGAAAATGGGACAGAGCCGGAAGAAGGGCTGTCTGTGCAGGAAATGATGACACAATTCGGAGAAAATAATTTTTCAGTTCAATATGAAAAATTGGCACAATTTATAGATGAAACGGCCGGGACACAGGTTTCCTTTGCGGGTGATATGGTTATGCTCCCATATCATGCTGTCAGTGCCGGAAAAACACGTTCTGCGAAAGAAATCAGTGAGAAAACTGCTTTTCCGTATTTAGTGAGTGTGGATAGCACTTTTGATATTCCGGCAGAAAATTATTTAAAAGTGGTTTATTTTGAAAAAACGGAATTTTTGGCACAATTAGAACAGATTTTTACAGGAGTCGTTTTTTCAGATGAAGATATTTTGACGCAGCTTACCATAGACGGGAGAGATAGTGCGTCTTATGTTACCAGTGTATCAGCAGGAGGAATTACCGTTTCCGGGGAAGATTTTAGAAAAAGGTTAGGGCTTAATTCGGCCTGCTTTTCTCTTGGGGAAGCAGATGGAAAGATACGGATTGTCACAAAAGGATTAGGGCATGGATTCGGGCTTTCAGAATGGGGAGCAAATGAACTGGCAAAACAGGGTAAAAATTACATAGACATTTTAAAATATTATTTTCCAAATATCGAAATAACAGAATAAAAATCGAAAATACGTCAACACTATAGTTAGAAAAAATGACTATGGATGGTGATGGATATGAGAAAGGATAAATGGAAAAGAGTTTTTAAACAAAGACAGATTGTATTGGCAGCACTTGTAATGGTTTTGGCAGCAGTGGGGATGACAGGTGTATATGTTTCGGAAAAAAATGCACCAAAAGAAGAACAATTTGAATTGAAAGAAGAAAGTGATACAGAACAAATAATGGTATCAGAAACAGATGAAGAAGGACAAAAAGCAGAAGAAGAACCGGCAGAGGATGTTTCTAATGTTTTGATACCGGAAGTTACCGTTTGTGAGCCGGTAGAACCGGAAATTGAGACGGACAAGCCAACAGAGGAGGCGGAAGAAAGTACGATGCAACCGGAAGAACAGGCTGTGTCTACAGGAACCACCAGTGCAAATTTAAGTTTTTCAGAAAATTCAGATTTGTTATGGCCTTTAAAAGGAAATGTAATTATGAATTACAGCATGGATCAGACAATTTATCATGCAACATTAGATCAGTATCGTTATAACCCTGCAGTTGTTATTGCCGGAAATGTGAATGATAAGGTAAGCTGTGCAGCAACAGGAATTATTACAGATATTTCAAATAATGAAGAAACAGGTTGTACGGTTTCTATGGATTTGGGAAATGGTTATACGGCAGTTTACGGGCAGCTAAAGGAGGTACCTTTTCATGCAGGAGCTTATGTGGAAGCAGGCGATATCATCGGCTATGTCAGTGAACCAACAAAATATTATTCGGTAGAAGGAAGTAATTTATATTTTGAATTGATGAAAGATGGAGCACCGGTAAATCCGATTTCATTTTTTGCTGCTGAATAGGAAATTTTAATAATTCATAAATCGAAGGAGAAGCTGTGATGGATTTTGGAAAATATAATTTGGATACACAGGAGTGTATTCGTAATATACTGGAAAATCGGGGAGTTCATGCCAAAAATACATTGCAGCATGGTAAGAAACTTTATGAATATGCAAAAAAAATCAATGATGAAGCGTTAATGGGCTTTTCCTCATATTATATGGGGGAAGCTTATTACATATTGAATAATGTAGAAAAACTGTTTGAAAGTATTACGGGAGCATTAAGTAATCTTTCCAGGACAGAGCAATGGGAACTTTTAGCCAGAAGTTATAATTTGCTCGGAATTACTTCAGTAAACAGGGGAAATGCCTCATTTGCCATGGATTATTATCTGAATGCGCTTTCCTATTGCAATTATGATAAAATACCGGATGTGGAGATCCTTATTCATATGAATATAGGTTCTTTATATCATTCTCTGGGTGAATATGAAGAGGCGAGAAACTATTACGAACGTGGCTATCAGATTTTAAAACAAGCGGGAAAAATTCAAAATTGTGAAATGTACCTTTTACATTATAATATAGGAATGGCTGATTCCTATTTATATCAAAAACGATATGATAAGGCAGATTTTTACAGAAAAAAGGCGGTCGAAGAATCTGATGGAAAACGGACGCAATTGGAAGAGCTTTCGCTTTGCTGTTTTGAGGCACGTTTGTATCATGCACTTGGAAATCAAAAAGAAAGGGACATCTGTATAAAAAGAATAGATGCATTATTGCAAGATACCGTTGAACTTTTATCGGTTTTTGATGATTTGTATGTGTATTGTGAGATGTTACTGGAGGCGAATCAATATGGGGATTTTCAAAAAATTTTTTCTATTTTGGAAAAATTCACGATAGAAGCAAAAATTACGTATCTTAGAAAGCAATTGGTTTCCTTGAAAATAAAATATGATAAAAAAATGGAAGATCAAAATCTTTGTAAAGAGGATGCAATGCAGTATTATGAATTGACCAGATTAATGGAAGATGAAAATCGTTATACGATAATGAATATGGTCAATGTCAGAAAATTTTTAGAGGAAGCCAAGCGGCAAAGACAGGAAGTGGAAGAACAGAACCGGCTTCTGAAACAGCGTTCAGAAACAGATGCATTGACCGGACTTTTTAATCGATTTCGGCTAAATACGTACGCAGAGAATGCTTTTATCAATGCCTGTGAGTTAAAAAAAGAGTTTGCAATTGAAATTTTAGATATTGATTATTTTAAGCAGTATAATGACAATTATGGGCATCAGGCCGGAGATGATTGTTTAAAACAGATTGCAAATGAAATAAAAAAATTAATAAAAGAAAAAAATATTTTTGGTGCACGATATGGCGGAGATGAGTTTATTCTAATTTATGAAGGTTATAAAAAAGCCGATGTGCAAGAGTGCGCTGAAACACTAAAACAAAATATTAGTAAGTTAAAAATAGAGCATGGTTATTCAAAAGCAAGTCAAATCGTTACAATTTCACAGGGAATCTGCTTTGATATTCCAAAGGCGGAAAATAAAATATGGGATTATCTGCATATGGCAGACAGTATGTTATATCGGGTAAAACAAAAACAAAGAAATGACATAAGTATTGCAGAATTTATAAGTAAGTAGCGAAGCAAATTGCGAATGTCTGCTTTACGAAAAGGTGTTTTAAGAGTGAGAACGGAAAAGAAAATTTGACATACAATATATTAGATAAAAACAAAAACAGCAAATTCGCAATCGAAAAAATTTACGAATATTGTTGATTTGTGACACCGGATAAAAATCCGGTTGTCGGTGGAAAAGTACGGATGGATCGATTGCTTTATATAAAGCGGAGCTGCAAGTCAGTTCCGTATACATATCTGCGAAAGAAAAGATTTCATAGAAAATGGTTTGACAATTTTCAATTCGTTTGATATGATAGGCAACGAATATGGAGTTATATGGGCTGTTATGCAATGAGTAACTTTGTGGTTGTATAATAGTCTTTTTTTTCGCATTGTGGAAGAGATAGAAAGGAAACAGATGGAAACAGTAAGATTTGATGAATTAGAGTTAAACCCGCAGATTCTCAGAGGAATCAAAGACATGGGATTTGAGGAAGCATCCCCGATTCAGGCACAGGCGATTCCGGTAGTCTTAAGAGGCAGAGATATTATAGGGCAGGCACAGACCGGAAGTGGAAAAACAGCAGCGTTTGGTATTCCGGTGTTGGAAAAAGTAGATCCGGATAATAAAAAGACACAGGTTATTATTTTATCTCCGACCAGAGAGCTTGCAATTCAGGTAGCAGATGAGATTCGAAAATTAAGTAAATACATGCATGGAATTAAGATCCTTCCGGTTTATGGAGGACAGGAAATTTCAAAGCAGATTCGTTCTTTAAAGGGTGGCGCGCAGGTTATTATCGGTACACCGGGACGTGTTATGGATCATTTAAGAAGAAAAACGATTCGTTGTGATTTTGTCAATACGATTGTTTTGGATGAGGCAGATGAGATGCTTAATATGGGATTTCGAGAAGATATTGAGACAATTCTTGAATATATCCCAGAAGAACGTCAGACGGTATTATTTTCTGCAACTATGCCAAAAGCAATTATGGATATTACCAAAAAATATCAAAAAGATGCAGTCACAATAAAAGTTGTTAAAAAAGAACTTACCGTACCAAGTATAGACCAGTATTATTATGATGTAAAACGAAAAGATAAAGTGGATGTTTTGACCAGACTTTTGGATTATTATGATCCAAAGCTTTCTATTGTATTTTGTAATACCAAAAGAATGGTGGATGAACTTGCAAGTGAATTGCAGGGACGAGGCTATTTTGCAGAAGGACTTCATGGAGATATGAAGCAGTCTCAGCGTGATAGAGTCATGAATAGTTTTAGAAATGGAAAGACAGAAATCCTGATTGCGACAGACGTTGCCGCACGAGGAATTGATGTAGATGATGTTGAGGCAGTATTTAATTTTGATATTCCACAGGATGATGAATATTATGTGCATCGTATCGGAAGAACCGGTCGTGCGGGAAGAACCGGTCGTGCCTTTACTTTTGTCAAAGGAAAAGAAGTTTATAAATTAAAAGATATTCAAAGATATTGTAAGACAAAAATTTTGGCGCAGCCGATTCCGACATCCGAAGATGTTGCACAGATTAAAGCAGAAAAAATCATGGATAAAGTGAGTCAGATTATTGAAGAAGAAGATCTTACAGCAATGATTAACATGATTGATGAACAGGTTAATGAATCGGATTATACCTCTATGGATATTGCAGCAGCATTTTTAAAGATGGCATTAGGAGAAACGGAGAGTGAGTCAGAGTCTTCCGACAATTATGATTTTGGGAACACCGGTGCAGAAGATGGTATGGTACGTTTGTTTATCAACATCGGTAAGAAGCAGAAAGTAAAGCCGGGTGATATTTTAGGTGCCATTGCAGGAGAATCCGGAATGCCTGGAAAGCTCGTAGGAGCCATTGATATGTATGATAAATATACCTTTGTTGAAGTTCCAAGTGAATACGGCAGAGAAGTGTTAAATGCCATGAAGAATGTAAAGATTAAAGGAAAATCAATTAGCATTGAACCGGCAAACGGAAAATAAGAAAGCAAAAAGAGAGCGAAAGCTCTCTTTTTGTGTGCATACTTTCTTGCATGTTAAAAAACATTTTTGAATAGGATAGTGATATAAAATGTTTTGCGGAGGAAATATGGCTGGAATACAAAGATTTTTTACGTATATTTACATTTATGAGGAGAATAGTAAGAAAAAAAATGTAGGATTTGCAAAAGTGGATGTCAGAGGGGATTATGGGCAGATAGAGATACATTTAAAGAGAACCGGGTTTACGAAGATACAATGTCCGGTTTATTTTTTTACCAGAGAAGAAAATAATATGATAGGTGTGAAACTTGGTGAGATGGCATTTGTGAATGGTTCCGCGGATTTTGGAACACGTTTTGATTGTAAGAATATCAAAAATTCAAATTATGATATGCGGGAAATGAAAGGACTTTTGATTCCCTTAAATGAAAAAATCATGTTTGCAAGTCAATGGGATGAAAAAGAAATTACAAGAGAAAACTTCAAAGAATATGATGAGAGAAATCATAAGGAAGTAAGAGAGGAAATACCTCAATCAGAGAATAAGCCGGATATGGAAAAGAAAGAGGAGGATACAAAAGAAGTAGAAATTGAAGCCGAGGAGTTGAAAGAAGAGTCGGTTCAAGAAGCAGAAATGAAAAGAAGTGTACAAACAGATTCATTGAATCAGGAAAATGAAGCAGAACAGATTGCCGGAATAGAGCGGGAGCTAAAAGGGAGTGAGAGACAAAATGAATTACAGGAATATTGGGAAAGATTAGCGGAACAATATGAAAAAATACAACCTTTTGAAGAGGATGATGAGATTCTTGGCGTAAAGATAGAATTAAAGGATTTAAGAGAATTACCACAGCCATTCAGTTATCTTGCAAGCAATAGTTTTTTAATGCATGGATTTTTTAATTATCGGCATTTATTGTTTGGGAGAATACCAAAAGATGATGAAACAAAGTGGCTGATCGGAGTGCCCGGTGTATTTGAAAATCCGGAAAGAATTCTTGCTGCCATCTTTGGGTTTCCTGAGTTTCGGCAGGAAAAGAATACGCCGGTTAAAACAAATCAGTTTGGTTACTGGTATCGGATTATGGATGAATAAGGCTATAAAGGTAGTGATCTTCCCACTGTCCGTTAATGAGTGCATTCTGCCGAAGCAATCCCTCACGCTTGAAATAAAGGGATTCCAACAGACGGATAGAGGGAAGATTTTTAGGCATCACGCAGGCTTCGATGCGATGTAACTTTAAATCATCAAACATAATTTCAATGCCTTCTAAGAGAGCCTCCGTGGCATAGCCTTTGTGCCAGAAATCCTGGTCAAATTTGTAACCGACCTCACAGGTTTCATAGATGGAGTGAATAATATCACGAAAGCAGACAGTGCCGATAATTTGCGTTGGATTTTCTTTTAAAAAGGCATAAAAACGGACGGCAGACAGTTGAAGTGTATAATTATATTCACAAAGTAACAAAGATTTTTGATATTTTAAGGTATAGAAATTTTCCGGTCTCGCAGCTTCGTACATTTCAAAAATGTCTTTGTTTTTTTGATAAAAGGAGAGAACCTTTGGAGCGTCTTCCGGGCGTAATACTTTTAAAATTAAGCGGTCAGTTTCATAAATTAAATTCATTCCTCTATTCCTCGAATTTCAATTTTTTTGATGTCAGATTTTAATATAGAATAAAAATGTTCCAGTTCCTTTTTCGTATAAGCGTGAAATCCGGGCGAAATTACACGTTCGGAATCTTTGTAGCTTTGCAAAAAGTAAGCGTCTGCACCGGACAACCATTTCCCAATTGCAATAAAATCAGCCTCTTTATGAAATTCTTTTATCACAGTGGTTCGAAACTCATAAGGAATCAGACCTTCTTTCAAAAAAGAAACGGATTCGGAAATGAGGTCTATGGAAAAATTACTTCTATTGGCAATCAGGTTGTATTTTTCCGGTGCATGTTTTATATCCATGGCAACGTAATCAATCAGTTGCGCTTTGCAAAGGTCTTTTAAAACAGAAGGGCGATAACCATTGGTATCCAGCTTAACAAGATAACCAAGAGATTTGATTTTTTGGATAAACTCTTTTAAATCCGGCTGTAACGTAGGTTCTCCACCTGTGATGCATACACCATCTAAAATACCCTGTCGCTTTTTTAAAACAGAAAAAACAGTTTCTTCCGGAATCACGGAAACTTCGTCCGGGGTAAGGACAAGGTCTTTATTATGACAATAGGGACAGCAGAAATTACAGCCGCCCAAAAATATTGTGGCGGCAACATGTCCCGGATAGTCTAATAAGGTTGTCTTTTGAAAGCCCAGTATCTGCATGATGATTCCTTCTTTACCAGTAGTCTGCGAAAGCCATGGATTGGTTTTCGTTCTAATTTATGCTATTATTATACCAGATATGAGACAAGATGAAAAACAGAATCAGTGAGGAAGTAAATTGAAAGAAGAAATAAAATTCA
>NZ_JADYUI010000035.1 GCF_021531695.1 Roseburia hominis | reverse complement strand
GAGTTGACACAAAAAATGCAGGTAAATCAATACATGCGAGTACTTTTTCTGTTATTCAACTGTCAAACTCCCGTATGTTCTTTTCCTATCATCTATCATGTTTCTTATTACAATAATAAGTGTATACCCTTTCTTTTATAAAATAAAGAAAAAATTTGTAAAGAATATTTTTTTCGTCTATAATATAATTGTAACAGTTATGGAATGGGCATGAGCTGAACTGTTACATATAATTACAGAGTTATGATATAACATAAATAAAAACGGAGGTATTTTATGAATAAAAAATTAAAACACTTTTTGGTCTTATCAAGTGCGTCTCTTGCCGGTGTACATGCAATTAATAAACTGATTCAATATACTGCTTCTATGAAAAACTTAACTTCTTCTTATAGTGGTAATTATTATAAATGGCGTTATGGAAATATTTTTTATACGAAGCAGGGAAAGGGTGAACCCATTCTTTTAATACATGATTTGAATCCAAGTAGTTCTTCGTATGAATGGACACGAATAATCAAAAAATTAGAAAAAACAAATACCGTTTATACGATTGATCTTTTAGGATGTGGACATTCTGATAAACCAGAGATTATTTATTCAAACTATCTTTTTGTACAACTCTTAACAGATTTTACAAATGAAGTAATTAAAGCACAGCCTTGCGTTGTTGCATCAGGAACTTCCGGTTCCTTTACAATCATGTGTGGAAAAATGCATGAAAATTTATTCAAAAAAATCATTGTGATAAATCCAGAAAATTTAAAATCATTAACTGCCAGTCCTAATACACAATCTGAATTATTAAAAAGACTTTTTGATTGTCCGATTATTGGTACTTTTATGTATAATATCTGGTTTCATAAAAGACACATTGATGAAACATTTGAAAATAAATACTACAATAACAGAGCTTTGATATCTTCTAAATTTGAAGATATTTATTATGAATCTGCACACCTTGGGAATGGAAAAGGAAGATTTCTTTTATCCAGTATATTAGAACATTATACTAATATCAGCATTGCTCACGCATTAAAAGATATGAACAATTTATATTTAATCGGAAGCAGGGATTATCCAAACTCCGTCCAGATGATTAACGATTATCTTCTGCATAATTCCGAAATTGAAACTGCTTATCTTTCTAATGCAGCCTATCTTCCTCAATTGGAAGTACCGGATAAACTTGCAGAACTTATTTTGATGTTCCTGGATTAAAAACACAATGCTTTTTATTTAAAAAAAAGGGTGTCATTTGACGCCCTTTTCTATATCATTACTTTTTTAATTCAAGACTCACTCTTTTTATGAAAGTGGATTTTTTGCTGGAGTTCCCGCTTTCCTTGGATAAAGCTTTGGTGTTTTTTTCACCTTATCAATGACAACAAAAGAACGTTTTAACTCTGTTCCATCTAATTCAAATTTATGAATTTTTTCAATTTTTCCTCCAAGTAAAAAAACAGCATTCTTTGCATTTTTTTGTTCTTCTTCAATTTCTCCTGATTTATAAGAAATAAATTTTCCGCCAATCCTTACAAAAGGAAGACAATATTCACTTAAGGTTGATAAATTTGCAACTGCTCTGGAAACACATAAATCATAACTTTCACGAAAATTTTCTTGTTTTGCCATTTCTTCCGCTCTTCCATGAATTGCAGAAATATTCTGTAATTTTAAAGCATCTATCACTTCCTGTAAAAACAGGATTCTTTTATTTAAAGAATCAGCCAAGGTAATTTCTAATTCAGGAAACATAATTTTTAATGGGATTCCGGGAAAACCGGCACCTGTTCCTAAATCTAAAACTTTTTTTCTTTGTGATAAATCTTCAATTGTCCACAAAGAAATACTATCTAAAAAATGTTTTTCCACAACTTCATTAAATTCTGTAACAGATGTCAAATTCATCACTTTGTTTTTTTCAACCAACATTTCATAATAGGTTAAAAATTGATTTTTCTGTTCCTCTGTCAAAACAAGATTCCATTTTTTTAAAACAGCTTCAAATTTTTTAAAATCATATGTCATACTTTATCCTCAAATTATCACTTTTCATGTTGTTTCTTATAATGCATTTGTTCCATATAAACCAAGAGTACAGAAATATCAGCCGGAGAAACTCCTGATATACGAGATGCCTGACCAATAGAAATCGGCCGGTACAATTTTAACTTCTGCCGTGCCTCTAATCTTAAACTTCCAACATCATCATAATCAAAATCTTCCGGAATTCGTTTCGTCTCCAATTTTTTAAAGTGTTCGACCTGTTTTATTTGCCGCTTAATATATCCATCATATTTAATATTAATATTAACCTGTTCAATCACTTCCTCCGGAAGTTCTTTTCTTTCTTTATCCAATGGTGCTAACATTTCATAACAAAGTTCCGGTCTTCGAATCAATTCACTTAACGTTGTTCCTGTATTAAGCGGTACACTATGATACTGTTCCAATAACGCTTGTGTTTCCTTATTTGCTCCAATGTTAACATGATTTAAACGCTCAATTTCTTCTTTTATTAATTGTTCTTTTTTTATTACCCAGTCATAACGTTCTTTTGATATGAGTCCGATTTTATAACCATACTTTGATAAACGCAAATCCGCATTATCCTGACGAAGTAATAATCGATACTCTGCCCTGGAAGTCATCATTCGGTAAGGTTCTTTCGTTTCTTTTGTAACCAGATCATCAATTAAAACACCAATATAAGATTCGGAACGATCTAATACCAAAGGTTCCTTTTCTAAAATTTCCATCGCTGCATTAATTCCGGCAATAATTCCCTGAGCAGCAGCTTCCTCATATCCACTACTTCCATTAAATTGACCACCACTAAACAATCCTTTAATTTTTTTAAATTCCAAAGAAGGTTTTAACTGAACCGGATTAATACAATCGTACTCAATTGCATATGCATTTCGAACAATTTTACAATTTTCCAACCCCGGAACAGTACGATACATTGCATACTGAACATCTTCCGGCATAGAACTTGACATCCCACCGATATACATTTCATTTGTATTAATTCCTTCCGGTTCTACGAAAAGCTGGTGTCTTTCTTTATCTGCAAACCGAACTACTTTATCTTCAATAGATGGGCAATAACGAGGACCTGTTCCTTCTATCATTCCGGAATACATTGGAGAACGATCTAAATTATCGCGAATAATTTCATGTGTTTTTTCATTTGTATAAGTAAGCCAGCAGGAAACCTGATCAATCTGAACATCTTCTGGATTTGTTGTAAAAGAAAATGGTACTACTTTCTTATCTCCAAACTGTTCCTCCATCTTACTAAAATCAATGGAACGCTTATCAATACGCGCCGGTGTTCCTGTTTTAAAACGAAACATTTCAATTCCGTGTTCTATTAAAGAATCTGTTAAATGATTTGCTGCCTGTAATCCATTCGGTCCGGTATAGGTTATGACATCTCCGCAAAGACATCTTGCTTTCAAATAAACTCCGGTACAAAGTACGGCAGCTTTACAATGATATGTCGCACCTGATACTGTTTTTACTCCAACAATTACATCATTTTCGGTAATAATTTCAGATACTTCAGCCTGTCGTATCGTAAGATGTTCGGTATTTTGTAAAGTCTTGCGCATTTCCATACTATAATTTGCCTTATCAGCCTGTGCACGCAAAGAATGTACGGCAGGACCTTTTGATTTATTCAACATTTTAGATTGAATAAAAGTTTTATCAATATTGATTCCCATTTGTCCACCTAAGGCATCAATCTCACGAACCAGATGTCCTTTCGAACTTCCTCCTATGTTTGGATTACATGGCATCATGGCTATACTGTCCACACTTACTGTAAAAATAATTGTCTCTAATCCCAGTCTTGCACAGGCAAGCGCAGCTTCACACCCTGCATGTCCGGCACCAACTACACAAACGTCATAATTTTCCTCTATTGACGGCATTTTTTTATCCTTCCTTTTTTAAAACATCTATTTTCCCATACAAAACTTACTGAAAATTTCATTTACCAGATCATCTTCTACCGATTCACCAATAATAGTACCAAGTTCTTCATAAGCATTCATTAAATCTATGGAATAAAAATCTTCCGGCATTTGATTTTCAATACTTTTTTTTACCAATTCAAGGCTATCATAAGCATTTTTTAATGCTGTTTTATGACGAACATTCGTAATATAAACTTCATCATTCATTTCAATTTTTCCATGGAAAAACATATCTTTTATGGTTTCCTCTAATTCATCAATTCCCTTATTTTCTTTGGCAGAAATTGAAATCACTTTTTTATCCGACAATTTTAACATTTCATCTTTTGTAACAACTGGTGCCAAATCCATTTTATTTAAAAGAATAATTGTATTTTTTTCTTTGATTAATTCAATAATATCATCATCTTCATTACTTAATTCTCTAGAAGAATCTACAACATAAATCACTAAATCCGCATCTTTTATAGATTCCTTTGCACGATCTACTCCTATTTTTTCTACAATGTCATCTGTTTTACGAATTCCGGCAGTATCAATCACATTAAGACTAATTCCATTTAAATTAATCTGTTCTTCCAAAATATCTCTGGTTGTACCGGCAATATCTGTAACAATTGCTCTTTCCTTTCCAACCAGGGAATTTAAAAGAGAAGATTTTCCGGCATTTGGTTTTCCTACGATAGCAGTATTAATTCCTTCTTTTAATATTTTCCCATTATCAGCAGTAACAAGAAGTTTTTGAATTTCATTCATAATGGGATTTATAATAGAATCTAGCTTTTCTCCATAACCGGTAAGATCATAATGCTCCGGGTCATCCAAAGCAGATTCAATATAAGCAATTTCATAAATAATTTTCTCTCTTAATTCCTTTACAACTTTTAAAACAGAACCTTTTAACTGCTCCATGGATGTTTTTAACGCAAAATCATTTTTTGCCTGAATAACATCCATAACAGATTCCGCCTGAGATAAATCAATTCTTCCATTTAAAAAAGCACGCTTTGTAAATTCCCCAGGCTCAGCTGGTCTTGCACCATATTTAATCACGGTTTCTAATATTTTTTGTACAACTAAAACACCACCATGACAATCTATTTCAATGGTATCTTCTCTTGTATAAGTATTTGGTGCCTTTAAAATTAACACCATAACTTCATCTATTATCTGATTACCATCCACAATATAACCATAATGAACGGTATGACTTTCCATTTCAGAAATCTTTTTTTTTCCATTTTTTGATTGATATATCTTATCAATGATATGAAATGCCTCATTCCCACTGATTCTAACAATTCCAATTCCAGAATTTGTCATACCGGTAGCAATTGCGGCAATTGTATCTCCTGTCATAGATACCTCCAACACAAATCATACAAAAGGGTGTTTTTGAACATTAAAGTTAAAAACACCCTCTTTTCTAATTATCTTTCTTTTTCAACGTAACCACTACATGTCTATGAGGTTCATCACCTTCACTATGTGTAGCAACATATTTATCATTTTGTAAAGTAGAATGAATCACTCGTCTCTCGAATGGATTCATTGGTTCCAAAGAAACCGGACGTCTTGTTCTCTTTACCTTATAAGCAATATTCTTGGCAAGATTCTCTAAAGTTTCTCTTCTTCTCTTTCGATAATCCTCTGTATCCAATTTTACTTTAACATAATCCTGTGTATGTCTGTTTACTGCAAGATTTGTTAAATATTGTAACGAATCTAAGGTTTGTCCGCGTTTTCCGATTAAAACTCCCATCTCATTGCCTTTTAATTCTACATTTACAATATGATTTTCTTCATCATTTGAAATCAGAATTTCAACCTGCATATTCATTGCTTCAAAAACTTTATTTAAAAATTCTTTAATGCAATCTTCAATCGTAAATTTTTTGCGGACACGAATTACGGCAGGTTTACTTCCAATTCCTAAAAAACCGGAACTTCCTTTTTCAACTACTTCTACTTCAATCTGATCACTCGTCGTACCTAACTTTATTAAAGCTTCTGTTCTTGCATCTTCTACTGTTTTGCCCGTAACTTCAATATAATCCATAGCACTGCCCCCTGATTATTTCACTTTTACTTATTATTTCTCTCATTAAACTCACGAACCATATTTGCTTTTGCAGCCATACTGTTTGGATTAGCATTTTTTGTATATTCAACTGCTTTTCTAAGCTTTTCTTCTTTTTCTTCTTTTGTAGCAGAAGAAAGATTGGTATTACTCTTTGTACTCATACGTGCATTGTTTACAATCTGTCTGTCTGCAATGCCCATTTTCTCACGCTTTTTCTTTGCTTTCTCCTGATTCTTTTCAATAATATCATCAAGATTAATCTTTTCCATATGCTTATTTAGGAAAAACTGCTGAACACTTCGGCATAAAGCACCTGCGATCCAGTAAATACCAAGACCTACAGGAGTAAAAAAGCACATAATCATCATAAACAAAGGCATGGTTTTGTTCATCATATTCATCTGCTTTGCCATCTGATCATTATCTCCACCGGCCTGTGGCATCAACTTTAAGTTCAGTATCTGTGTTGCATAAGAAAGAACCGGAATTAAAATTGCTGCAATTACAATCAGATAAGTATGTTCTGTAAAAGAACTCTTTATAATTGCAATCGGCGTATCTGAAATGTTCATTCCTATAAAATAATTAAATTCACTGACCGATTCATGCGTTGTATCAATTAAATTTTCAAGACCGGAAAACTTATCCTTTAATGTTTCCCATCCCTCTGTCGGAAGTTTATATAAAACATCTACAACATAATTGTATAAAGCACTCTTATCTTTTACTGTAAAATCTGTAGGAATACCAAGGTTATATGTCTGCGTCAGCTTTGTCATAACATCTTTATAACCGGAAGTATTCATAATGCCATTTGTCAAATCTGCAAAAACGCCTTTTACACTGCTGACATAAGCAGGCACATTTACAAATACACGATATAATGCAAACCAGATTGGCATCTGAATAAACGCCTGTAAACAGCTTCCGGTTGGAGAAATACCATACTTCTCATAGAGCTGTTGTGTCTCTTCCTGCATTGCCATCATGGATGCCTGGTCTTTCTTATTCGCATACTTTTTCTGAATTGCCTGCATTTCCGGCTGCATTTTTTGTGATAACTTTGAAAATTTCTGCTGCTTATAAGTAAGCGGAAATAAACAAAGATAAATTAAAATTGTAAAAACAATAATTGATAAAGCAATATTTTCAATGCCAAATGCATTCGAAAACACTGTATAAATTCCGTTCATAATCCAACCTAAAAATCTTGCAATCGGACCTAGGATTTTTCCGGAATATTGTGTTAATACTATATCTGTCACAAGAAAACCCTCCTGAATTTATGGAACTGGATCATATCCACCTTTTGAAAAAGGATTACACCTCAATATTCTCCATGCCGCTAAAGCGCCACCTTTTATTGCACCATATTTTTCAACTGCTAAAAGTCCATATTCCGAACAAGTCGGACAATATGGACATTTTGTAGTCTTAAGCGGTGATAAATATTTTCTATAAAATTTAATTAAAAAAATTAAAATTTTTTTCAAAATCATTCCATCTTCTTTTCTACTGAAAACGAATTGCCATTAATTATTTTGTGAAGACGTCCAAGATGTAACAACGCACTCTCTATTTCTCTGTACTTTGCTTCTTTCGCTGCTACCCTTACAACAACTACAATGTCTAAACCACTATCAAACATGTCTTCCTGTAGTCTGTAACTTTCCCGGATTAAACGGGCCAAATGATGTCTTATAACACTATTTCCAACTTTTTTGCTAACTGATATTCCAATTCTGTTTGTCTCTGTTTTATTTTCCTTTACATACATAACCAACAGACGATTTGCAAACGATACGCCTGTCCTATATACATTTTGAAAATCTCTGTTTTTCTTTAATGATTCCGATTTTTTCATTGATAAACGAATCATCCTTTTCTACTTCATTGTAAGAAGAAGAAAAGACCACAAAAGTTGTGGCCTATGCTGATAATTTTTTTCTTCCTTTTAATCTTCTTGCAGCCAATACTTTTCTTCCGCCTGCTGTGCTCATTCTTTTTCTAAAGCCATGTACTCTTGCTCTTGAACATTTTTTCGGTTGAAATGTCATCTTCATTCTGTATCCACCTCCTCTATGTTAAAAAACATCACTTTCAATTATATCAAAAAAAGCTTTGAAGTCAAGAAAAACATTTATTTTTTTATAACTTCAGTGCTATCAAGGCTTCTATAACGTTTTCCACATTTCCACATTCAAACTATATATATAAGGTAGAAACTCATTTTATCTACATGTTGTGCACATTGTGGATGGAACGTGGAAAAACTGTTATTATTCTGTTTAATGAGCGTTTATAATTTTAATTTCATTTTTGCCAATTCCACGTAACCCCACAGAACGTCTGACTGCCTGTTTTCCACATTATAAACATTTGCCTTATCCCCTATACCTTTTCTCTTATTTTGTGCCTTATTATTTATTTAGAATGAATTAACGATTGCTTATTTAAGATTTTTAGTTTATTATAGAAAGTGTGTTATTTTACGTTCTGATATCAGAAGTAAGATAGCACTTCTTGAGATACATGAAATTGGAGATTTTAAAATGGATAAGATTCTAGAAAAATGGGACAAAATTTTACAGGAAGTAAAAGAAGAATATGAGATGACAGATGTCTCTTTTAATACATGGTTAAAACCGCTTACTGTCTCTGAAGTAAATAATGACAAACTTTACATTTTAGTTCCTTTGGAGAAAATGGCGCGTGATTTTATTGAGAAAAAATACATGCTCCCAATTAAAGTGGCAGTTGTAAACCAGACCGGAAAAGATTATGATATCGAATTTATTCTTCCGGAACAGGAAAAAAAGATAAAGTCCTCCTATCATACTGCTACTGCTCAAACTGTGTCGGACAATATATCAGACAGTTTGAATTTAAATCCAAATTACACTTTTGATACTTTTGTTGTCGGCAATAACAACCGTATGGCGCAGGCTGCTTCACTCGCAGTTGCAGAAAATCCCGGAGAAGTATATAATCCATTATTTTTATATGGTGGCGTTGGACTTGGAAAAACTCACTTAATGCATTCAATTGCACATTTTATTCATTCCAATCGACCGGATGCTAAAATTTTATATGTTTCCTCTGAAACTTTTACCAATGAATTAATTGATGCTATTCGTAACGGAAAAAACAATAATGGGGGAAATACAGCCGCACTTTCAAAATTTCGCGAAAAATACAGGAATATCGATGTTCTTCTTATTGACGATATTCAGTTTATTATAGGAAAAGAAAGTACACAGGAAGAATTTTTCCATACTTTTAATGAACTAAGGGATGCAAGAAAACAAATTGTCATTTCTTCCGATAAACCACCAAAAGATATGGAGACCTTAGAAGAACGCATTCGTTCCAGATTTGAATGGGGTCTTACTGCTGATATTGGCTCTCCTGACTATGAAACAAGAATGGCAATTTTGAAACGAAAAGCCGAAATGGACAATTTTGAGTTAGATGATGAAATCTTTAGCTATATTGCAAATAATATCAAGTCTAACATTCGAGAATTAGAAGGTGCTTTAAATAAACTTATGGCTTTTTCTAATTTAGTTCAAATGCCAATCACCATGGATCTTGCCGTAAAAGAATTGCAAAATGTTATTTCACCGGACAAGCCAAATGAAATAACACCACAACTGGTACTTGATGTTGTATGCGAACATTTTCAGGTATCACTTGACCAGTTAAAATCAAAAAGTCGAAGCAGTAATATCGCAAGGCCACGCCAAATTGCAATGTATCTTTGCAAAAATATGACTGATATTTCTCTTGATGGTATTGGTGAGCTTTTAGGTGGCAGAGATCATTCTACTGTAATACATGGTGTAAATAAAATTACAGAAGAATATGAAAATACAGAAGCAACTCGTAGTTTAATTGACACTATTAAGAAAAAAATAAACCCTAATTAGATAAAAAAGAAAAAGTATTCAACAATATTTCAAAGTTATCCACAATTTTTGTGGATAACTCATTGATTTTGTGTGTAAATTCTCTGGAAAATTTGTTTATAAGATTTTTTGGGCTTTAAAAACAATTTTTATAATTTGGTCTTGTCTTTTTTTATTCACAAGTAATCCAAACTTCATCCTCAGGATTTTCACATAGTTATCCTTTGCTTTTTTTCTTTGAAATCCTTACAGATTAAGGCTTCTAGGAGTTATTAACTTATTAACATCCCCTAAGAAGATGACTTTGAAATATTTTTTATATTTATATTTATATGCCAGGAAGGAGTTTTACACATTATGAAACTAATTTGTTCGAAACAAAATTTACTTTATGGAGTTAATATCGTTTCCAAAGCAGTTCCAACGAGAACTACAATGGCTATTTTGGAATGTATCTTAATTGATGCTTCTTCTAATGAAATAAAATTAACAGCAAATGATATGGAGCTTGGAATAGAAACAAGAATAGAAGGTCAGATTGAGGAACGGGGTATCATTGCTTTAGATGCTAAACTTTTTTCTGAAATTGTTCGTAAATTACCGGATAGTGACGTTATTATTGAAACAGATGCATCTTTTAAAACAACAATTACCTGTGAAACAGCAAAATTTAATATTATAGGAAAACCGGGAGATGATTTTTCTTATATTCCTCTTATAGAACGAAATGAAGCAATTCAGATTTCACAGTTTACTCTGAAAGAAGTAATAAAGCAGACAATTTTTTCTATTGCGGATAATGATAATAATAAATTAATGACGGGTGAACTTTTTGAAATCAATGAAAATCAATTAAAAGTAGTTTCCTTGGATGGACATCGTATTTCTATTCGTAAAATCCAGTTAAAAGAAAATTATGCAGACAGAAAAGTAGTTGTTCCGGGAAAAACATTACAGGAAATTAGTAAAATTCTTCCGGGAAGTGCAGAAGAAGATGTCAATATATTTATTACAGATAACCATATTGTATTTGAATTTGAAAATACGACGGTTGTTTCACGCCTGATTGAAGGTGAGTATTTTAGAATTGATCAGATGCTATCTTCAGATTATGAAACAAAGGTAAAGATTAACAAACGTAAGCTTTTGGATTGTATTGATCGTGCCACGCTTTTAGTAAGAGAAGGCGATAAAAAACCAATTATTATGAATATTGAGGGAGAAAGCATGGAATTAAAGATTAATTCTTTTAATGGTTCCATGAATGAGAAAATTGATATTAAAAAAGATGGAAAAGATATTCTGATTGGATTTAATCCTAAGTTCTTTATTGATGCACTTCGTGTCATTGATGAAGAAGAAGTTACTCTCTATATGGTAAATCCAAAAGCCCCATGTTTTATTAAAAACGAGGAAGAAAGTTTTATATATTTAATTTTACCGGTAAACTTTAATGCAGCAACAAATTAGAAATCAGGGAAAATTATGAATGAAGTAAAAATCAAAGATGAATTTATCAAACTTGGACAGGCAATGAAATTAGCCGGAATGGTAGGTTCCGGTGTAGAAGCAAAAATTGTAATTGAAGATGGTGAAGTTACTGTAAATCATGAAGTTGTAACCCAACGCGGGAAAAAACTTCATAATGGAGACGTTGTTTCTTATCATGGAGAAACGATAAAAATAGTGCAATGATTATAAAATCTATTGAATTAAAAAATTTTCGTAATTACGAAGATTTGAATATAAAATTTGATAGTGGTACTAATATTTTATATGGCGATAATGCACAGGGAAAGACAAATATATTAGAATCCGCCTATGTAAGTGGAACTACCAAATCCCATAAAGGGAGTAAAGATAAAGAGATGATTCGATTTGAAGAAAATGAATCACATATTCGTACTCTGGTAGAAAAAAAAGAGAAACAATATCAGATTGATATTCATTTAAAAAAAAATAAGGCAAAAGGAATTGCAGTAAATAAAATTCCGATAAAAAAGGCAAGTGAGCTTTTTGGAATTTTAAATATGGTCTTTTTTTCGCCGGAGGATTTAAATATTATAAAAAATGGTCCTTCGGAACGAAGAAGATTTTTAGATTCTGAAATTTGTCAGTTAGATAAGATTTATCTTTCGGATTTATCGAATTACAATAAAATATTGTTACAGCGAAATAAATTATTAAAAGATATTGTTTTCAAGCCGGATTTAAGAGACACACTTCCTGTCTGGGATATGCAGCTTGTAGAATATGGCAAGAAAGTAATTAAACGACGAAGACAATTTATTGAACAATTAAATGAAATTGTTTTTGGAATACATAAAAATATTTCCGGAAATAAAGAAGAACTAATATTAAAATATGAGCCAAATATTGATGAGGCATTTTTTGAAGACGAATTAAACCGTGTAAAAGAAAAGGATTTAAAATATACGCAGACTTCAGTGGGACCACACAGAGATGATATTTCATTTTTTATTGGAAATATTGATATTCGTAAATTTGGTTCCCAGGGACAACAGAGAACATCAGCGTTATCTTTAAAATTATCCGAAATTGAGCTGGTGAAACAAACAATAAATGATACACCGGTTTTACTATTAGATGATGTATTGTCAGAGCTTGACAGTAACAGACAAAATTTTTTGTTAAATAGTATTCATGATATTCAAACCATTATTACCTGTACCGGTTTGGATGAATTTGTAAAAAACAGGTTTCAAATAGACAAGGTTTTTCATGTAGTGAGTGGAAAGGTTTTTGAGAAAACAGAAATGTAAATGTTTCTGTGAATAGGAGGATTTATATGAGTGCTGAATACGGAGCTGATCAAATTCAGATTTTGGAAGGATTAGAGGCGGTTCGAAAAAGACCGGGTATGTATATCGGTAGTACATCTTCAAGAGGATTGCATCATCTGGTTTATGAAATTGTTGATAATGCGGTGGATGAAGCGTTAGCAGGAATTTGTAAAAATATTTATGTCACCATAAATGAAAATAATTCCATAACAGTAGAAGATGATGGACGTGGTATTCCGGTCGGAATGAATCATAAAGCCGGAAAATCAGCATTGGAAGTTGTATTTACAGTATTGCATGCCGGAGGAAAATTCGGCGGCGGAGGATATAAAGTATCCGGTGGTCTGCATGGTGTAGGAGCATCTGTTGTAAATGCATTGTCTAACTGGCTTGTTGTAGAAGTATATCATGACGGAAAGATTTATTCTCAAAGTTATAAGCGAGGAAAAGCAGATAATGAAGTAAAAGTAATTGGAGACTGTTCTACCGAAAAGCATGGAACAAAAGTTACTTTTATGCCGGATGATACGATTTTTGAAGAAACAGTTTATGATTTTGGAACATTAAAGCAACGTTTGAGAGAGACAGCTTTTTTAACCAAAAATCTAAGAATTGTTTTAAGAGATAAAAGACAAAATCCAGAGCTTGAGGAAGAATTTCATTATGCCGGTGGTATCAAAGAGTTTGTTACATACTTGAATAACAGTAAAGAAGCATTATATGAAGACGTTATTTATTGCGAAGGAAAAAAAGACGGGGTATATGTAGAAGTTGCCATGCAGCACAACGACTCTTTTAATGATACCACGTTTAGTTTTGTAAATAATATTATTACTCCGGAGGGAGGTACACATCTTGCCGGATTTCGTAACGCATTAACAAAAACATTTAATGCCTATGCAAAAGCAAATAAAATTCTAAAAGAAAATGAGTCTCCGCTTACCGGTGATGATATCAGAGAAGGATTAACCGCAATCATAAGTATCAAAATCGAAGAACCACAGTTTGAAGGTCAGACGAAACAAAAGCTTGGAAACAGTGAGGCAAGAGGAGCTGTTGATTCTATCGTAAGTGAACAGCTTACTTACTTTTTGGAGCAGAATCCTGTTATTGCGAAGACGATTTGTGAGAAATCTTTATTGGCACAAAGAGCACGAGAAGCAGCGAGAAAAGCAAGAGATTTAACAAGAAGAAAAACTGCATTGGAAAATACGTCTTTACCTGGAAAGCTTGCTGATTGTTCTGACAAGGATCCGAAAAATTGTGAAATTTTTATTGTCGAGGGAGATTCCGCCGGTGGTTCTGCTAAAACAGCCAGAAGCCGTGCAACTCAGGCAATCTTACCACTTCGTGGAAAAATTTTAAATGTAGAAAAAGCAAGACTTGATAAAATTTATGGAAATGCAGAGATCAAAGCAATGATTACTGCATTTGGTACCGGTATTCATGAAGATTTTGATATTTCAAAATTGAGATATCATAAAATTATTATTATGACGGATGCCGATGTAGATGGTGCGCATATTAGTACCTTAATGCTTACATTCCTATATCGTTTTATGCCGGAATTAATAAAACAGGGGTATGTATATCTTGCGCAGCCACCACTTTATAAAGTCGAGAAAAATAAAAATATCTGGTATGCTTACAGTGATGAGGAATTAAACAAAATTTTAACGGAAATCGGACGTGACGGAAATAATAAAATCCAGCGTTATAAAGGTTTAGGAGAAATGGATGCAGAACAGCTTTGGGAAACAACCATGGATCCGGAGCGAAGAATTCTGAAAAAAGTTGTAGTGGATGAAGAAAGTTCTTCTGAAATTGATGTTACCTTTACCACTTTAATGGGGGATAAGGTAGAGCCAAGACGTGAGTTTATTGAAGCAAATGCAAAATACGTTCAAAATCTGGACGTATAGGAGGTCAAATAAATGGATGATAAAGTTTTTGATCAAATACATGAAGTTGATTTAAAGAAGACAATGGAAACTTCTTACATTGATTATGCAATGAGTGTTATTGCATCCAGAGCATTACCGGATGTAAGAGATGGTTTGAAACCGGTGCAACGTCGAGTTTTATATTCTATGATTGAGTTGAATAATGGTCCGGATAAGCCACATCGTAAATGTGCGCGTATTGTCGGCGATACCATGGGTAAATATCACCCGCATGGTGACAGTTCTATTTATGGTGCATTGGTAAATATGGCGCAGGACTGGTCTACCAGATATCCATTGGTAGATGGCCATGGAAATTTTGGTTCTGTCGATGGCGATGGAGCTGCTGCCATGCGTTATACCGAAGCGAGACTTAGTAAAATTTCTATGGAAATGCTTGCAGATATCAATAAAGATACCGTAGATTTTATGCCGAACTTTGATGAGACAGAGAAAGAGCCGGTGGTTCTTCCGTCCAGATATCCGAATCTTTTGGTAAACGGAACTACTGGAATTGCAGTAGGTATGGCAACCAATATTCCACCTCACAATTTGAGAGAAGTTATCTATGCTGTAGTAAAAATCATTGATAATCAGGTAAAAGAAGATAGAGGAACAGATATCGAAGAACTATTGGAAATTGTAAAGGGACCGGATTTTCCAACCGGTGGTATGATTCTTGGAACAACAGGTATCAACGAAGCCTACAGAACCGGACGAGGAAAAGTACGTGTTCGTGCAGTGACTAATATAGAGCCAATGCAGAATGGAAAAAATCGTATCGTGGTAACAGAACTTCCATATATGGTTAATAAAGCAAGATTGATTGAAAAAATTGCAGAATTAGTTCGTGATAAAAAAATTGATGGAATTACGGATTTGCGTGATGAATCAGATCGACAGGGAATGCGTATATGCATCGAATTGCGTCGGGATGTCAATCCAAATGTCGTACTTAATTTGTTATATAAGCATACTCAGCTGCAGGATACATTTGGTGTTATCATGTTAGCACTGGTAAATAATGAGCCAAAAGTTTTGAATCTCGGTGAAATGTTAAATTATTACCTGTTGCACCAGGAGGATGTTGTAACAAGACGTACCAAATATGATTTGAACAAAGCAGAAGAACGTGCTCATATTTTACAGGGATTATTAATTGCATTAGATAATATTGATGAAGTAATTAGCATCATTCGTTCCAGTAAAAATACGCAGGAAGCAAAAGACCGTTTAATTGAACGATTTGCATTGACAGATGTGCAGGCACAGGCAATTGTAGATATGCGTCTTCGCGCTCTTACCGGTTTGGAAAGAGAAAAAATTGAGAATGAATACGCAGAATTAATGGCAAAAATAGAAGAATTAAAAGCAATTTTAGCAGATAAAAAGAAATTGCTCGGTGTTATTAGAGAAGAAATCCTTACAATTGCAGAAAAATATGGTGATGATAGAAGAACTTCTATTGGTTATGATGAATATGATATTTCCATGGAAGATCTGATTCCGGTTACCAATACAGTTGTTACCATGACAAAATTAGGCTATATCAAACGTATGAGTGTAGATAATTTCAGAAGTCAGCATCGTGGTGGCAAAGGAATTAAGGGAATGGAAACCATCGAAGATGATTATATTGAAGAGCTTTTGATGACAACTTCCCATCATTATTTGATGTTCTTTACAAATATGGGAAAAGTATATCGTATGAAAGCATACGAAATTCCGGAAGCAGGAAGAACGGCAAGAGGAACTGCAATTATCAATCTTTTGCAGCTTCAGCCAAATGAAAAAATTACAGCTGTTATTCCAATTCGTGAATATAAAGAAGGAAATTATCTTTTTATGGCCACGAAGAAGGGAATTGTTAAGAAAACACCAATTGAAGACTATGCCAATGTAAGAAAAACAGGACTTACTGCCATCAGTCTTCGTGATGATGATGAACTTATTGAAGTAAAAAAGACGGATAATACCAAGGATATTGTAATGGTTACCAAATATGGACAGTGTATTCGTTTCCATGAAACAGATGTAAGAAGTACAGGAAGAAATTCTATGGGTGTTATCGGTATGAATCTTTCAGATGATGATGAAGTAGTTGGCATGCAGATGAACACACAGGGGGATGCACTTCTTATTGTATCTGAAAAAGGACTTGGAAAAGCAACATTAATGACAGAATTTTCTACGCAAAATCGTGGTGGAAAAGGTGTAAAATGTTATAAGATTACAGAAAAAACCGGAAATATTGTTGGAGTAAAAGCAGTAAATCAGGATAGCGAAATTATGCTGATAACGACTGAGGGAATTATTATTCGTATGAAAGTAACAGATATTTCCCTGCTTGGACGTGTTACTTCCGGTGTAAAATTAATTAATATGGATGAGGATATTACAGTTGCAAGTATTGCAAAAGTAAGAGAAGATAAATCTTTGATTCCGGAACAAAACGAAGAAAATACGGAAAATCAAGAAACAGAGAATCAGTAAGATATTAAAAAACCGGCAGTTTATGATTAATAGACTGTCGGTTTCTAATAAATATTTTGGCTAATAGGGGGAAAGTATGCCGGCAACAATATATGAAGTATTATGGATTTTTATCATTTATGCATTTATTGGGTGGTGTGTTGAAGTTTCGTATGCTGCCTTAGACCGAGGAATTTTTGTAAATCGAGGATTTTTAAATGGTCCTTATTGTCCGGTATATGGAATCGGAGTATTAATTGTCATTATAGTTTTAACACCATTAAAAAATAATTTATTGCTTTTGTATTTTGGTTCTTTACTTCTTACCACAATCCTTGAATTTTTAACAGGACTGATTTTAGAAAAAGTATTTCATAATAAGTGGTGGGATTATTCTGATAAGCCCTATAATTTAATGGGATATATTTGTTTGAAATTTTCAATATACTGGGGATTTGCCTGTACGTTTATTATGCTTATTATTCATCCAATCATATATGCATTTATTACACATATACCAAAAACATTGGGAATAGTATTGCTGTCAATTATTTTTTCTGTATTCATTGTGGATGTATGTGTAACCATTGCAACTATTTTACAATTTAATCAGAGATTGAGAAAAATTAATGAAATTTCAAAAAGAATTCATGTAATTTCGGACGAAATCGGTGAAAATATTTATGAAAACGTAACGGATGTCATCGAAAAGAAAGAAAAATTTGAAAATGAGCATGAGGATTTATTGACAGAAATTGGAGATAAAAAAGAAGAATTAAGAGAAGAATTAGAAGCATTAAATGAAAAATATAAGGCAATGCTTGAAGAAAGAAAATTTGGTTTTGAACGTTTATTAAAAGCATTTCCTAATATGAAATCAAAAGAAAATAATGAAGTTTTAATTAAAATGAAAAATATACATTTAAAATCAATTCGAGAAAAAATCGAGAAGAGAAAGAAAGGATAAATATGGTACGAACAATAGAAACATCAGAAATTACAAGAAACATTAAAGAAATGTGTATCAAAGCAAATCATTATCTTTCCGATGATATGGATGACGCAATGAAACAGGCAGTCAATACGGAAAAATCTCCATTAGGTAAAAAAATATTAAACCAGCTTCAGGAAAATCTTGAAATTGCAGATAAAGAATTCATTCCGATTTGTCAGGATACCGGAATGGCAGTAGTTTTTATTGAGATAGGACAGGAAGTGCATTTTGTTGGAGATTTGTTGGAAAATGCAATAAACGAAGGTGTGAAAGAAGGTTATACGGAAGGATATCTTAGAAAATCCGTTGTAAAAGATCCTTTGATTCGAGAAAACACGAAAGATAATACGCCGGCAGTTATCCATTATTCAATTGTGCCTGGTGATAAAGTAAAAATTACACTTGCGCCAAAAGGTTTTGGAAGTGAGAATATGAGCCGCATTTTTATGTTAAAACCGGCAGATGGAATAGAAGGTGTAAAAAATGCAATTTTGACAGCAGTACGAGATGCAGGACCAAATGCCTGTCCTCCAATGGTAGTGGGAGTTGGAATTGGTGGTACTTTTGAAAAATGTGCAATTCTTGCAAAAAAAGCATTGACCAGAAATATAAATGAAAATTCTGATATTCCTTATGTAGCTGATTTAGAAAAAGAGATGCTGGAAAAAATAAATGGTCTTGGAATTGGACCGGGAGGACTTGGAGGAACTACAACCGCACTCGCAGTAAACATCAATACCTATCCGACCCATATAGCGGGACTTCCGGTTGCTGTTAATATTTGTTGTCATGTCAATCGTCATGTTACAGTTATAATTTAAACTATATTGATATTTATGATGTGAGGTTGAACAGTTTTGATGATTAGAATACGAAAATTATTTTTAATATAGTCCAATACATCTAGGAGACCAGCTATGAAAAGTCAAGCATAAATTAGCTGTAAATTCTTATTCTCTATCGGTGGTAAAAAAGGGTAACCTTAATAAGGCTCCCGTAAGGGTGCTTTTCAAAATC
>NZ_JADYUI010000034.1 GCF_021531695.1 Roseburia hominis | reverse complement strand
TTCTCCAATTTGGAGATGCAACATTCTCCAATTCTCATTTGCAACTTTCGGTAATTATATTTTACAACAAACATAGTTGCCTTTGTTTTACTATGCTTATATTTAGTTAGCACATATGATTGATTTTTACGAATGTAACAAGATATTAATATAAATTAAGAAAAGGGGAGATTATATGGCTGGGAAAATAATGATTCTATCAGTACCTGAGTCAGATGGGGATGTTTTTGATAGAATAATAAGTGTGCTACAACCTTTGGGCATTTCAGAAGTATCAGAAATAACCCCCAAAAGTTCTATACAAATTGGAGAACTTCATATTGATTCGTCAGGGCATTCTATAAAAAAAGGGAAGAAAGAAATTAATCTAACTAATACAGAATTTCAAATGTTATATTTTTTGGCAATGCATAAGGGAATGGCTATGTCAAAAGAACAAATTTATGAATATGTATGGAATGGCGAATATATTTTTGATGATAGCAATATTACATCACATATCAGACGTTTACGAGTAAAAATAGAAGATGATCCGGCTAATCCTCAATATATACAAACGGTTCGGGGAGTAGGTTATAAGATGGCAAAATTAGACAACGACAACTGGTAAAGGTTGTACGTTGTTTTTTTTTGTGCGAAAATCATTTTTACAGGAGTTTTTTATTTGAAAGGTACTTATAATAAAGAAGAGATATGGAGGAAAATGAAAATGAATAACGAAGTATTGGAAAAAATGTTGCAGTTTCTTAATCAGCTTAGGTGTGAAGAGCAGGATAGAAAATCATCAGTTCAAATTCCGGGATTAAAAGAAAAAGAAAAGGAAACTGAAATGCTGTTGGATGAATGTGGAAAATCTATTGAATGTTTATCGTTAACAGACAAACAAAAAATTAAAATGTGGATAGAAAAGAAGGAAGAGTTTTGTTATATGCAAGAACAGAAAGCATATTGTCAGGGCTATGTAGACTGTATTCTTATTTTATCTGGATTAGGTTTATTACAACCTGAGTTATCCTATAATAGTTTCATGGATATACTAAATAAGTAAAAATGGCTCATTTCCATGCGAGGAAATGGGTCATTTTTAAATACAGGAAAAATGTGATGAAAGCACAGTCTAATCACAAGGTTTTTTTGATAGTCTATTCATGTTGAGTTGTGCCAATGATAGCTTCAGTAGTGGCAAGAATTACAGATAATTGTGTTTCATTGCAACGGTGAAGCAATCGTTCAATTTTTTGATATGTAGAATTATTTTTATTGTTTTCTGGATGAATGACTTCATCAGCAGATAGATTGAACAGTTCAATAACATTGACGAATAATTCTAAACTAGGAAGACTCCTGAAATATTCCAGATCTTTCAAATATGATAGTGAGATATCTAATTTTTCAGCAAGCTCAGCCTGAGTGAATCGGCTTTCTTTTCGGGCATTCTTTAAGGCAGTACCAAATGATTGTGGTTTAATAGCCATGTCCTCACCTCCTTATTGGTATGGTACAATCATACTTTCGAAAAGTAAAAATGGTATACTCCGACTTTATAGTGCGATAAAAACATACTAATTAAGAAAGGAAGCAAAATGATAAAAATTTTATGTATAGATAAAGGTACACCGTTAAAAAAACTGTAACAAACAGAAAGGCTAAATATGCACAGAAAAGTATGGTAAAAACATACTTTACAATATGTAAAGCAACTAGGGAAAAGATGTTATATTGCTTCGGTTTTGAAGTGATTCGTCTTTTCCTTATTTTTTTTGCAATATTTTTTATCTGTAATATGGTAAGAGGTTCACCATAGATTGTTTTTGAATTTAAAAGGAAAGGAGTGCATTGTATTATAGAAAAAAGTCTGGAGGTACGTTGTAGTATATGCAATCAAAGATTATTTGATTATGTGTCAGGAGAATTTTTAATTGAAATAAAATGTAGCAGATGTAAGGCAGTAAATTTGTTGCAAGGAAGGAGAACTAAAACACAAAATAATAAGCATCTGTTTTATATACATAAATCAGATGTACAAAAAGGAAAACAAAACCATATTGCCCACCTGTAAAGGGCAGTAAATTACTTAGCACCAAAGACGCAGGGGAATGACCAATAGAAAATATTCTATGGGCTTTCCGCTATGTCTTTTTTTGGAAAATCTTTTTGTGGTCATTCCTCGGAAAGGAATGATTATGGAAAGAAGAATGATTGAAATTGGAGAACGATTAAAAAAAGCAAGGGAAGAAGCAGGGTATTCGCAAGAAGCATTTGCAGAAAAAATAGATTGCTGTGCTATTACAATTAGTCGATGGGAAAATGGTCATACACCTATGAAGGCAATGGATATTATTAAAATGGTTGAAACTCTTAATATTTCAGCAGATTACCTTCTTGGAACAGAAAATGTAGAAGTGGCGATTGAGGATATGATTAGTAATTTGAGCTTTTCTAATAGACAAATCGTTATGAATACTCTAAAAGCTATGATCAGCACGATGAAATCTTAACAAAAGTGTTAATAGTTTTAACTGTAGTGAAATGTTAAGGCGTGAGTTTATTCAGTAGAATTTGTATATGGTTGATAACTGATTGGCGTAACTGCAAATTGGTTGCCAGCCTGCCATTTGACAACTGAATAGGACACGCATACATCTGATTTTATTTTCGCCTTTATCCGTAAATCTTTATGGTTTCCGGGTAGGGGTGGCAGAAACCCATTTCGTGCGATGAAGCTCCTCGATACGGATTACTGTGCTGACAAGTCTTTGAATTGTTTAGCGGTTGTGGTGGTCTTGTATTGTGCCTGTGAAGGTTCTAAGCAGAGGTTTGTGCCTACCGGACGTGGCAGCCGGAGATAATGAGATAGAACAGCACCGGAATTTCAGCGAAACGCATTTTCCGGGAGTGGCTCCCTGTAGATTCCGTCTGGTTGGGCATGATGGAGGTGCAGTGTGGGATTGCCGTCCCAATGTATGTTGCCCGGCTGGGGGTGCTGTCAAGTGGCAGCTAGGAGAATGGCGGCTTTTGCCGCTGTTCTCTGACATGATAAAAGCTGCTAAAAAATGGATTATTATGAAGTTATCTTTTGAGATAAGGGAGCGGCAGAACCGTTTCATTATCTCAGAAGATAACAGCCGGCGTATCTTTCTGTAATAATCTAAGAAAGAGCAGGTAAAGAGAATATGTGCAAGATAGGCATTATGTTAGGTACAGCCGGGGAGAATCTTCCTTCGGCTATTTTATTTATGAACTCCAACAAATCGGAGAAGAACATCCGTAAAAAGGTTGCCAAGACCAGAGAGAAGTGTCTTTCGCATGGAATTATCTTGGGACGTGATGTGGTCATTTGCAAAGGACCGGACAGGGATGTTGACCGTGATGCAGTCAATCTTTTGATTTCCTTTTTGATGACCGGACAGTATGACTTGGTGGCGGTGGACAAGCTGACAGATTTAACGGAAGATGTATCCGATATGGAGGAGCTTATGAAGGATGCTGCTAAGATTGGTGTCGGCTTCCTTGAATTATCCACAATGGACTATTACGAATACAAGGATGTTAATCCTGCCCCTGACAATATTATTCCGATATGGGACGGAGGCACAGGCTGCTGATGAAGATCAGACGAGGAGACATACTTTATGCGGATTTGGGTGGTCAGTATTAGGGAAGTATGCAGGGAGGTATGCGACCTGTGGTTGTTGTCAGTAATAACATGGCAAACAAGCACAGTACCGTAATCACGGTAGTCCCTCTCTCCACCAAAATCTTTAAAAAGAAAAACCTTCCCACTCATGTATTCGTATCGGCATACCGGGCAGAGGGACTGGAACAGCACAGCATAGCCCTCTGTGAACAGGTGACTGCCCTTGATTATGGCAGGATTATTGAGAACATGGGAAAGGTTGATGAGGAAACCCTTGCAAGGATCACCGAGGCGGTGCAGGTACAGGTGGGGGTATTTGATAAGTATAACGGATAAAAGATAAGACGTATTAGAGCCGGGCAGTTTGTCCGGCTTTTACATATTTGTCCGCTATGGACAGGATATGTCATTTTGTAGAAAAAGGTGCAAAGTGCAGAAATCAGGAAAGGTTTGTGTGATATGACAATCGAGCAATTAGAAGAAATGAGAAAGGTTGATGTCCAATGCGTTGACAGAAACAGCCTTGTCGATTTGCAGGAAATCAGGATAGACCAAAGTCTGCCAAAGGAGCAAAGGATAAAAGATTTTGTTACTAAGATAAAAAATCCTTACTGCTTTAAGGTCGGTAATGTGGTTGTGAAGGTGGCTTTTAATCCGGAGGGACTTAGCTTTGAGGAACAGTTTGAAAAAATGTTATTAGGATTTTCATAAAATCGGGGTGGAATCTTTGGTGGAAATGTGCTATGATAGTCGCAGGACTAAATTGGTGCAGACCACCAAAGATTTTATTAGGTAATCTAGCTAATAAAATTCAGGAGGTTTGCATATATGAAGGAAAATAAAATCTATAAAGCAGCCATCTATGTTAGATTATCTAAGGAAGATGGTGATGTTTCTGGTGTATCAAAAGCAGAAAGCAACAGCATTTCAAATCAAAAAGAGCTTATCAGAGAATTTCTCAAAAACAAAGAGGATATTGTAGTAGTTTCAGAGAGAGTGGATGACGGTTACAGCGGTGTTGATTTTGAACGTCCTGCTTTTCAACTTATGCTTGAAGATATTAAGCAGGGAAAAGTTGATTGTGTCGTTGTAAAGGACTTATCACGTTTCGGAAGAAATTACATTGAATCCGGCAGGTATATTGAAAAGATATTCCCGATGCTGGGTGTCCGTTTTATTGCCATAAATGATAATTATGACAGCCTGATTGGAAAATCACAGACAGACGAGATAGTGATTCCGTTTAAGAATCTTATCAATGATGCATATTGCAGGGATATTTCCATAAAAATCAGAAGCCATCTGGATGTAAAAAGAAGAAAAGGCGAATTTATCGGTTCCTTCACAGTTTATGGATATAAGAAAGATGAGAGGAACCATAATCTGATTATTGTTGATGAATATGCTGCAGGGATAGTCAGTAATATTTTTTCATGGAAAATAGCGGGAATGAGCCAGCAGGGAATCGCTGACAGACTGAACGATATGGGAGTTTTATCCCCTGCTGAATATAAAAAGAGCTGTGGCAGCAACTACAGGGCAAAATTCCAGACCAAAAGTAAAGCCAGTTGGAGTGCTGTTGCAGTAACAAGGATTCTGACAAACGAGAATTATACCGGAACGCTTATTCAAGGAAAATATACCACGCCGAATTATAAGGTGAAGAAAACGGTTGTAAAAAACGAGGAAGACTGGGTACGCATTGAGAATGCTTTTGAAGCGATTGTCAGTAAAGAGCAGTTTAATATGGTTCAGGAGCTGCTAAAAAGAGATACAAGAGTTGCACCCAATAATAAGACGGTTTATCTGTTTTCAGGAATTACAGTCTGTGGAGACTGTGGCAGACAGATGAGCCGAAAAGTATCTACTGTGGCAGGGAAAAAATATGTTTATTATATGTGTTCTGCAAATAAAAAGGATGGAAGCTGCAGCAGTCATAGGATAAAGGAAGATGAACTGGAAAAAGCGGTTATAACTTATCTCAATGCTTATATTGAAGAGTTGTCTGAGATAAAGAAACTGCTTGGTTATGTAGAAAAGCTCCCTTTGCAGGAAAGCAATATCAAACGTCTTGACATGAGAATTGTGCAACTTGAGGAAGAAGCAGAACGATACGAAAAGCTTAAGATCTCTGTATATGAAGACCTGAAAGAAAATCTGATTACAAAGGATGAATATGTCACATTAAAACATGAGTTTGAAATGAGGCGCAGAGATGCCTTGGACTCCATTGCACAAATTAACCTTGAGATAGAAAGGCTTGTGCAGAGAAACGGAAAACATCATGAGTGGATTGAAGCTTTCATATCAAAAAAGAAAGTGGAAACACTTACTAGAAATGTTGTGGTAGAGCTAATTGACCATATTCGTGTTTATGAGGATAAGCGGTTGGAGATTACATTCCGCTATGCGGATAAGTATGCGGAGGCTTTATATCTAATTAACAATATTGATACTAACCGTTCAGATAAAGAAAACAGAATATTACAGGAGGTGTCATAATGGCAAGAAAGAGCAGAGTTGCAGGAAATGTCATTGACATTGTTCCTGTTAAAAATGGAGTGTACCGTACAGGTATCTATGCGAGACTGTCCTCGGAAGACAGGGAGGAAGATACGTTAGAAAATCAGATATATCTTCTGAAAAGTCATGTGGAAGGTCAGACAGACATGATCTTGATGGATACTTATGTGGATAACGGATTCAGCGGCACAAATTTCCAAAGACCACAGTTTATCAGGATGATGGAAGATGTAAAGAGTGGAAAAATCAACTGTATCGTTGTAAAGGATTTATCAAGATTTGGCAGGAATTATATTGAAACAGGAAACTATATTGAAAATGTATTCCCATTTTTAAATGTCCGCTTTGTTTCTGTTACAGATGAATTTGATACCGTAAATGGTGATGGTGTAGAAGCAATGGTTGTGTCTTTCAAGAACCTTGTGAATGATGTGTACGCAAAGGATATTTCAAGAAAGATAATATCTGCTTTCCGCACAAAGCAGAAAAACGGAGAGTACATTGGTCTGGTTGCACCATTCGGATATTTGAAATCGGAGGATAATAAAAATAAGTTTGTCATTGATGGACAGACAGCTCCGGTTGTACAAATGATATTCCGGTGGTATGCAGATGGAAAAGGTTTGGACTCTATAGCAAGGACATTAAATGAAATGGATATTGACTGTCCGAGAAAGTACAGATACAGGATAGGTGTCACAATATCTGACCGTTATAAGGATTCTAGGTGGGGGAGATCGGCAGTCAAAACCATCCTTACAAATCGTGCATATATCGGTGATATGGTGCAGGGCAAAGTAAAGCAGGAGCTTTGCAATAATATATCGAAGCAGTATGTGGCAAAAGAAGAATGGATTGTTGCAGAGAACACGCATGAACCGATTGTAGACCGTGAGCTATTTCTCACTGTGCAGGAGTTGATAGAAGAAAAGAGCAGGGAACAGGCAGAACGGAGAGAAAAGAGCGGTATCCGTGGGCATAAAGAAGAAAACCTCCTGAAAGGCTATCTGAGGTGTGGGTGTTGTGGGAAAAGCTTTAATCTGTCACAGACTATGAGGGCGGGAAAAATTACCCGACAGTATTATTGCAGTGGCTATCAGGCATTACGGCGTGCATATTGTACGAATAAGGACAGAATCCATAAGGATATTCTGGAACAGACTGTCTGGCAGACCATCCAGACTTGTATTTTACAGTTGATAGAGGAAAAGAGACTAAAGGATAAGACAATGTCAACCAATTCTCACATTGAAGAAAAGAGGATTGCACAGATTGACAGGGAGATCCGACAACTCTCTGGGAAAATAGCTGATTTATACAAGGATACGGTGGAGGGAATCATAGACGATTCGGAATATCTTCTTTTTAAGATGAACTTCACAAAGCAGAAAGAAGTGCTTGAGGCAGAGAGGAAACAGCTTCTTGCGGAAGTGGAAAAATCAAAAAAGAAGCCGCAGGATGTTTCAGCCGCAGACTATTTGAAAAAATGCAGAGGAAACAGCAAGCTAACCCGGCAGATGGTCGAAACCTTTGTTGACGGAGTGAAAATCTATGGTAAAAACAGAATAGAAGTACAGCTTTTGTGCTGGGATGAAATACTCAGCAGATTGGAGGGATAGTATGGCAGATATAGTTGCAATGTATATCCGAATATCACTTGAAGATGACGATCTGCAAAATGGAAAAGCGGAAAGTAACAGCATAACAAACCAGAGAGAACTAATCAGTACCTTTATATTGGGTAAAGATGAATTTTCAGGGTGCAGGATAAAAGAGTTTTTTGATGATGGTTTTACGGGAAGAAATTTTGACAGACCGGGCTTTCAGGGCATGATTACAGAGTGCAGGGCGGGAAATATAAAATGTATTGTTGTAAAAGATTTATCCCGTCTTGGAAGAAATTATGTTGAGGTAGGAAACTTGTTAGAGCAGCTATTTCCTTTCTTGGGTGTCAGAGTAATTTCTATCAATGACAATTATGACAGTGATGCTTTCAATGGACAGACAGGAGGTATTGATGTTGCATTTAAAAACCTTGTTTATAACCTGTATAGCAGGGACTTGTCACAAAAAGTAAAAAGTGCAGTAACAACAAGGATGAAACGTGGAGAATACATCGGACCATTTGGCTTGTTTGGTTATAAGAAGAGCCCGACAGATATTCATAAGCTAGTTGTTGATGATGATGCGGCAGCGATTGTCCGCCGGATTTTCCTTATGGTAATTGACAATATGCCGAGAAGGGAAATCGTGAAAATTCTCAATGAGGAAAATGTACCTACGCCTGCTGTGTATAAACAGCGTAAGGGTTGTACAAGGGACTGGTTTCCGGATGGCAAAAAAGGTGGCTGGAATACAAGCATGATTGCTAAAATCATCCGTGATGAAAGATATGCAGGTCACATGGTATCTCATAAGAAAGAGTATGAATCCTTTGATTCAAAACATCAGATTGCGGTTGATAAATCCGATTGGATCATTATCAGAAATACGCATGAAGCGATTGTGACACAGGAAGAATTTGACAGGGCAAATGCCAACATGAGGTATGTAAGCCGTGGAAAAAAGGACAATCCGGCGAATAAAAAGAATTTCTCTGTCATTATCTGTCCTCACTGTGGATTGACACTCAGACTGGGGAATAAGAAAGATATCTATATGTATTGTCCTACCGGAAGAAACCATAATGACAGCCCATGCCAGAATGTACGGATAAGAAAGGATGTTGTCGAGAGTACACTGGTTAAACTTGTGAGAAATCAAGCAGAAATGCTTGTGACGGCAGAAAAAATCTTAAAACAGAAAAAGGAGAAATGCTCCGGGCAGAACCAGCCAGAGGTAATCATCAAGAGATTGCAGGCGGAAATGAAAAAGCTAGAGAGTAGTAAGATTGCTGACTATGAAAGCTACAAGGCTGGAAAAATGGAAAGGGAAGCTTTTACAGAGAAAAAAGCTCTGATAGATACAAGAAAACAGGAGATTTTATCTGCCATTGATGAAATGGAAGCAAAACTCTTGATAGAAGATGAAGAACAGAGACAGTATCAGGACGCATTTGAAATCAAGAAGTATATTCATTTGGAAAAATACGATAAGGCTGTTATGGCAGCATTGATTTTAAAGGCTGAGGTTGTGGATGAAAACCGGCTGAATGTGGTATGGAAGCATCAGGATATTTATGAGAAGATTTTTTCCATACTGTAAACAGGTTATGGTATAATAGGGGTGCTTGTTTTACAGGCACCCGGAAAGGATGAAACTATGATATATATTACAGGTGATACACATGGAAGATTTGAACGGATTGAGGCATTTTGCAGGCGTTTTCAGACTTCGTATGACGATATACTTATTATTTTAGGGGATGCAGGTATCAATTTCAGTGGGGCAAGATATGACAGCCTGAAAAAGCGGCTACTGGAGTCCCTTCCAATCACGATATTTGCCATTCATGGAAACCATGAACAGCGACCATATACGTTAGACAGCTACAAGGAAAAGCTGTGGCATGGTGGAACGGTATATTATGAAGAAGAATATCCTAGTCTTTTGTTTGCAAAGGACGGTGAGATATTCGACCTGAATGGAAAGCAGACGGTTGTCATGGGCGGTGCATACAGCATTGACAAAGAAATTCGTCTTGCATACGGCTGGGGCTGGTGGGAGGACGAGCAGCCCTCGGAAGAAATCAAAAGATATGTAGAACAGCAGCTTGAAACATTCGGCTGGAAGGTAGATGTGGTATTAAGTCATACGACACCATTGAAATATGAGCCTGTTGAGGTATTTATGTCTGGCGTGGATCAGAGCAGGGTTGACAAGTCTACGGAGGTCTGGCTGGATGGGATTGAGGACAGGCTAGAATATAAGAAGTGGTACTGTGGGCATTATCATACAGAAAAGAAGATTGACGGAGTGGAGATAATGTTTGAGAATTTTGGTGTGTTGTGAAAGGCTTTCATGAAATTGAGAGATAAGTAGGAGAAAATATATGGAATTTGAAAAATATATGGAGTTATTACAAAAATATAAAGAGTTATGTTCTGGAGAGATTGAGAGAAGAAAGTTATATGATTTTCAAATAAATATATTAGATGAAATTGTTGCATTAGAAAATTTAGTAAGAGAAAATGAAGCTAAAATAAAAGAGCAAAAGGGAAGAAAAGCAAACAATCGACAAGAGATAATTGAAATTAGTAATTCAATAAATCTAATGAAAGATAATATATTCCATTTGAAAGGAGATATTATTCGAGTAAAAGAGATTATGGATGCATTAGCCTATACTCTTTTTTCAAAATTTGATTTGAAAAACTTAGGTTTTGGTGAAAATACTGGTTATATTAGTGGAAAAAAAGGATTGGAAAAAGAACTTGAAGTACTGGAGGAATTACTTACCAATGGCAAAATTGCCATTTTAAATGATTTAACAAATTGTATAAAGTGTGGTGATATAACGGAAAAATCAGATGATAGAATCAATTTGATTGAGGTAAAAACTAGCAATGGAAAAAATTATAGAATAATTAGGCAGGAAAACAAAAGAAAAGAAATTATGAATTATCTACATAATGATAATATAGATAATTTTTATGGCAAGCATTTTAAAAGACTTTATGTTGAGAAACAAGAAAACTATCTTGTTGATTTAAATGATATGATTGATTGTGCTATTACTGAAAATATTGTTATTGAAAAAATGGAAGATGGATTATATTATTCAGTAATGTTCAGACCAGAAAAAAAGGATATGGAAAAGCTTCAGGATATAAAAAGGGAAGTTAAAAAACCAATATGTTTTAATTTAAACGTCTTTAAAAACAGCAAGGATTTAACAAATAATCCTTTTTTAAATTTTTTTGATGATGTTATTGATTATTGGAACTTTGTGATTGGGGATTTAATAATATTGGTAATTGTAGATTTAGCTGTGTTAGAGGAAAGATTTAAAAATGAAGAAATGGAAGTTAAGCTAATTAATGAAGGGATATGGAAATTAGCAGTTGAATTTAATAATAATGGTAGTGTAGATGAGATAAAGGTTTCTGAACATTATTTTAATAGAATCGCAAGAGATTTTTTATCGCTGGAATATTATATAAACACTATAATTACTGTTGTAAAAAAGATAAGAGAAATGTAGATGGGAAAATATAGGTTACAAAGCATTAAAGAATGAAAAAAATTTTGTCCCATACTTGACATGAGCTGACGGTAATGGAAGAACAGGTCGTTTGCTTATGAATATTTTATTTTTGCAGAATGGATATGCATTTTTAAGCATTCCTTCTGAGGAACGGAATTTATATTTTGAATCCTTGGAAAAAAATACATTTCATGATTTTGCAGCAGAAAAAATGTATAAAAACATGCAGAACATGCAAAAAAGAAATACGGGAAAAGAGGAATTTCATGATTTATATTACAGGTGATACCCATGGAGATTTTCGAAGAATTAAATCTTTTTGCAGGGAAAATGGAACGAAAAAGAGTGATGTTTTAATTATTTTGGGAGATGCAGGCATTAATATTCGCGGTGGGGAAGAAGACCGGAGAAAAAAGGAAATGTTGGAATCTCTTTCCATCACACTCTTTGCAATTCATGGAAATCATGAAAATCGTCCCTATAACATCCAGACCTATAAGGAAACAATGTGGTGTGGCGGAATGGTATATTATGAAGAGGCATATCCGCATATTTTATTTGCACAGGATGGTGAAATTTTTGATTTCGATGGAAAAAAATCTATTGTAATCGGCGGTGCGTATAGTATCGATAAGGATATCCGCCTCAGATACGGATGGAACTGGTGGAAAGATGAACAACCATCGGAAGCTGTGAGAAGGTATGTGGAAAGCCGCCTGAAGCAGACTGATTGGAAAATCGACGTTGTATTAAGCCATACAGTTCCCGTTAAATATGAGCCGACGGAATGTTTCCTTCCGGGGATAGACCAGAGTGACGTTGATAAATCAACAGAACTCTGGCTGGACAGTATTGAAGACAGACTGGATTACCAAAAATGGTACTGCGGACATTATCACACGGAAAAGCAGGTAGATAAATTGGAATTTATGTTTGAGAACATTGAACCATTTTGTGTATAAATCTTTAACCCGAATTATTCAAAGCAGCAAAATGAAATCTATAAATTCGTGCATTAAGCCTGCCTGTAAGGAAATGTATGATTTCATTTACTGGGCGAATCATTCGGGTTTAACAATGCCTTATTTACGTGATTAGCTCCAATATTGGCATTTTTCGTTTCAAAGATTAGTTTGCACAACTGTGTTGTATCGTTTCCGGAAGAAAGGATTTATGCCAGATCATTTTTAAGATCATGCAATAGGTAAGAAGATCTGCAATCGGTTGTGCAAGTAATATGCCATTTAAACCGAAGAACTTTGGAAGGAGCAGAACAAGCGGAAGGAAGAAAAAACCCTGGTGTCCCATGCTTATCATGCCACCTTGTTTTCCAAGTCCCATTCCAAGGAAAAAGAAATCATATACCATGGCATAACCAAATCCCATGAAAGTGATTGCATTATATATAAGAAACTCACTTCCAGTTTTTAACATTTCAGTATCTGTTTTAGTAAACAGATGAATGAGTGGTGTGTGCAGGACGATCATACCAATCCCCATAAGAATACTAAATGCGGTAGCCCATTTTAAAGCAGTATGAAGAGCAGTATTTACACGTTCGTAGTGTTTTGCTCCATAGTTAAATCCGACAAATGGCTGAAATCCCTTTAAAAATCCGGTTAATATCATGCTTCCCAGAGATAAAATACGATTTGCAACGCCGATTCCTGCAATAGCAGAATCACCGTAAAAACGTGCTGCGTAATTCGTGACACTGATTGCAACACTACATAAAAGCTGATAAATAAGCATTGGCATACCGATTTTAAAAACTTCGCAAAGCAGCGTTTTTTCCGGCTTTATATTATGGAAGGAAAAGTGAAAGTTACTTTTTTTACTGCAAAGATAGTAGATATAAAGTGCGAAAGAAACAAGCCTGGAAAGAAGGGTTGCGTAAGCAGCACCTGAAACTCCCATATGAAAAAGCAGAATAAAAACCGGATCTAAAATCATATTTACGATGCCACCGGAAAGCATGGTAATCATACTGAAGGCAGAAGCACCTTCTGCAACAATCATGTTATTCATGGTGATATTAAATACATTGAACAAGAGTCCGATGATAAAAGGTATGGCATAGGCTCTTGCATAAGGTAAGGTACTTTCTGTTGCACCTAAGATATTTAAAAACGGATTTAAGATAAGTAACAGCAACAAGACCACAATTCCTGCACATACCAGTGAGAAAAAAAGAGAAGTAGAGAAACATATGTCTGCTTCTTTATGCTTTTTTGCTCCTAAAAGGCGGGAGAGATAGGAAGATGCGCCGCTTCCAAACAGCAGACCGATTGCCAGAAATATCATGCCAATCGGATAAGCAATCGAGACGGCAGCGGTTTGTGTTGTGCCCAGTGTCCCAACAAAAAAAGTATCTACCAGGTTGTAAATTGCCGAGGTCATCATTCCAATCATTGTGGGAATCCCAAGTTTTAATAATGCTTTTGGAACTTTTTCCTCTTCCATGATAAATTGTTTTTCATTTTCTTTTTTCATAATAATGGTTTCTCCTTCTTTCATGGATAATTTGTAAAGTTTTTCTAAAGTTAATGTGATTAAAAGTTAATATTATGTACTGTTAAGCATATTAACAGAATAAGGAAAAGAGAGGGAGCTTAAAGTAAGCTCCAAATTTTGGGTTTAAATCAGAATTATTTCTCCAGCCATTGATCCAATTGTCCGTTAAATACTTTTAAAGCTGTTATTAATGCATTGCCTGCATCTTCCGGAAGATCCTTTAGAATCTGAAAGATTCCGGAATTGGTGTTTTCGTGATATTTTTTATGATGTTCATAAACTTTTTTACCGGATTCGGTAAGGGTAAGTGTGATTGCGGCTTCCGAATCGGGAGAGGTCTGTTTATTCACAAGTCCTTTTTTGCGTAAACGTCCAATCATTTGCGAAGCAGCACTTTTTGAAATACCACGTAAATTTGCCAGAGTAGAAAGATTCAGATTGCTATGATCTCCGATACATGCAATGGTATGAACTTCTACATGCGTCAATTTCAAATCATCAATGGTTTGTGTCTTTTTCTCAAACTGCGCATATTTGTGAGCAGTACGTTCCATAAGATCATACAGTTCTGTAATATTTTCCATGATTTCATCCTTATCAATAATGATTCATCTATAAAGTGTTAATGTCATTAACTGTTTGTAATATTAAATCATTTGGGGTATTGTGTCAAGAAAAATTAAAAAAACATTGACAATTTGATATCGCTTCGGGAAGATTGTATGCCACTACATCAAGAGCCGATGTAAAAAAAGAGCTGTACAGTTTCGTAAATGGGCCAACAGTATCGTAAAAGATTACAGATATTTATGCTACGGCACTTGACTATGACCGTAATGCAAGCACCACCAAGCAATTTTTTGCAAAAGTTCAGAAAATAATGCATAGCAGAAAAATTGCAATTGAAAAGTACGACATGTGCGTTACAATTATATGGAAAGGAGATGATTGTATATGGAAAAATCAGCAACTTTAAATTTGAGAGTAAATCCTAGCGTAAAACAGCGTGCCGAAGAGGTGTTGTCTCAGTTGGGAATTCCGATGTCAACAGCGATTGATATGTATTTAAATCAGATTTCTTTGACTGGAGGTATTCCTTTTCCGGTAACTCTACCAAAAGCATCTGCATCTGTTAATGCAGATATTATGAATGTAGATGAAATTCATGCCAAGTTACAGGAAGGATATGAAGATATGAAGGCTGGCAGAGTACAAGATGCAACATCTGCGTTTGTCAAGTTCCGGGAGAATCACTAATATGAAGCAATATAAAGTACAAATTACGGATAAAGCATTTATAGAGATTTCCTCCAATACTGTTCAATCGCCTCTTTATTCAAATTTTCCCCGATTACAATAAGAACCTCCTGACCGCTCTCAACCGGATGCATTTCGGTTCCCTGGTGGGTGGCATTTATGGAAATCCAGTGTCCATCGGGGAATTTCTGAAAACCTTTGATTCGAAATACTTTACCGCAGGCGGAATCCTTTAAAATTTCTTCGCAGGATTGTTTTAAAAATTCTTCCGAAAATTTCATATTCATAAAATAGAAACTGTCATAGGTCTTTTGGTCATCAAACCAGAGTTTGGCATAATCCGAAGTATAATAGCCGGATGACAGGATGGAGTTATAATCAGCTTCTGTCAGTGAATTCAAGTCCTTTTTCAGGATAAGAGGCTCCCTGATTTTTTTGCAGTGCAAATTTTCTACAGACTGTCTGACGTAGTTTTCTGTCGCAAGCAGTTTTTCTTCCGATACATCTTTGATATGGCTGTATAAGACAGCACCGGCCTGGGCAGTCTGGGATGCAAGAATATAGCGGGAAGCTTCGGATAAGTTTTCTTCCAAGCCGGCATCAATAATTGTAATAACATTTCCGATTTCGTACCAGCGCTCTAAGGGATCTTCGTGAAGTACATCAAAGAATTCGTCCATGTCAAAAATTCCGGATGGTTCCACCAGAATGCGGTCGTAGCCGCACATTCCCATTGCGATAAGTTTCGTTTTAAATCTTCTTCTGTGACAATCTGCGTCACAGCCGCCTGCCACCATTTCAAGGGTACAGTGCTCCCCTAGGATATCCTGTAATAACATGGCATCAACATTAACGGCTCCGAAGTCATTTTCTAAAATCCCAATATCAAGTCTCTGATCAATTAAATATTTTGCATAGTTGCGAATAAAAGTTGTTTTTCCGGCACCTAAAAATCCGGTAATTAAATCTATTTTAATCATGTCATCTACCTCAAATTCTCTTGTTTCCTAATTTTAGCATAAGATTCTTTGAAAGGAAAGGTTATCAAAAAAACACTTACATAAAAAATTTTTTTCTGCTATAATAGCTGGGAAATAAAATTGAAAACGATAGATGTAAATCCAGCAGGATCATGCGTGTAATCTAATGGTGAAATACCACAAAGATTACACGCTTTTTTTTTGCGGCAATAGCAGGCTTTCAGAGGAAAACAGGCGAATGACACTGCTTGCACGCGGAACAAAAGTTTGGTTTACATTAAGTCAGGAGGAAAAGGATGAACAGAATTATTACAATCAGCAGACAATTTGGAAGTGGAGGAAGAACCATCGGAAAAGAAGTCGCAAAAGAACTGGGTATTCCATGTTATGATAAGGAATTAATTGAAAAAATTGCAGAAGAAACCGGATACGCCAGTGAGTATATCATGGAAGAATCAGAATATGCTCCGAATGCAAGCGGATTTGCGTATTCTTTTCTTGGAAGAGGAAGTGACGGATTGTCCAATGCAGACCGTATCTGGTTCGCGCAAAGAAAAGTAATACTTAATCTGGCAGAAAAAGAAAACTGCGTTATCGTAGGAAGATGTGCCGATTATCTGCTGAAAGATAAAGCGGATTGCTTAAATGTTTTTATTTATGCCACGCCGGAATTTCGGGCACAGCGAATTGTAAAACTGTATGGAGAAAGCCCGGTTGCCCCATTAAAGAGACTGGCTGATAAGGACAAAAAGCGAAAGCTGAACTATAAATATTTTACGGAACAGGAATGGGGAAAAACACAGAATTATCACATGTGCCTGGATAGTGGCTATCTGGGGATTGAGAATGTGGTAGATCTTATTGTGAATAATACATTCAGGAAGAAAGGAGAAATTGAAAGTGGAAAATAAGGCAGAAAATAAAATGGCAACCATGTCGGTTCAGAAACTAATGTTGTCTATGGGGATTCCGATGATTTTATCCATGATGCTTCAGGCGGTTTATAACATTGTGGACAGTGCGTTTGTATCAAATATTCCGGGGGTAGGAGAAGCCGCCTTAAATGCACTTACGCTTGCATTTCCGGTGCAGATGCTTATGGTTGCAATTTCCATAGGAACCGGTGTCGGCGCAAATGCGCTTCTTTCCAAAAGTCTTGGTCAGGGTGATACCAAAAAAGCAAGCATGACAGCCGGAAATGCCGTTTTTCTGGCAACAGTTATTTACATCGTCTTTCTGCTTTTCGGTTTTTTTGGAGTAAAGGCATATATTCATTCACAGTCCCAAAATGAAATTATTATCGATATGGCAACAGAATATCTGAAAATATGCTGTATTCTGTCATTCGGTATTGTATATTTTTCAATCTTTGAAAAGGTATTGCAGGCGACAGGAAGGTCTCTTTATTCAACGATTGCACAGGTAGCAGGAGCAGTAGTAAATATTGTACTGGATCCTATTTTGATTTATGGGTGGCTTGGACTGCCTGAAATGGGAGTGAAAGGAGCAGCACTTGCAACGGTAATCGGACAATGTGTATCCTTTTTGTGTGCACTTATATTTCATATCCGATTTAATAAGGAAATTAAAAATAAACCGGAGTATTTTCGTCCATCTATGCGTATCATAGGGGGAATTTATACGATTGGATTACCGGCAATTATTGCACAGGCACTTATGTCCTTTATGACTTATTTTTTGAATATTATCTTTGTAAGGATAGGCGAAAATGTTGTGACGGCTTATGGCCTGTATTATAAAATCCAGCAGTTCATCCTGTTTGCGGCTTTTGGATTAAGAGATGCGATTACGCCAATTATTTCGTTTAATTATGGTATGAGAAGCAAAGAACGTGTGCGTGATGGAATAAAATACGGAATGATTGATACACTTGTCATTATGCTGGCAGGATTTCTTCTTCTGGAAATTTTTGCGGTGCCGCTTTCTTCTATGTTTGGATTGGCAGGAGAGACAGAAAGTTTATGCATAAGTGCAATTCGTATGATTTCCATTAGTTACATCTTTGCAGGTGCCAATGTTGCATTTCAGGGAATATTCCAGGCATTGGACAGTGGACTCGAGTCACTCATCATATCGGTCTGCAGACAGTTTTTGTTTGTCCTGCCGGTAGCATGGGTCTTAACAAATATCGTAATCCATGGATTTCCTTATAAGGGAATTATCTGGATTACATTTCCGGTTGCAGAGCTCTTATCCGTTGTTGTCGCGTTACTTTTTATGAGAAGAGTCAATAAGCGTAAAATTGCGATTTTGTAACCATTTAAGAGCAAGTTGCAATATGATTTTAGTTTGGATTGTCAGAAGTTCGAGATGGATATTTCTGTAGAATTGTGATAATATAGTCATAAGAAGAAAACGCGGAAAGGATGATAAGTATGACATTAGCAGAAGCAACAAAAACAACAGAAACTACTTATACAATTGATGATGCGATGGATGTTTTGCTGAATAAGTTGGATGAAGCCATTGATGATATAAAAAATGGAAGAGTTCAGACCATTGATGAAGCGTGGGAAGAAATTGACAGAGTGTAAGGAGTGCCAATGGGAAAAAGATACAAGGTCGTAATTGCCCAGAGTGCTAAAATTGATGTAAAAAATAAAAAGCAATACATTTTAAAAAATTTTAAGTATCGCGATTATGCAGAGAACTTTTCTTCAAAGATAAAAGAAGCAGCACGTGAATTGGAGATATTGCCACAAGGATATAGAACAACAGGTTTTGTATATCGTAGCTATGAGATTTATTTGAAACCAGCAGGTAATGACTTGTTGTTTTATACTATGGATGAAGCAAAAAAAGAGGTGATGGTGCTTCGGGTATTGCAAGATGGCATGGATTGGGAATACATAATTCAAAAGTGGATTAAGAAGAATTCGTAAAGGAATATAATATAACGAGTTAAAAACGGACTAAAATGCCGAAAACCTGTATTTATGCTGGTTTCCGGCATTTGTTTTTGAAATAAGGCTACCGCAATCCAACTGGCTTTAGACGGTGGGTTAAGGTAGCCAAAAGTAAAGGTTTGTGTTATGCTTATATCATGGGAACATGGAAATCAAAGAACAGGCACAAATATTTACTGCAATATCATATTTGGAAAAGGTATCCGGATTATTTACGAAAACATTTTTGGAAAGAACATACCTTTTGGACAGACGGATATTTCGCTTGTAGTGTAGGGAATGTATCAGAAGAAATGCTAA
>NZ_JADYUI010000033.1 GCF_021531695.1 Roseburia hominis | reverse complement strand
CTTTTTGTTGAGCCCGCTCTTGTGCGGGCTTTTATATTAGGGATTTCTCCGAAAGGAGAAATTTCCTAATATATAAAAAACTACAGCCCTGATTGGTCATGGGCTGTAGTCCTCTAACATGAAAAATATATTCTTTTTTCTATAATTACGCTTCTTCTTTCTTTGCTGTAAACAGCTTAGACAGACAGTGATAAGCAACCAGAGCTCCAAGAATCATGAGCAGGATTGCCACGATAAGCTGTAAACCGTCTACTAAGAATGTTGCGCTGCCGTTTGCAACGTTTCTTACCAGTGCAACGGTCTTCTGAACCAATGCAGTGAAGGTTACTGCAAGCATTGCAAACATCGGAACATATAAAGTCCATCCGGTACGTCCTGTCGTTTTTAAGAATACAGCAAGAGCAATCAGTACCATAGCTGCAAGAAGCTGGTTTGCAGATCCGAACAACGGCCAGATATTGTTATAACCGCCAAGAGTCAGAAGCCATCCGAAGAACAGCGTAATGATGGTTGCAAAATATTTATTAGTTAAAACTTTATGTAAACCATCCATTTTTTCCGGATCAGTTGTATCGTCATAGAACAATTCCTGGAAAGACATACGTCCGATACGTGCTACGGAATCCAAGGAAGTAAGTGCCAGAGCAGATACACACATGGTCATAAATACTGTTGCAACTGTGTTCGGTACACCGAGCATTTCAAGGAAGCCTGCGACACCTGATGAAAAGATAGAAAATGGTGTTCCATCCGGCTTTGTGCCATTTACTGCAACTGCACCAACAACTACCAATGCTACAATTCCAAGCAGTGACTCTACCACCATTGCGCCGTAACCTACCATCGGCATATCCTTTTCATTGCTGATGGTCTTAGATGAAGTACCGGAAGAAACCAGGCTATGGAATCCGGAAACTGCACCACAGGCAATCGTTACAAACAGAGTCGGGAACAGATAAGAAGTACTTCCGTCTGCTCCAGTTAAGGCAAATCCGTTAAATGCATTGAGCTGCATGGACGGATGTGCAACAATGATACCAACCACTGCTCCGAGAATCATACCGAGCAGCATATAGGTTGTCATGTAATCTCTCGGCTGCATCAATAACCACATCGGCAATACAGATGCCAAAAACAGGTAAACCATGATGATGCCAATCCATACAGACTTGGAAGCATAAATCGGAAGATTCATACCGATTGCAAACATAACCACGATTAACGCAACAGCGATTACACCTTTTAATACTTCGTTGATTTTTCCTGTCTTTTTCAGAACAAGCCCAAGAATAATAGCAAACAAGATAAATAACATGGAAACAGAAGCTGCTGCTCCATTTGCAAATACCGGGTCTGTCACTGCAGCTCCGGTTGCTGCGTCTACCGGGAATGCATTGAAAGTACCTGCAACCATATCTGTGAAGGCTGCGATAACAAGCAGAACAGCATGAAAAGCTTTCTTCCTGTCTTTCCAATATACTTTTCAATCAGCATACCCATGGATTTTCCTTCATTCTTAACAGATGCATACAGTGCACCAAAATCCTGTACCGCACCGAAGAATAATCCACCGATGATCCAGCCATAACAAAACCGGAACCCATCCGAATACGGATGCCAGAATCGGTCCTGTGACAGGGCCTGCGCCTGCGATGGATGAAAACTAATGGGAGAATACTGTGAATTTTGAAGATGGTACATAATCTTCGCCGTCTTCAAACTGATAAGCAGGAGTTTTCGCATTTACGTCAATCCCCCACTTTTTGGCAAGCCAGCGTCCGTAAAAAAGATAGCCGGCGCCCAATGCAACAATTCCAATTAAGATAATTACTAAACCGTTCATTTTCTCACCTTTCCTCGTGAATAATATAAAACAGAAACTCAGATTCTAAAATCTGGTTTTAGAAGGCATAACCAATAGTTATACTAATCATTCCTTCCATAATCTTTCTGTTTTGCCTATATACTCTAGCACTACAAGCGAAAAATGTCAACAGTGGAAATGCATTGTACTAGTGTACTGACACATTGATATTTAGTATTACAACAACTTCCTATTCGGAAGCTGTTGTAAACTTAGGATACAATGAACTCAACTTTACTCTGGCATCGGTGGTTCGGAACTGCCAATTAACTTTTGCCGCGATTGTATTACGCTCGACCTTCCATGCAGCTAATTCTTCACGAAGCTTCGCAATATTTTCGATTCTTCGTGCCAAACATTGCCTGGTCATCACATTCAGTTCTATTTCCGCAATGTCAAGCCAGCTTCCATGCTTGGGGGTATAGTGTATTTCCAGACGCTTGATAATCCTTCTTGCCTCCTCTGCCAGATACCTTTTGTACAAGGATGCAGGTTTATGGGTGTTGAGGTTGTCCATTACAAGAATTATCTTTTCCACATCCGGATACATGACATCAACAAGATATTTTATCTCTTCTGCCCAATCAAAGGCAGTACGGTGTTCTCGCACACTCACATGGTGAGTGCCTCCAAGCGGTTCGACAAAGGCAAATATACTGCAGGTGCCATTCCTGATATATTCAGAATCTATTTTCTGATTGTCGCCTAGACGCATGGGCGGTGGTTCCCTTGCATCGTCCAATAACTGGTAAGGCTTTTCGTCCATGCAAACAACTGGCCTTTTGGGATTGTATGGGAGTTCATATACATCAAGGACATCTTCCATACATGCTATAAATTCGGCATCGTCTTTTGTAGGGATGCACCAGTAGTCGTTTTTGTGAGGTCGAAGTTGGTTTTTTTTAAGGCTCTCCGGATTGCCTCACGGCTGACAGGAGTCTCAAGAACAATTCTTGATTTCTCTTCCAGCAATCGGATGGTCCATCTTGAATGTCCTTCCGGCACCGGGCCACAGGCAAGTTCGATGATGCGTGCTTCGGCACGTCCATCGAGTACACGCCTTGCATTATCAGAATTAACATTACGCTTAAACTCAGTTACTGCGTCAATACCACCTTCAAAATACTTTTTCACGGTATTGGTTACTGTTGCCATACATACACCATTTGATTTTGAAGACTGTTCATGAGTCAATACTTTTCCGTGTGACTCATCCAGGTCAATAATGATCTGGCATCTGCATCGAATTGTTTTAGATATTTTATTTTTTCGGATGACAGATTTTAGGCTTTTTAATTCATCATCCGTAAGTTCTATTTTATACTTTTTGGGTCTTGCCATAGGAAATCACCGCCGTTTCTTTTATTATACCAGAAAACGGCAATAATAGCTAGGAATATTTAACTAAATATCAATATGTCAGTACACTAGCTGCCCTTCAAACAAGGCTACGACAGTCTACGGTCATTCCGCAGAGAGTCTGCGGCAAGTTCCGATACGGCACAATCGGAGAGGGATTTTCACTGAAATCAAAGTGCGGTTTGCACCTCCCACAATGTGCCGTCTGACATTTTAGCATTTATAATGAGATGTTTTGATAAAGAACAATCCTTTATTTTTTCATCCATAATAACAATGGTATCAACTATGGAATAATCTATTAGTTCATAGACCATAATCTCCGAATCTTCATTATTCTCGCTCCAATATAAGTCCGTGCTAATATGAAAAAGAAAAATCTTATATCCCAATTTACTTAGCTTTTCATTAAGCTCTGATACAAAATCAATGCTTGAAGCATCCTGAATTCTTGATAAGCACAACGCTATAATTTTATACCATTTAAGCATAACAAGAGTTCTCACCTCCAAAGATATGATAAAGCAACGAAGGCTGAAAGCTCATCCAAGAGTCTTCAGCCCAGTCATTATCATAGCAGATCAATATTTACATTTTTTCATGACTACTCCTCTTAGCAATTATCTGAAGATGGTATATGAACTGTAATGCTACATAAAATGCTCTGCTTCAGCATTCAATTCATCCGCAACCACTTTATTTTGCATAATCTTTCCTGAGATATTACTGATTTCGCCAGAAAGATTTGCAGTATTTGAGACCGCGAGGTTGATTCCCTCTGAGCTCTCCCTTACCGCACAGAGAATATTTTCGATATAATCCATTATATGAACTGTGCGCTGTCTTAAATCATCTGACATTTCATAGAACTTCTCTACGACACCATGAATATACACCGCATCATCATTGTACTGCTCTCCTGCGGATACAAATTTGTCATAATCCGGAAGAATATTTTCCTGTATATAACTTACGAGTTCGCTCGAATTGCGAATGAGCCCCTGTACGGTCTCAATAACAGTCTTATTGATTGCCTGAATATTCACTGCCGCATCACGACTGGATTCCGAAAGCTGTCCAATTTCAGATGCAACAACTGCAAAGCCACGTCCTGCTTGTCCTGCTCTCGCAGCTTCAATCGACGCATTTAGTGCAAGGAGGTTGGTCTGATCCGCAATGTTTAAGATATCATTGGTAAGCTCGCTGACCTTTTCCACCTGTCTGCTATCCTCAATTGTTTTTTGCAACCGCTCAATAATTTCATTTGCCATCCGGTCGGTATTCTGTTTATTGGCGATTGCATCCTCTTTCAATTCATTGGCAGATTTATTCATAGTATTCGAATATGCCAGCATATGATCAGAACGCTCCGACAACTCCTTTGCCTGCTCCTCAATTTCTTTCATATCCTCAGAAATTCCTGCCACTGTATCTGTCACGGATACCATAGAAGCTGATAATTGTTCCATGACTGCTGAAATATCGTCAGATTTCTCATTTGAACTTCGAATCTTATCATCCACCTCAGATACAATTTCATTTATCTGTCTGGAACTGTCCGAAATTCGTTCCATTACATTTTGTAATGTTTGAATAAATGCATTGACATTTCTTTCGACTGTTCCTATCTCATCCTTTCCCGAAACCTTAAGACGCACAGACAAATCTCCCTCATTGTTTTCAATGTCCCGGATTATTTTCTGCAGTGTTTTACTGATATACTCCATCGGTGCAACGATTCCACGCATGCAGATAATAAGAGAAATAAAAATTACAACCAACGATACCGCAATAAACATAATTGATGAATTTCTCGCCTCTATATATGCTGACTGCTGTGCGGAAAGTGCCTCCTGCATTGCTTCGTTTCTCATAGTAATTAAACTGTCGATCTTCTTGGCGAGATAGTCCTCTGCCGGTTTTTGCACGACATCAATTACTTTCACTGCCTGTTCCGAGTCTCCCTTTGTGCTTGCGTCAAGAACGTCCTTCATTCCCTGCTCATATTTATCGAATTTTTCCTCCATCGCACCAAAATACTCCACCTCACGCTCTGTAAGCGGTTGCTTTTTGTATTCCTCAAAATATCCATGCATGGATTCCAGCTTTTCATTGATTACAGATGCAAAACTGTCCTTAGTAATAGAATTTTCTGCATCGCAGTGTCCATACATATTTTTACCCAGAGACTCAAGTTCCACAGACATATTCATAAGAAGCTCGACGCTTTTGGAGCAATCATCTGATATTACCATACCGGTATCACGGAGCCGCCTTGTATCGCTCAGACTGATACTACTTGCAAGAAGTATTACAAGCCCAAGAATTCCGATTGGAAACATAACTTTTAACTTAATACTGATATTATTCAACTGTTTCATACGGATTACCTCCATTATCTCCAACACCTCATCGGCTTACTCCGACAATTCCGGATATAATGCCTTCATCTGACTGTAAAAGTCCTGCATTCCCTCTTCCAGAGAGATTTCTCCGTCAAAATATGGATGCAGTGCCTTTTGTATCAGCTCATTGCAGTCCTTGTCATAATCGGAGATATTACTCATATCAATTTTCTTTGCAGCCTCTGCAAACAGCGCAATATGATTCTGTCCACCAAGAAAATCTGAGCCATAATCACTTGCAGCGATTTCTTCCATTGCCTTCTGGTTGTTTGTATAATCCTGCGTATCCAGTGTGATCTGCTTCATTGTATCCGCATCACAGGTCAGACGGTACATCAGATCCCGGATAAACGGAATATTATCAGTGCCTTTTGCAGCACACATCCATGTTCCACCCCAATAATATGCCTGTGGCCCCTCGCATACTGCATAATCTCCATAAATTCCATTTCCTTTCTCTGCCGGAGCACTGCTGTCTGCAAGTGCATTTCCCATCAACGTAAAATTAATACCCCATGTGGAATAAAAAAATCCAAACACCTTTCCATCCGGTCCCTGATCCTGACTCCACTGTGGCGTCCAGAGCGTTGTATGATTAGAATAATTGTTATCTGAATAACTTTTTGTCTGCTCAATCCATCTCTGAATACTCGGATCAATCACAATTTTATTGTCCTTCACCCATGGCGATGACACATTATTCGAAAATGCCCGGTAGGAATCATCATATCCTGACAGCATATAATACCCAGCCTGATGCATCTGCTCAGCCACCTGATCAAATCCATTCCAGTCTGCCAGTCTCTTTTGCACCTGATCCGGATCATCTGTACCAAGCACCTGCTTTGCAATCGATCTGCGGTATGCAAAAAGTCCAGGTGTTGCCTGCCATGTGGTTCCCTTTTGAATGCCATCATCACTTACGATCTTTTTCGTATAATCATACTGACCACTCAGCTCATTCGCCGTCAGCCCAACATCGCCCTGCACATCTAGCGCATATTCCGATTTAATATACTTTCCAGCATAGTCTGCTTCAATTAAAAACAAATCCACTTTATCATCGTCAATTGCCTCGTTCTGCTGTTGAAGTGCCTCGTCCAGATTAATCTGATACGCATTATGAGCACTGGAAATCACAACAAAATTAACCTCTACATGATGTTTCTCTTCCAGATCCTTTGCATAAGCTTCATAGATTCCTTTGAATTCATCATTCCAACAATAGATATTTACAACTCTACCTTCCGCTTCACCGCCACTCATCTGCTCTGGCATCTCCGTGCCTGCTCTATTACCACATCCACAGAGCATTGCACCGCAAAGCACTGCACAGATCAGTTTGACAATCTTTCTCTCCTTCATACTCGCTTTCTCCTGTTAGAACCCGTTTTCTGTCTACAAAGACATTACACATTTCATATATCCAATTTATCAATCAGCGTAAGTATACGCTCTGCGCAATCACGAATCGCTTCTTCGGAAAGTTCACCCGTAGAATATGCACAGCGTATATCTTTATCATCATTCGGATTTCCAGGCATAATAATATCATTTCCTGCTGCCACACACTTCCACGGAATACTTCCATCCTGTGGAGCCGTTGTACTCCAATCAGACATAATCACGCCCTCAAATCCCCACTCCTTGCGGGCAACTGCAGTACACAAATCATAGCTGTTGGCCGCATGGACACCATTAATTAAATTATATGATGTCATAATTGCAACCGGAGCGCTCTGTTTCACAGCAATTTCAAATCCACGGAGATAAATTTCCCTCAGTGTCCTTTCGGAAACACAAGCATCCACTCCCATCCGATTATCTTCCTGATTATTGCATGCAAAATGCTTAATCGTCACACCACATCCCTTTCTACTTTGTACGCCACATGTTACTGCAGCAGCCATCATACCGGAAAGAAACGGGTCCTCCGAATAATATTCAAAATTACGTCCACACAACGGATTTCGATGAATATTAAGCCCCGGCGCAAGCCATAAATCCACATGGAATTCTTTCATCTCTGTTGCAACAGTACGTCCAAATTGGTACATTAGCTCAAGATTCCAAGTCTGCGCCAGTGCTGTTTCTACTGGAAATGCTGTACAATACTGATAATATGTATCTGCACCGTCATGATGTACCATTGGCTCCAAAAAACCATTTTCCAGTGAGCCCAAAACACCCATTCCATAAATAGTGTCTGTCTCTCGATCTACCTCATAACTCTGACTTAACCGTAGCCCCGCTGGACCGTCCGCCAAAATCAAAGAACGCTTTCCATATTTATCTTCTAATCTTCCAGTCGTTTCTCCGGCTGACCCAGGCACATGGATTCCCGCCGAACCAAGCGTACTGGCTCCATCGGTAATATTTCCATACAATAAAGATATTAACTCCTCCACAGGCAGTTCAGACGCAAGCGTTTTTAAAAAAACCTTTTTTTCCTCTTGTCTCATCTCTCTCTGCGGTACAAAATGAAAAAACGGAACTTTCTGTTTTTTTGCCTCGGAAATCCATTCAGACGCCTTCTTCTCCAACGATGCAGGTGCTTTGATATCTTCAAAAGTAGCAGTCTTCGGACAAATTTTCTCCGTTTTTTCAAGCACCACCGTTTCTGCGATTTCAACTACTGCTTCTAAGCAAAGTTCTTCAGAGTGTTTTCCTATCCACACACCATAATTTCCTGCCTCAATCACCCACGCGTGTGTCTTCTCCGAAAAACTTGCAAGTTGCTTTTGCGGCACCACCACCGTCAGTTTCTGTGTCTCTCCCGGTTTTATATCATCCGTTTTTACAAAACCGACCAACCTTTTATATTCTTTCTGAAACCCTGTCTGTGGAAGCGTTACATAAACCTGCACAACCTCTTTGCCGGAATATTTCTTTCCTGTGTTTGTTACTAGAACAGAAATTTCCAATTCTTCTTCTGCCACATGAAGTTCTTCATATTTTATAGAAAAATCCGTATAAGAAAGCCCATAACCAAACGGAAAAAGAGGCTGTATTCCAAAACTGTCAAAATAACGGTATCCGACATAAATACCTTCTTTATATTCTTCTCTTTTTAAATTTCCATTTAAATAACTAAATTCCCCAGATGTGGGATAATCTTCATAGTGTCTTGCCCATGTTGTTGTCAGTTTGCCACTCGGCACTGCCTTCCCAAGCAAAATATCTGCCACCGCATGACCGCCTTCCTGCCCAGGCTGGGAAATGTTTAAAATTGCTTTAACATTAGTCGTCTTTTCCAAAATATCAGTCAATTCTACCGGTCCTCCAGCGTTTAAAACGAGTATGACCGGTATATTCTCTCTATCAAGATATAGAATATCCTCCCGTTCCTGTTTACTTAAATAGTAATCGCCTTCTTCCTTACGACGATCCTTACCTTCGCCGGAAATACGGCTGAGCACATAAACTGCCGCAAAAGCCCCCTTAATATCTGTTGCCTTTATTCTACGCCCTTCCGGAAATGAAAATGGATTTGCAGAATATGCATCAAACGGATTTTCTACCTTCTTTGCATCCTCTAAAATCTTTTGTTTCCATGCATTTCTGGCAGACTCGTAACGTATTATAAAATCCGTAATCCACTCCTCACTTGTAATTGATACGCCCGCATCTTTTAAGCCCTGATAAATTGACACATTTACCCGACTATTTACATCACCTGAACCAATACCGCCTTTTACCGTCTCCGCAGCGCCACTTCCAAACAGTGCAATGGAAACAGATTCATCAAGTGGAAGTATATTTTCATTCTTAAGCAGAACCATCCCTTCTGTGGCCATGTTTCTCGCTAATCTACCATGCAAAAGTTCTCGTTCTGAAGGTCTTTCATCTCTTGTTCCGCTATAAATCCAGTTCATCTTTGTCACATTTTCTCCTTTATTCTTTTACACCGCCAAGTGTCACACCCGCAATAATATACTTAGAAAGGAATAAATACACGATAACGATAGGTATAATCGCTACGAAAATCATCATATACACTTTACCCATATCAAAAGTCAGATAATCTGCCCCGCGAAGTGTTGCAATTAAAATCGGCACTGTCATCTTATTTTTTGACTGGATAACCAATGCCGGAACAAAGTAATTATTCCATGAACCGACAAATGTAAAAATCGCCTGCACTGCGATCGCCGGTTTCATAATTGGCATTACAATCTGATTAAACGTCCGAAATTCTCCTGAACCGTCAATTCTTGCTGCCTCCACCAAAGACAATGGAAGTGACGACTGTAAATAACTGTACATAAAATAAAATACTGCCGGAGATGCAATAGACGGAATAATCAATGGAAGCAATGAATCATACAATCCCATTTTTGTAATCAAACGTAAAAATCCCATTGCCGTGACCTGCGTCGGCATTACAAGAATCGCCATGATAAAGGTAAACGCCGCCTTTTTCAGTTTAAATTCATATGCATATAGCCCATACGCTGTCAGCGCTGAGAAATATGTACAAAGCGCTGCACTACAGCCTGAAACAATCAAACTATTGAGAATACCGCGAAACATCGGAAATGTTCCATCATTTGCAACATTTTTCAGGTTCTCTAAAAAATGCGTTCCTGGAAGTGCTGAAAATCCCTTCTGCAAATCTGCATGTGAACGAGTCGCATTTATAATCAATATGTAGAAGAAGAACAGACACATAAACGACAAAACAATTAGCACTGCATACACAAAGATATTTTGAATACGCTTTGGTTTTTTTGATATCATAATCTTATTTCCTCCTCTTTCTCTCCTCTTTCTTTTTCCGTTTTGCTGCTGCTTTTGAACCGTCCGGGTCACTGTCATTTGTGATGCGGTATGCAACAAAGCATAATATACCACTGATAATAAACAGGAAAACAGACAGAGCGCCTGCCATACCATAATTCTTACTCTTTAAATGACTGTTCAAAAACATAATTAAGGTCATGGAGGTACGATCTGGGTTTCCTTTTCCATTTGTCAAAATCTGCGGAACATCAAACATCTGAAGTCCACCGATAATGGATGTAATCAAGGTATATGCAAGAATCGGTCGAATCATCGGCAATGTAATATAGAAAAACCGCTGTATACTGTTGCAGCCATCCAAATCTGATGCCTCAAAAATATCTGTACTGATTCCCATAATTGCAGCCATCAGCATGATAGTTGTATTACCAAACCACATCAGGAAATTCATAAATCCGACCAACGATCTGGTTCCTAAGACAGAACCCATAAAATCAATTGGACTCTTTATCCATCCCAAAGACATCAGAATGGAATTAACTGGTCCATTGGTAGAGAACATGGTAAAGAACAACATTGCAAATGCTGATGCCATAATCAGGTTTGGAAGATATATAACTGCCTTAAAAAAACGCTCCCCGCGAATCTTTAAACGGACATCTGCAAACCATGATGCCAGAAGCAATGCAATTACAATCTGCGGAACAAAGCCTATAATCCACATAATCAAAGTATTCCCTGCATATTTAATCATGTCTGAATCCAACAGGCTTTTGTAATTTTCAATTCCAATAAAATTCGGACCTATTTCCTTGATTCCAGAGCGGTAATATTCGAAAAAACTATAACGAACCGTATCCACCATAGGAATCATAGAAAAAATAAAAAAGATGAGAAAAAATGGAATAATAAATATATATCCCCATTTTGCATAACTAACGCCTTTTCTTTTTGTTTTCACAATTTTCTACTCCTTCCTTTATATAATCTGTGGGGCATTACTGCCCCACAGATTATGCAGAATTCTTTTTTATTCTGGCCACTTAACCTCTGTGATTTCCGGATAACGCTCTTTAATTGCTATTTCAAAGTTTTCTTTTGCTTTGTCATAATCAACATCACCCTGGAAGTAATCGCTGAAAGCGTTTTGAATCAATTCAACACATCCCTGATCATACGCAGAAAGCGGTGCCATCTGAATTCCCTCTGCAACTGGTGCAAAATATTCAAATGGATTCTGTCCTCCAAGGAATTCTGATGCGAAGCTTGCATCTGTTGCTGCCTGCTGCATACCGCTTTGTGTATTCGTAAAGTCAGAATAATCTTTCGAAATCTTAAGCAAATTATCTTCATCGGCTGTTACTGCAAGAATAATCTCTTTTACATGTTCTGGATTATCTGTACCTGTGCAGGCATGAACATAGGAGCCGCCCCAGTTGTATTCCTGTGGCGGAGTTGTTACTGCCCATTCACCATCTGCGCCATCCCAGTTTGGTTTCAACACGAAATCAATTCCCCATGCTGGAAGAAGAAATGAGAATACTTTTGAAGAAGATCCCATTGCCTTGTTCCAATCATCGTTAAACTGTCCTTTAACCGTCTTGTCAAGGTATCCTGCATCCAGCCATTCTTTTGAATCATCTACCCAATCCATGATTTTCGGATCGACCGTTACAGTAGTTTCACCCGGCTGAACCCATGAATTTGCAATGCTGTTTCCATATAAGCGGAATGTATCTGCATAAGATGAAAATGTGTAATATCCTTTTGCTTTTAATTCTTCCGCTGTTGTTTTCATGGCATCCCAGTCTTTTGTCTTTTCACCAATCGCTGCCGGATCATCCGTACCAAATACTTCTCTGGCAATATCACGGCGATAAGCCAATACACCAGGACAGCACTGCCATGTAGAGCCTCTCTGAACGCCATTTGCATCAGAAGCAACTACTTTCGTAAAGCTGTATTGGTTTGCAAGGTCTGTATCCGGATCAATTCCAAGATCTGTAAGTGGAATTGCAACATCTGCATCTGCATCTGTATACTTGTTGACATAATCCGTTTCTGATAAGAAGATATCAATTTTCTCATCTGCTGGTGCATCTGCCTGCTGAAGCAATGCTTCATCCAGCTTCTGCTGATACACACCATCCTGGTTCGGATTTACAATCCAGTGAATCTCTGTTCCGTCTTTTAATGTTGTCACTGTTCCATCTTTAGATGTTTCTTCTACTTCCGGGTAAACTGCCTCTACACGCGTACGAAACTCATCATTCCAAGAGTAGATATTGATTACCTTGCCTTCGTCTCCATCTGAAGCTACGGCTGTCTCTGTTGCCCCGTCTTTCGCATCACCCGTTGCCGTGTTGCCTGTTTCCGAGTTGTTTTTACTGCCACAGCCGGTCAATGTACCTGCAACCATTGCTGCTACCAGCAGAGTACTAACAATTTTCTTCTTCATTTAAAAATCCTCCTCACTTGTTAAATTGTTATGATATCTGAATCATAGTGCATTTATTTTTGTTTATATATTACAAATCCAAACAAAATATCAAATTCATGACATATTTTTAACATTCTCCTTTTTTAGGTCATGATTCTGATATTTTTCTCAAATATCTGATTCCCTCATCCCAAATTATACTATATCATGCTTGTAAACAATAATACTATAGTAGGAAGGAGACTCATAAAGTTGAAACATTTACAATTCATTGATGAGCACGGCAGTTTTTCCATAAAACAACCGGAAAATATCAGCTATCTGTACTTTCCTCTCGCTTCAGAGACTGGATTAAAAAGTGCTGTTACACCAAATCTGGGTGGCGACGCTAAAATAGACCAGGAAACATTCCTTTTAGAACCCACTAGTTCTGAAAATCTTCATAATAATCGTTCCGTACGGAACTTCTGGTTTGCAACAGACGACTTTCAGGCATATTCCGCAACAGGCGCTTCCGCATGCCAGGAAGCCGCAAAATTTTCTGTCAACCAAGATGAAAGCGAACTGAGTGCCGGATTCATGTGGCAGACAGTAACGCGTTCTTCAAAAGTCTTTCAATTAAAATCAAGCGTTACCTCCTTTATTCCAAAAGATAATAATGTAGAGATTTTATATGTGACTGTAGAAAACATATCCAAGACATCGCAGGAACTTACACCTTATGCTGCTATTCCAATCTATGGGCGCAGTGCTGATAATATCAGAGATCACCGTAATGTAACCTCCATGCTACATCGCATTAAGACTACCGAATATGGCGTCCTTGTAAGCCCGACCATGTCCTTCGATGAGAAAGGACACCGTCCAAATAATCACATTTATTATGTAATGGGCTGCACCGGCAATAATGAAGCACCTGTAAGTTTCTATCCAACTGTTGAAGACTTTATCGGTGAAGGTGGAACATATACCCATCCACGCTCCGTTTATGAACAATATGAAGGCTGTCCTGCTTTCGGTAGGGCAGCCGGGAAAGAAGCGATGGGAGCTTTCCGTTTTTCAAAACGTTTACTTGAGCCGGGCGAAAAAGCAGATTACATTGTTTTGCTGGGTGTTGAAGACAACGAGAAGGATATTTCCAAAATTCTTGAAAAATATAATACTGCAGCCAAAGTGAAAAAAGCTTTGAAAGAAACAAAAGCATACTGGCAGAAGAAAGTTTCCGTAAACTACCATACCGGAAATAGTGATTTTGACGCTCTAATGAAATGGATCAGTTTCCAACCATTTCTCCGCCGATTATTTGGATGCTCTTTCCTCCCACACCACGACTACGGCCGCGGCGGACGTGGATGGCGAGATCTCTGGCAGGATTGCCTCTCACTTTTACTGTTAGATCCAAAAAATGTGGGAGAAATGATTACCAAAAACTATGGAGGTGTCCGTATTGACGGAACAAATGCAACAATCATCGGAAACGGAGACGGTAACTTCATTGCAGACCGTAATGGCATTTCCAGAGTATGGATGGACCACGCACTCTGGCCGCAAATAACCACAAAACTCTACATTGACCAGACCGGAGATATTGAAATTCTAAATAAAGAAGTTCCTTATTTTAAAGATATGCAGGTCATGCGCGGAACTAAAAAAGACTCGCTTTGGAATGGAACTTATGGAAACAAGCAGCGCACAGACAAAAATGAAGTTTATACAGGAAGCATTCTGGAGCACCTTTTAATCCAACAACTTACCGCTTTTTACGAAGTAGGAGAACACAATATCTACCGCCTGCGCGGTGCTGACTGGAATGATGCTCTGGATATGGCTTCAGAACGCGGTGAAAGTGTTGCCTTCACCTGTGCCTACGCCGGAAACCTGCTGGAACTTGCCGCAATGATTCGGCTTTTAGACAATGCGTCGGCAACGCACTCTGTTGAACTTATGGAAGAACTTGAAATACTATTACGTAATGATACGGAAACTTATGAAAACATTGACCAGAAACATGAAATTCTGGACACTTTTACCTCACGCTGTATCCACAACATCAGCGGCAGGCGCAAATCTTTCCCTCTTTCCGCCCTTGCAATGAACCTTGTCCAAAAAGCAAACTGGCTAATGGATTACTTAAGGACACACGAATGGATTGAAGGAAAAGATGGAGAAGGTTGGTTTAACAGTTACTATGACAACCACGGTCAAGCCGTGGAAGGATACTTTAATGACCAGGTGCGCATGATGCTAACCGGTCAGGTTTTTTCCATTATGAGCAGCGTCGCAACCAATGCTCAGGTTCAGAAAATCACAAAGAGCGCTGATCGCTATCTCTATCAGAAAGAAATCGGCGGTTATCGTCTGAATACTGATTTTCACGAGCTGAAATTTGACATGGGACGCATGTTTGGCTTTGCCTACGGCGAAAAAGAAAACGGGGCTGTCTTTTCCCATATGACCGTCATGTACGCAAATGCACTATATCGCCGTGGATTTGTAAAAGAAGGCTTTAAGGCACTCAGTACACTTGCAGATACTGCCCTCGATTTTGATACCAGCCATATTTATCCGGGTATTCCAGAATATTTCCGCTCCGATGGTCGGGGAATGTATTCCTATCTGACCGGAGCCGCGAGTTGGTTTATGATGACCATGATTACACAAGTTTTTGGCGTACAGGGTGAAAACGGCAATCTTGTTTTGTATCCAAAACTTTTAGCACATCAGTTCGACAAGGATGGCGTTGCTTCTATTACAACCTCCTTTTCCAGAAAGGAATTTACAATTATTTACACCAATAAAAATTTTAAAGATTTTGGCGATTATACCATTACTTCCGCCGTCTGCGACGGCAAAAAACTTCCTGTCAGCGAGGAATCCTACCTAATTTTCCCGAAAGAATCAATTTCCAACCTGTCAGATGAACCACATAAAATTATCATAACATTAGCATAACCAAGTAGAAAGGATGAACCTAATAAAATGAAATATGGATATTTTGATGACAAAAATCGCGAATATGTAATTGAACGCCCTGATACACCTTCACCCTGGGTAAACTATCTGGGAGACCCGGGCTATGGGGCAATCATCTCAAATAATGCCGGAGGCTACAGTTTTGCAAAATCCGGGGCAAATGGACGTATTCTTCGCTATGTTTTTAATAATTTTGATCAGCCTGGTCGTTACCTTTACATTCGCGATAATGACACTGCGGATTACTGGTCTGCTTCCTGGCAACCAGTTGGGAAAGATTTAGACAACTATAAAAGCGAATGCCGTCATGGCATCGGATATACAACAATGAACGCCACCTATGATGGTATTCAAACAAAAGCCTCTTATTATGTTCCCTTGGAAAAATCCTACGAAGTATGGGCTTTATCTGTAACCAATAATACAACTCGCCAAAGAAATCTGACCTTAACCGGATACGCAGAATTTACCAATCACAGTAATTACGAACAGGATCAGGTAAATCTGCAATATTCCCTATTCATCTCAAGAACTCTGTTTGAAAAGAACCGGATTATGCAACAAATCCACGGGAATCTGGACGCACTTCCGGATGATGAAAAAGTAGACGAAAAGAATGTAACAGAACGTTTCTTTGGACTTGCAGGCGCTCCTGTTTCTTCCTTCTGCGGCGACAAAGAGCACTTCATCGGAAAATATCACGGATATGGCAATCCACAAGGCGTAGTATCCGGAAATCTTGGAAATGTAAACAGCTATAATGAGAATTCCTGCGGTGCTCTCTCATGTCAGATTACTCTGGCTCCGGGCGAAACCAAAACCGTCGTTTATCTGCTTGGAATGAAATATTCTGATGAAGCTGCTGCAATTATTGAAAATTATAATAATCCTGCCCAAACAGTAGAAAAGGAACTATATGCCTTAAAGAAAAACTGGTATGAGAAGTTAGACCACCTGAAGGTAAACACCCCAAGTCCTGAATTCAACACGATGATAAATACTTGGAATGCATATAATTGCTTTATAACCTTTATCTGGTCTCGCGCTGCTTCTTTCATTTACTGCGGACTACGCAATGGTTATGGATACCGTGATACGGTACAAGACATACAGGGTATCATCCACCTTGCACCGGAAATGGCAGTGGAAAAAATCCGTTTCATGCTCTCTGCCCAGGTAAACAATGGTGGTGGTCTTCCGCTGGTTAAATTTACACATAATCCCGGTCATGAAGACACACCAGATGATGCTTCCTATGTAAAGGAGACTGGCCATCCTGCATATCGTGCAGACGATGCACTTTGGCTTTTTCCAACCATTTACAAATATATTGCTGAAACAGGCAACCTTGCCTTTCTGGATGAAGTCATTCCTTTTGCAAATAAGGACGAAGGGAGCGTATATGAACATCTAAAACGTGCCATTCAATTCTCTTTGGATCATCTCGGACCACACGGTATGCCTGCCGGACTTTATGCAGACTGGAACGATTGCCTGCGCCTTGGTGCAAACGGAGAATCTTCTTTCGTTGCATTGCAGTTTTATTTCGCCATGGGGATTCTAAAGAAATTTGCTGAATGCAAACAGGATACAGATTATATCAACTATTTGGATGAAAAACAGTCTGAAATGGGAGAAAAGATTCAAAAGCTGTGCTGGGATAATGACCGCTTTATCCGTGGTTACACAGAAGATGGGGAGCGAATAGGTGCCTCCTCCGATCCAGAAGCCAATATGTGGTTGAATCCGCAAAGCTGGGCTGTCATCAGCGGACTCGCCTCTGAAAAACAGGCAGATACGGCATTACAAAATGTTTATGAACGCCTGAATACAGAATATGGTGCTATCCTGATGGATCCACCATATCACGCAAATGCTTTTGACGGCGCACTTGCCGTCATTTATAACCAGGGAACCAAAGAGAATGCAGGGATTTTCTCCCAATCACAGGGTTGGCTGATTCTCGCTGAGGCTCTACGCGGACATGGTGACCGTGCTTTTATGTACTTTATGGAAAATGCTCCGTCTGCCCAAAATGACCGTGCAGAAATCCGGCATTTGGAACCATATTGCTACGGACAATTTACAGAAGGAAAAGCCAGCAAACACCACGGTCGCTCCCATGTACATTGGCTGACTGGAACCGCATCAACCGTTATGGTTGGCTGTGTCGAAGGTATCCTGGGACTTCGTCCTGACTTACAGGGCATAAAATTAGCTCCATCTATTCCAAAAACCTGGAAACACTTTGAAATGGATAAGGATTTCCGTGGAAAGCATCTTCACATCGTTGTAGAAAACCCGAATGGAAAAGAAAACGGATGCGAAAAGCTTCTGCTAAACGGAACCGAACTGACCGATAATTACATCCCAGCCACTCTGCTAAACGATGAGAATGAAGTCATCTTGGTTATCTAATTCAATCAAAATCGATACCTGATTTACGGAACCTGCCACCGGCAGTTTCCTCCAGATGTGGGGCTACAGAGACGAGATACGCTTTGCGCATCTCGCTCTGATTAGCGGTCGTCATAACAAAAAAACTACCATTCTAATCGTCTTTCTTTACATCCCACTGAAGCATCTGGTTCAAATCACGATACTTTTTTGGTGTCATACCAACCGTTTCGCGAAACTGCTGTATAAAATGACTTTGTGAAGAAAATGACAATCGGTTTGCAATATCAATCATTGCATAATCACTATACTGAAGAAGATTTTTTGCCTTTTCAATCTTCTGCTCCCGAATATAAGAGCTAATGGACTCTCCAGTCTCCTTTTTAAATAATCGTGAAAGATAACTGGCTGACACTCCTAATGCACTTGCTACATCCTCAATCGTGATTCGCTCTTTAATATGGGAATAGATATATTCCTTACAATCATTGATGTGTTTTGATTTTGTATCATTACGACAGATTTTTCTCATTTTCTGCGTATAATCCATGACCATTTCGTCATGCAAACTTTGTACTCCCTCTATCGTGTGGATATCATCTAGCTTTTGAATATAGAAATCACTCATTCGAAAAGCCTGTTCCATTTCCATTCCCTTTTGCCCACACAATCTGGTAATCATAGCTGTTGAAATCACAAAATGATATTTTAAATTTGTAACCGCATTTTTAGACAATGTCCCCACGCCCTCACTGTCTACAAATCTTTTCTGTTCACAATTCTTCGCTACTGCTTCTACATCACCTGAAATTACGGCCTGATAGAACAAGAATTCTTCTGTCACCTTTCGATGCTCCATATTGTCAATGTCATCTTCTGCCTCCAAAAGAAGCCATTCATTATGATAATTCATCGTATTCCGCTCCTTTCTTTATGTCAAGTTCCATATTCATTATGCCTAAAAAATTTTACCTGAACATTCGAAGCTGCAAATTCTATCCCTATTTTTTCTATTTTATTATATCATATGTAATCCATACTTAGCACCCTTTTTCCGTTTTTGACAGCCGGTAATCACAAATTTTCCGACCGCTCTACCTCATAGCTACTCCATTCATCTGTTTTTGGCGCCCCGGACATATCCGCCGTGTTTTCGTAGGAATCCACCGTTATGGTATATGTGCTGTTTCCTTCTATATAAATAGTGCCATTGTTTTTTGCAAGTGTTTTTTGGCAAAAGTTGCAAAATATTTTTGGAGAATGTTGCATCTCCAAATTGGAG
>NZ_JADYUI010000032.1 GCF_021531695.1 Roseburia hominis | reverse complement strand
TGCATATGTTGAATACAATTATGTGCGCCCACATAGTTATAATGGTTATGCCACTCCACATGAAGCGAGGGTGACATAGCCGGAACAAGATATTTTTTAGCCACAAGTGTTACAAAAATGCTTGACCACAACATAACTTTACGGTACTGTTTTAGATAATCTAAATGCCGTTGCCCCCAGATGCCTATTGCCTGTTCTTCTTCGGCGGGTACAGTTAAGCACGGTATCAAATAATCCCCTTGCCTTTCGTATTTGCCGCCCAGTTCCTCAAATAATGATTTTGCCATTGTCTGTTACCTCCACATTCTTTTTTATTTTGAATGTCCGCAAAATCCGTCCTGCATCCGTGGCACATACCACGCTGTCTACTCTTGTATCATGCATCAGCCCCTTTAATACCCTGAACTGTGCAACCGTGTCTTTCTTGACCTCATGCTGCCAATGCTCCGGTATCATAGGCAGGCTGTCGTAAGTCCACTTTTTCCATGCATCAGAATAGGCATCCGGCTGTGCCAACTCAACCAGATGCCCCACGCACCATGAAACGATAGAACCGTTTCCCTCCATGTATCCGTCTTTTCTTTCATCTGCACCAAGCACCTTGGCAATTGACTGTGCCACACTTGGCTTTTCCGCTATCACTAACTGCATTATTCTTCCTCCTGTTCCTCAAAGAAATCATCATCCGAACTTCCCTCTGATTCCTCATCTTCGTTCTCATATTCTTCGTTATCTTCCTCGTCCTCATCTTCATCCTCGATGAAATCCTCTTTCTTTTTGCGTACCACTTTGAAATAATACGCACCTCCGATTACTGCCACTGCAAGACCTCCCATAAGGATATAGGAGATCATAGGATTTGCCTGCTCTTTAACCTCCGTTTCTTCCGGTTCCTCGGTGCTTTCTGTATCTTCTTCGGTTCCCTCTGTATCTTCCGCAGCTTCCTCCTGCTTATTTTCCTGTTCTGCATTATTATTTGGCAATGCACTTTCAGAAGTCGGGATTGCAGACTCTAATGCGGCGGAGTTTTTCGGTAAGGTCTCGCTGTTATCAGATGTGGTATTCAGCAAGTCATTTTCCGTAATCTCTGTCAGAAAGTAGACCATTTCTTCCTCTCCATCCCTGTCGATAATCAGATAAAACACCTTGTCCGACGCTGTCTGAATGGTATAAAATTCCTTGCCCTGCTCGGACTGCTTACTCTCCTTATCCTCATTTTCTGTTTTCTCCGAAGCATCCGCTTCCGCCATTGCCTGTTTCTTCTGCTCCGCAGGATTTGTCTGTGAAGTGGTATTCCCATTACTGTCTGTCTTGGTATGCTCCGTTACGGTTCCTGTGGCACTTCCCGGCTTTGTAGCTTCTGCATTGACCGGAAGCTGTTCTGCCGGATTGTCATCACTCTCATCTGCCGGGTCTTTGTAGTATGGATTTTTCGTCTTGTAGACCTCCGACATATTTCCGGCATTGTCCATTGCAGAAATGGTAAAATACTCATACCCCGCATCAAATTGCTGCAGGCGGATATTCAAAGTTCCGTTTGTAAGGTCTGTAAATTCATATCCGTTAACATAGACTGCTTTCGCTCCGGAATCCGTATCATGTACCTGTACACTCAAAAGTCCGTCACTGACCGCAGCATTAAGCGTAGGCTTTGTGGTGTCAAAACATTTGATTGCACGGCTTCTCTCATAGGTATGATCCTTCTGGTCAGTAACCTGCACATACACCGTACAGTTTTCAGAAACCTCCAGCTTTCTGTCCTCTGTCACATCCGTCCAGCTTCCATTCTGTCCTACCTTCGCCTGTATCTTTGCAATTTCAAAATTTCCTGTGTGTGCCACATCCGCAACCGTAAATGTCACGGTTGCTTTGTCATTATTCCACCCATCCGGCTGATTGATCTGGATTGTGACATTCGGCTTTTTATATGCACAGAGCTTATAATCCTTCACGCATACCTCGCAATTATGGTCATATTCATACGCACCACATTTATCCTCACAGGTACACTCCGGTTCTTTCACATCACCACCGGATACCGTATCCTCTTCCGTGCTGTTTTCTTCAGAACCACTTTCCTTTTCCTGCTCTGTCTCATTCTCGGTGCTGTTTTCCTCCGAACTACTTTCCGGCTCTGTATCCTCCGCATGAACACTCACTGCATAATTCCCGTTCATGGCAAATCCCAAAGCGGGCATACAGAACAAAACTGCTGATAAAACAAGCGATAACACCGCCTTAGATGATAGTTTCATTTTTTTCATGGCTTACTGCCTCCTTTTCTGATTGTTGTGTCTGTTCTTCCTGTTCCTTTTTCTTTAACAGATGCAGAATTTCTTCCTCACTGACTTTATTCAGTAAAATCAACCGTTCCAGAGAGATTTTATTTTTCTCAATGAATTTCATCTTCTCCGCATCCTCTGCCATCTGTAACTGCTCCTCCAAGTCCTTTTGTCTTGCCTGCAATCCTGCAAGCTGCTCCCGGACTTTCAGAAGCTCTTTTTCAATTCTTTCCTTTGTCATTTATCCTCACTTCCTGCTTTTAATTTAATCTTCCGAAACTGTAGAAATGGCTCTGCCAGTATGGTGTATTGATAGAAGCATATTTGATTGGGTCACCGCAGTGTATCATCACACCGTTTCCGCAATAGATACCCACATGGCTGACAGGTCCCGGTGAATTGTAAGTACCCGTAAAAAAGATGATGTCCCCAGCCTTGGCATCTGCCGCCGACACCGGAGTACACTGGTCATATATGCCCTGTGCTGTGGTTCTTGGCAGATTATGTACGCCACTGTTGGTAAATACCCAGCATACAAAGCCGGAACAGTCAAAACTTGTGGATGGGGACGAACCGCCCCAAACATACGGATAGCCAAGATATCTTGCTGCTTCCTCCATTAGTGCCTGTACTGTTGCATCATCATAGGAATCAGGTGGTATGACATTTCCCGGCGAACCGCCACCACCCGGACTTTCTCCATAAAGAGTTCCCTCACCCACATCAAAGTAAAATAACGGGTTATAATACTCCCCGTTATACAAACACTCGATATGAAGGTGGCTTCCGGTACTGCTTCCCGTATTTCCCGTTGTTCCTATGGTTGTTCCGTGTGTAACTGTCTGTCCGGCACTGACATTTAATGTATCCATGTGTGCATACTTGGTGCAGTAACCATTGCTGTCCTCTATCACAACATAATTACCATAAGAAGCATCATAGGTTGCTGTTGTAACCGTTCCATCCATCGCAGCCAGCACGGTTGTCCCTGTGGGTACTGCTATGTCCACACCACGGTGAAACTGTTCCTGCCCTGTGACCGGATTGATACGGTAGCCGTAATAACTCGACACATAGCTATACCAATACAGATTGAGCGGTGTATAAAACTGCTGTGTCAGTCCATGGGTTTCATTGTAAAGAGCATAGATTTCTTTCTGCTCCTCATTCATGTGTCCGGCTACCACCACACCCAGATCGGTGGCTGTCAGTGTTACTTCAAGTATGGTTACGGTGTATTCTTCTTCCTCCTCATACTCATATTCTTCCTCTGTTTCCTCGCCCGTTACCGGGTCTGTTACAGTTCTCGTTCCTGTCTTTGTGACAGTCCTTGTCCTTGTTTCCGTCGTAGGATTTAAGGTCAGCTCATACATTTCTTCAAAAAGGCTTTCTATCTCACTTTGCACTTCACTTGCCGTAAATTCCGTATGTACTGCCGACAGGTAACTGATTAAAACAAACGGGTCATGCCCTATGGCATCCAGATTGTAGCGGTATTCGTCATAATCCGGATAGTCCGTTTCTATGTCATTGATTTCTTTCTGCAATTCCATTTCCAGCTCGGAAAACGCTAGGTCCGCAGCATCAATCTCTGCCGGAACACTCATATAACTTCCTGCCAGTGTGGTACTCATACCATCTGAGAACATCGCCCCACAGGACGATATGGCTGTCATAATCATAATCAGGAGCAGTGCAAAGATACCGATTGTTACCAAAAGTGAAACATTCCTGCTCGCTATCTCCTGTATTTTCTTGGCAACTTTGGTAATAAAATTGGCTGATTTTGCAGCCGCTTCTTTTGTATTCTTTGCTGCCTGTCCTGCCCGCCTTGCCTTTGCATACTCCCGCTTGATACGCTGTTTCTGCAATCGTTTCTGCATCTGCTTTTTCAGGGTCTTTTCCTGCATCTCCGGATTTTCTTCCAAAAACTTCTGATACCGGAAATTGACCTCTTTCTTAAACTGCTTTTTCTCCAGCTTTGCGACTTTCTCTTTTTTCCTTTGCAATCCGCTTTTATGGTTGCGTTTCACAAAATGATAGACATCCTCTGCTGTCTGCTCCGTCTTATGTGCTCCTTCCACGGCAGAATTTTCTTTCTCCACTTCGGCAACCTTGCCGTGGGCAAAATTGGAATATTCTGCACCTACCCTGCCTGCAACCACTTTTACCGGACTATCCGGTTTGAATTGCTTTTCTTTTTCCACGGCAGTCAGCACATACTTTGCTTTTCCTGTCTTTTCATCAAAGACACGCTCAAAGGAATACTCCTTTTTCTTTGGTATCTTCTTTCTTGCATCTTCGGTCTTTTTCCCGGCTTTCTCTGCCTTACTTTGCAGTCTATCTAATTTTTTACTTCCATGAAACTCCGGTTCCATCCCTTCCGTAAAGGTTTTGTCCTTCGTTTGGAAATCCCGTTCAAAATCAGATTGTTTTGTACGTTCCCTGTTCTGATACTCCCGTCTGTGGTATTTTCCTTTTTTCTCGGATTGGTGGTAGGTATCCCTGCGGTGGTAATCATCCTTTTGCTGATGTTCCTCCTGCTCCCTATTATCTTCCTCTGTAAAAGTATTATTTTCCTGCGAAAAATCGCTTTTCCTCTTACTGTCCGCATCCGTATTCTCAGACTTCAAATCCTTCTGCTCTGCGAAAGGATTTTCACTGTGTCCAAAAGTGTCCTGCTTCTGATACTGCTTTTGATTTCTGCGTTTTGCTGACTGCTTCGACTTCTGGACATTCTGTCCAAAAGCTTCAGACTGTTCCTTTTTCGGAACATCTCCGGAAGTGTCATTTGCATCTCTTGGCTGATGTGTACCGGAATACTTATGCTGTACTCTTTGCGAAGCAGTTCCCTTTTCGGATCCACCTTTAGAAAAAGCACTCTTATCCCTTGCAAACTCAGCCGACTTGTCTTTTTTATTCTCTGCCACTAATCAACATCCTCCTGCTTTACACTTTCTTCCGGTTTGGTATTCATAATCGCATAGGTCTTTGTGTCTGTCGGGTATTTATCCACGAAAGGAATCACCACGTTATCAAACAGAATCAGACCGGAACCCGGCTCTGAATTTGTTACATGGGAAAGCTGCTTTTCGGAAAGCCCCAGTTTATCTGCAAGTATCGCCTGATCCTTTGCATTCTGGTTCAGCAGATAAACAAAATCTGAGTTACCAAGAATACCCTCGATTTCCTCCGACTTTAAAAAATCGCCCACATTCTGTGTCAGACCTGTCGGAATACCGCCCCATTTTCTGAAACGCTTCCAGATTTCCACTGAATAAATGGCAGTCTGCCTCTCCTTTAAAAGAAGGTGGAACTCATCACAGTAATAACGGGTAGCGATTTTTCTCTCCCTGTTCTGCGACACCCTGTTCCATACAGCATCCTGCACGATGAGCATACCCAGCTCTTTCAACTGGTTTCCCAAATCCCTGATATCAAAGCACATGATACGGTTCTTACTGTCCACGTTAGTGCGGTGATTAAAATAATTCTGCGAACCATGCACATACAGCACAAGTGAATTTGCAATACGCTCTGCTTTCGCATTCTTATGGTCTAAAAGGGCATTGTACAAATCCTCAAGGATAGGCATATTCTCCGGCACCGGGTTTTCAAAATAGGCATCATAGATATGACGGATACATTCGTCAATTATACCCTTCTCATCATTCTCCAGACCGTCCTTCCCTCCGGCAATCAAATCACACAGGGTAATGATAAAATCACTCTTTAATTTCAGAGCTTCCTTATCCCCCTTGTGGCTTAACTGAATATCCATCGGGTTCAGATAGTCTTTGGAATTGGTTGCCAGCTTTACTACCTGCCCATGCAAAGCTCCCACAAGGGCAAAATACTCGCCCTCAGGGTCACAGATAATCACATCATCCCTTGTCATAAGAAAGCATGATAAAATTTCCCTCTTTGCACTAAAGGACTTACCACTACCCGGTGTTCCTAAAATCACTCCGTTTGGTGTACGAAGCCGCTTTCTGTCTGCCATGATCATGTTGTTTGACAGGGCATTTAAACCATAATAGATTGCCGGTGCAGGCATAAATAATTCCTGCGTACAGAACGGTACAAGAATAGCGGTACTCTTTGTGGTAAGCACACGCTCAATTCCCGTATCATTGCATCCAATCGGTGCGGAAGCCATAAGTCCCTGCTCCTGCAAATACTGCAAACATCTTAGGTTACAGTTTGCCTGCTGAATAATGCCGGACACCCTCTGCGTAATATTTTCAAGCTCCCTTTTGCTCCTGCCATAACAGGTAATTAAGAAAGTCATTTTGATAATCTTCTGGTTACTGGTGTTCAGATCGTCAAGCAGTTCCAGCGTATCCTTTTCATAAGTGATAATATCTGTAGGCAGGATATCCATGTCATACCCACTGCGGACTGCCTTTTTCTGCTCTTCAATCTTCATCTTCTGAATATTTGTCAAAGCACCCTTTAACATCTTGATTGCCTTTACCGGGTCCATCGTCTGCATGTGCATGGTAATGGTCAGGTTATCATCAATATCAAGGAGCTTCTTTAACAGCTCATCATTAAAACGTGGTGCAATAATATCCAGATAATGGACACTGCCATACATCTTTCCTGCCTTAAATCGGCTTGGATAACGGAAGTCAAAGCCCGGCGGTGCAATGTAGTCCTTTACACTCTTACCGGACTCTGCCAGCTCCTTAAATGAAAAACGGAAAGGCTCCATGGTATCCTGATTAAAATACTCATGCAGGATACGCAGACGTTCCTTTCCGTCAAGACTTTTGGCTTGAGTGCCAAGGTTTAAGAAATTCCTGATAACATCCTTTTCAATGTTATTCAGTTTTGATTTCGCTTCCTTATATCCCTTACACTCCGTACCAAAAATAAGATATTTTGATTTAATGATGCCGTTGTTTCCCTTTGCAGCCTGCTTCTTCAACATTTCCGTATATTCCTCACGGATATCGTCAAAATCATCTCCCTGCAAAGGAATGTCAAACTGGTCTATCAGCGTCTGCTCGTTGACCTGCCTGTTAAATAAAAACAGTTCAAATCTGATAGACGGGTCAAAATAATTGATGAGCTTGCTGTACTCCTCCAAAATCTCCCCCTGGTCCTCTATTTCCAGAAGATCATAATTTATATCATAAAATTCCACCATTTTTGTGTAGAAATCAGAAGTCACCTGGCAGATACCATCACGGAACATCTTTTTGAAAGTAATGGTATTCTGTGCCGTGGTGGGTTTCTCCTGTTCCTTATGGTTTCCTGCAAGAGTACGCTGAAGCTCTTTTAACCTTTTCTTTTCAGAAAAACTCAAGCCCGCTTTAGGCTTGGCAGTTTTCTTCTGACTGCCCTGTAATCTTGCCTTTGGCTTTTGCTTCAAGGTAACGCACCTCCTTCTTCATTTTTTCCTGTTCCTCTAACCGATTGTAGAGATTTTCTGATTTATAGGGGCGTATTCCCGGCGTGAGAAATTTCTGCCTTATCATAAAGTACAGAATCTTTTCTGCCGGAAAACCGTCCTTTTCATACATTGCCAGAAAGAAAAACGGCAGCATGACAGCCACCATGATCAGTGCGGATACCTGTGTCCCGATTACATCTTTGGTAAAGATATAAAAAGGAATCCCGACCGCACCTGCCGCACCAAAACAGATGAGCTGGCGTTTTGTCAGATTCATTGCCACCTTTGTCTTGATGCCGCTTAAATTCTTCGGCACTGCGACTGATATTGCCATAAACAGCCTCCTTCCTGATGTATAACGCTGCTTTAATGTGCATTAAAAATAGATTTGCTAAGGGAACCTGTCTTAAATAAGCTGAAGCACAGGATAACGGTATATGCTGCCACCGACCATAAAGCCGTGTGAAGATTTCCTGCAACTGCAACACTGGATACCAGCACTGCATAGATTGCCACACATACCATGATGAAAAATCCCTGAAATGCCAAAGCACAAAGTCCCTTGATATAGTTACTTCCGATACCGCCCCATTCCCGGTTGCTGAGTGTCGCAAACGGAACCGGAGCCACTGAAACATAAAGGTATATTTCAATCATTCGCCCATATAGCATGACGGTGATTAGCAGGGAAATGATTTTCATACATAAGCTGACAATCATGGTCTCTATTCCAAGTCCTATCAGTTCGCCTATCCCCATGGTGGAGAGCTGGCTGTTAAACATGGACTGTAACGTACTCGTCACATCAAGTGTCGTGGAGCCTGTAATAACTCCTGCCGCACTTGTAACGATATGGTTTCCCACATCAAAAATTGCCATGGTAATGTCAGAGGTATAGCTGACAAGCAATACTGCAATACATGCTTTCACAAGATAACGGAAGAAAAACTCACTCCCCATCTCATGCATGTTATTCTTATCCATTACCATGGTAATCAGCTCATAGCAGAGAATCGCACTAATGATCATCCCTGCTATGGGCACCATGACTGTATCTGACAGGTTGTCTATCATGGAAAAAATACCTGCGTTCCAAGAGCTGGGTGTCTGTCCAACCTCTCCGGCAATTGTTCCTACTTTCGTATTCACGTCAGTAAACATCGTTTCAAGATTGTCCAGCACCCATCCTTGCAGCATTTCCTTTATAAATTCAGTGATTTTCTCAATGATTGACCCCATGAATTATGAGAACAGCGTTGAAAGCTGTGGAATCACCGTCTGTGCCACGATAATGATACCGCCTCCGGACATAAGCTGCTTGATACCCTGTGACTTTGCACCGGGATTATCATTACCATAGCCCTCCAGGAGATTGATAACTCCCCAAACACCTACACCTGCTCCGATTGCGGTTACTACCGTCTTTAATCCTGTTACTGCTGTTGTAAAAAATGACATTTTAATCTACCTCGTTCTTTCTCTTAATTTTTTCAAAAAGAAAGAGTTTTGAGATGTATGAAAATACACAACAAAACTCTTTTTGCTTCTGGACACAATGTCCAGAGTTTAATCGTTCCATATTCAGTTGTCAGTTCTGCACCTTTAGACATTCTGTCCAAAAGTCGCTATTTCGTTGTATCGCCCTCAACTTCTCCACAATCAAAGGCATCATCTACCTCTGTGTCCGGTGTGACCTTCATGCGATGCAGATGCTTAACATAGTCCTCAATGTCAAAGGCATTTTTCGGGTCAAAATCGGACAACTCTTTGTATCGCCTATGCTTTGTTATATCAAACTTATCTGAGAAGAAAGGTCTCACACCCCTAAGCTGCATGATACATTTTCCGCCATCCATGACCGCTATCTCATCCTGACTCATAAGCTCTTTTCCGGTCTTTTGGTAATTCAGACCGTAGGACTGGCTCGTACCTCTTGTATCCGAGGTATTATAAAGGTCAATCGTCTCTTTACCCAATACTTCCGCCAATTCTTTTAACGTGGTCTTTTCCTTTCCTCCAAGGAATAAGGTGGTATCACAGTTGCCCTCTATGGTGTCAGCATTGTCCTTATAAATCGCCTTGAGCTGGGATTTTGACTGCAAAATAATAGAAGCTGATATTTCACGGCTACGGATTGTAGCGATCAGCTTCTCAAACTGTGGAATCTGCCCGATGTTCGCAAACTCATCAAGGAGCATACGCACATGAACCGGGAGCCTTCCGTTATAAACATCATCTGCTTTATCACAAAGCAGATTAAAGAGCTGTGAATACATGATTGATACCACAAAATTAAATGTGGCATCGGTATCGGAAATAATAACGAATAATGCGGTCTTTTCCTCTCCCAGAGTATCAAGCTCCAGCTCGTCATATTCCATAAGGTCACGAAGCTCTTTAATATCAAATGGTGCTAATCTCGCACCGCAGCTAATCAGGATTGATTTCGCTGTCTTTCCTGCAACCACTTGTCAAGGTCTTCTTATACACTTTTCGCTCCTTCACACTCGGTTTTCATCATTCTTTTCAGCTTTTCTCCTACCGTTTCTGTTGCTCCTTCGCTGAAATGAACCCCAACAAGGTATGTAATTCCACCAATTTTTCTAGCAATTCTCTGTTCTGTTATCATTTTATCTTCGTTCATTCTATTTTCCTCCACTAAAAAAGGTGGGGCAATATCTGTATTGCACTCCACCCAATAATTACAATGACTGTTCAGTTTTCTTTCTGGATTGATTGATGGATAATTCTTTCTGGTGTTTCTCATTTTCCATCATTCTTCCAAGTTCCTTTTTGTTGTATTCCAGTAGTTCAATACTTGATAGATTAACGATTACTTCTCCAAATGGTTCTCTGATTTCATCAAGTTTCTTTTCCAGTTGAGTAAGTTCCTTTTTCCATGCTTTCGGGGTAATCTTCTTATCTGGCTCAACAATACTTTGCTTAATTTTATTTCTGTATAAATCATAAGATTCCAATTCATAGATATGCTTTCTTTCATACGCTTTTCTAGCAAATCCTTTTAGTTCCCATTGCTCCTTATGATACTTGATAAATGGCTCATAGGATTCATACAAATAAAGCAATGCTTCTAAATACTGCATTCTGTCAGATACATATTCCCTTTTGGACTGCATTTCATTATATTTCTGCTCGTTAGTTAATTTATATTCCTTCAAAGTATCAAATGATGTAAGTTCATGCTCATGCACAAACTGTTCCATTCTCTCCCTGCTCTGTAATGTTGCTCTGTCTGTTACTTGCCGCAAATATTTTGTTCCTAACACTGGCAACTTCAATCTGTCATGATTTCTCTTTGATACCTCTTGAATCATATCAATGATTTCATTCTTAACTTTTCTGATTGCCATTGCAGAAAACAACTTAGCACTGGCAAGTGATTTCTTTGCTTGTGTGTAGGTTGCTTTTGCTTGCAGGATAATTGCATTCTGTTTTCTAATCTCTCTGTTGATATTTCCACGTATGGATTGAATGCCTGCTTTTTCCAATGCACTTGCCTTCTCTCCCAAGTGAATCTCTGGAATAATATCAAGTCCCTGCTCTTTGAAAGAACGATATTCCCAGAAGTTCTCTGTCATACCCATTTTCTGATTAACAGAATTGATGGTATCAGTAATATCCTTTCGCCATTTTTTCGCATTCTCCCTACTGTTCCAATCATTCGTATCTATCGTTTTGCATTTCCATTGTTTTCGGTTCTGCTTATCTACTTTCTGCACTCCAGTCTTTTTGTCTATGATAGGAATTCGTTCTCCGCTTTCGTCAGTTAAATAAATCTTTTTCTGTTTTGCCATCCATTTTCCATTTTCATCAATGCTTCTCATGGTAAGCAAAATATGACAATGCAAATTTCTCTGTCCTATTTTTTCATTTTCAGAATCATGAATAGCAAACTGGGCACACATACCCAAATCAACAAAGTTTCTTTTCACATAATCTCTCATAACTTCTGTTGCAAGTTCATAACTCCATTCATTCGGCAATTCCACTTTGTAGGTTCTTGCAAGCTGTGCGTCAGAACTCTTTTCTATCATTTCTACTGAATTCCATAATACACTAGCGTTTTCATATTCCTTTGGTGCATTCTCTGGTAGCATAACCTCGGTATGTACCAAGTCTTCACTATACTTTGGATAATAAGTATTCCCATCATATTCATTATACATTTTCTCCCTGCTGATATAGGATGATTGTTCTACAGCTGAATGACCACCATGACACTTTGAACTCCTGCCGCAAATCTGTGCTCTTGTACTGATATTCTTAATTGCCAATCAACCACCTCACTCTCTGTAAATGATTGCGATTAAGAAAAGACTTTGTGGATGATGAAGGTCTGTTCTTTAGACCTTCATCATACGCAAAGCACATAAAAGGGTAGCGAAGCGAAGGGGAAAGATTATTTCCCCTTATGGCTGACCCCGTCAGACATTCTGCTCCATGCAGTGGTCCTCGAAGAGCGCACATACCACCCTTGGTGGTATATCTGTGCGCACCGAGAAAATCTCGGTGAAAGGATGTGCACTGGTCGGCACTTTCCCTATTCACTCTAATTTGTCCCATTATTCTCTGAAATAAGCATTTCATTCTTCCCTTTTCCTGCACTTTCTCTCTTAACGATTTCAATAATTCTCTGGCATTGCTCTGATTTGATTGCAGCTGCAAGAATTCGATTTAATTCGTGCTCATCAAATCCATAACACTCTGGAAAATACTTATGAACGATTCCCCCCATCATGTACTTATACTTGTTTTCCTCTGACCTTTTCTTTGCTGACTCCTTTCTTCTTGCTTCTGCAAGTCTAGCTTTGGCTTGCTCAACTTGTCTTTCTGCTTTCAAGATTTCTGGTGACTTTGTTTCGTTCTGAATCATTGTAGTTCTTCCTTTCTTTTCACTTTTTTCAACAAAAAAGCACCTAGGATTAACCTAAATGCTTTTCTATCATCAATTCTATATTCAATTTGTTAATAATTTTTCATTCAGTATATTAGTTCTCAGTAGATACTTAACAGCAATTTTATCGTCATCCCTACAAACTGAAAGTTTGACTCCCTTATAAGGACATCAATTTTGTTCTTGTCTCTTGATCATATTTCTCCAATGCGTAGCGATATGCCGTTCGTGGCATTTGCGTATGATTGTCAATCAAATAATTTGTCACTGTTTCCATATCAACCTGTGAAAGACTTTTCAGCATCCAACCATACCCTTTCTGAACCAAATCATGTTCATCAGACATAAGTAAATCAGAAATCATTAAAGGGTTAATTCCTTCATAATCCTTATGGAGAATAGCCGGAATTAGAATTACAGCAGATGCGCGACGAACCCAATAGTCTTCATCTTTTGTCCATTCCATAACTTTTGAAAAAAGCGATTTATATCTTCTTAGCAATTCGCCAAATGCGTGTGTGCAAAAATCATCACAATCGCCCCAACCATGCACATATTTTTTTAACCAGCCATAAAAGATTTCATACGTATCTTCACTATACTGCCCTTTTGCTCTATATGCCCAATCAAATGCAATTACACCTAATCCCCAACTATGTTCTTCCAATAATTCCTCACATAAGGAGAAAACATTATCTATAGTTTTATCCTTTATCTCTCTGTATAATCTTGCTGATAATTTCCGTATATCACCAGTAACTATATGTTTTCCGTCAGGAACATTGTCTGCTAATAATCTAATTTCATAAATTGCCTGTTCAACAATTAAACTCATTTCAATTCACCGCCTATTTCATCATATGGACCAGTGATTTCTATTGTGTTGTCATCTGGGTCCTTCATTGAAAAATAGTAATATGGATTTCGAGCATTAATGTATCTGATTTCAGTCTGCTTACTACCTATACCCAACGCACATATCCTATCATATTCTTTTTTTAAGTCATTTGTAGAAAGGTTAATAACAACCTTACCTGTATTTTGCATTTCGGCAATGCTAACACAATCATCATATTCCTTGTACACTTTTCCTTTGGTTGTTACTTTATCGGGATGTTCAGAATCAAAATATCCGTTCATAATAGATAAGCACAGCCCGTTAATATTAAATATAGCAAATCTATTCATATTTTGTGCTGTCACATCTCGTTCAAACAACAATTTATAAAAATGTACTGATTCATCAAAATCTCTAACAATAAGATATATAGAACCCTGTGAAATCATACATTACCTCCTCATAAGAAAATTCAAATAATCACCTGTGTTCGCCCTTCCAAAGATTGAACACAGGCATTAAAATATATTAAACAATTATGCTTGATGCTCCAGTATCCACTTAAGCATATCTTCATATTCCAAACTTCCATCTGCTACTGCGAGAACCATTTCATACAATTCTTTTTGCGTATATCGTAATTCGATTCCATTTAAGGCAAAGAACACAAGCATCACATGTGTTCCTATTCGCTTGTTTCCATCCAACATACAATGATTCTTTATTAAACCATAGCCCAGACGTGTACCTTTTGCTTGGATCGTTGGATATAGCTCTTCTCCGCCAAATACCTGAAACGGAGTCTCTATAGCAGACTCCAACAAATTGAAATCTCTTACACCAGCAGTCCCGCCAGTCTGTTCAATAAGCTGTGAATGAAGCATCAAAATCTGCTCTTTGCTCAGTCTTTTCATTTAGCAAGCACCTCATAAGCCTCTTTATTCTGTGCAAGTAATCTTTTTGAAATTTCAAGCACATCTTCATCCTTAGCTACAGCACTGTCATCTGCTTTGCTAAAATCTATTACCAAGTATCTTGGTGCATTATTCTTAAGTATAACAACTGAGCCAAGCTCATCTACTAATCTTGCAACTTTTGAAAAGTTCTGATTTGCTTCTGTAATTGAAACCATTGTGTTTGTATCTACTGTCATATGAGCACCTCCATCATTTTATATAGATAGTATATCACTTTATCTAGGATAAATTCAACCTATTTTTTGAATTATTTCAACGCTACTTACAACACTTACGAAATGAATTTTCTATGCGACAGTTTCACATTATTTTGATTAACCATAGCATATCTAAGTGTTGTATCTATCTGTTCATGTCCCAATATCTTCTGCACCTGTTCAATTGGCATACCCTTCTCAATCGCTCTGGTTGCCATAGTCCTTCTGAACTTATGTGGGTGTACCTTTTCTACACCCAACTTCTTACCCATTTCCCGTAACCGTAATTCAACTCCACTTTCCGTTAATCTACTATGTGGTTTATTTAACGACACAAATAATGCACTATTATCATCTGTCCTTGATTCAATATAATTCAATAAATGAATTTTTGTCTTAGCATCAAAATATGCTTTTCTCTCTTTATCGCCCTTTCCATAAACTACACATTCTCGCTCCGAAAAATCTATGTCATCAATATTCAGTCTAACTAATTCGCCCACACGAATACCTGTTGAAAGCAAAAAATCAATCAGTGCCCTATCACGAAGATTATTACAATTATCTCTAAGAATTTCAACTTTCTCATCCGGAATGGTATCTTTCACAATAACCGCAGTCTTCACCTTATGAATTCTTTTCATCGGACTTTTTATAATATAATCTTCTTCCTCCAACCAGGAAAAGAAAGTGGAAAGGCTTCTACGAATATTATCAATAGTTACCTTTCCACAATTATTTATTGCTTGATACCCCACAAGATATTTTCGCAGCATTTCCGTTGTAATCTTTATCACCGGAATATTTATTGTATCCAGCATTTTTTCGATATTACACCTATAATAGCGTATTGTTTTGTCAGAACACCCTTCTAAATGCTTTGCAGTTAAAAACATATCCAAAAATTCCACATTCGTGGTCTGGGAATGTTCTGATGTAGCATTTTCAGATAAGCGTTTTACCAGAACCTCTTGTAATCTTTGCATCTGCGATGCATTTAACACTTCTGCCATATCATTGATGATGTTGTAAATTTCTCTACCCATAAGAGCACACTCCTTTTTGAAGGAGTATATCGCAGAAAATTCATCAAAGCAACAGAGCGTATTACTGAAAGTTGTTGGGTTCTTTACATAGATTAAATATCAATTTATAAATCAAACTCGTCTTCTATCTTTTCCTGTCCGTCTATAATATTCATCTTTATCTGCATACATCAACTTATCAGCCATTGCCTTAATTTCTTCAAAATTAAGTTCTATATGTTCTGAACAAACAACTACTCCCTTAGACACACTAAGTTCAGAAATAAGATTTCCCTGGAAGTTTTCAGTTAAATAATCAAATGTCTTAACTGCATCCTGTGCTTCTTCTCTCGTTCCTCTCAGTAATGCAACAAACTCATCGCCACCTACACGATACGTCCTTCCAAGACCTGAGAATGCATTATCCATACACTTCGAAGCGCCAATAATTAACTCATCCCCTGCTTCATGACCAATATTATCATTAACTGCTTTTAAACCGTTCAAATCCATCATAATAAGAACGTATTCTATTAAGTTATTATTTTTCTTGATTATTTCACAGTCAACTTCAAACCCTCGTCTATTATATAAGCCTGTAAGCTCGTCCTTTATAGATGCTTCATATCTTCTGTTGTATGCATCCTTTGCCTTCTTCTCTCTCATACTAATAATAACAAATGAAGTTGCCATTATTAATACGCCTGCAATAAAGATAAATACAATTGGAAGTATAATTTTATTTACATCCAATTTAACAGGATTATTATCTCTTATTACTATATACCAATCAAATCCTTCGAGATACTTGGTCATATAACAGCCATTCTCCGATAACTGATAATAAAAATCATCATCTGATATATTGCCAAAATATGAATTATCCAAGTAGCCTGTTTCTATAGAACTTACATCCGTATCAACCTGTATAAGTCCATCATGATTAACTAAATCTACTTTGATATTATATTCTTCCTCGAACCTGGCAAGTATGTCTACAAGGTCATTCATATCAACTCCGACACCACATACTCCCAAAATGTCTCCATTCGTGTCAATAATACCGTAATTAATAAACACCGAAAGACTCCCGTTATTATCTTCATCAGTATCAACATTAACTGTATATCTTTTCCCTGAATCCAAGTAATCCTTATACCATATATCATGGCTGTCATTTTCAACATCAAGATACCTACTTATTCCATTATATGTATAATATGCTCTTGTTTTATCCGAAACAACAAATACCATTTCATAATCAAATTCATTACCAATGGATACCAGACGATTAGTTATATCGTCTTTGACACTCTCCGCCTCTTCTCTGGTTTTCCCCTCTATGTAGGTTCTTATATCAATATCACTGCTAATCGTCTGAGAAACAATAATTGGCTTAATAAATTCATTCTCAATCTTTGCTGAAACCATCTGCGCAATTGTTCTGCTCTGTATTTCAGAGTTTTCCTTAGTTACCTGCTGAATCACATTCATACATGCTATGATGGAAACACTCATGCTAAGTAACATTATGATAAACATAATAACAGCATCAAATCTGCTGTCATTAATCATATTCGTATGTTCATCCTCATTATGAGACCAATCATACATATATGCAGCAAACATTACGAATGAACCTATTCCCAGTCCTAAATTGGTTATAGAAAATCCATAAATAAAGGACTGTACAACTGTTGCAATTATTGGAATAAACGAAAACAGCATCATTGAAATGAAACTTCGTTTTTCCAAATACTTTCTATACCTAATCGCCATACCTGCTCCTATAAATATGACGACAAGTGATATTAGTGTATATACATACCAGGAATTATTCCTGTGATAATAATTTGCCTCATCGAAATAATACATCCATGGATAAAACAAATTAACCACAACAATGAAAATATTAATGCACGAAAAGATATTGGCAATTTTAACACTATTGCCACTTACTTCAGCACCTTTTTCAACAAAAACAGAACTAACATACCTAACATAGGTATTTGCCATTGCTATGTTCATAGCAAATACCATAAGATTAGCAATTCTAGTTACTAAAATATTAAAAGAACCAAGGTTACCTCTAAAAATATATGCCAAAGTCTCTCCAAAAAACAGAACTGTAGCAATAAGAAATAATCGAACGAACATCCTCATACTCTTCTGTTTTGGATTATTTGCTTTAATTGAAACAAACATTATTAGACAGAACAAACAAAAGAACATATCCATTGTTGCCTGTGCAATTTCAAGACTTGTAATATTCATCTATTTTTCTCCTCGTCGGTTGATACTCTTTTTACCTTATATTTGAATTGATGGATAATGCTTGTTTTTTTATTCTTATACAAGATTACTGTTTTTTCTTCGAAAGGTAAATTTATCAATTCTGCAACTTCAAATTCATGCATACTTTCAATCTCTCCACAAGTCGAGTAGACTAATGCCTCACGACACTGGCCCCTCACAGAACCGTACGTGCGGCTTTCCCGCATACGGCTCCTCATAATAACATTCATTTCTAGAACAACTTAACATATATCTTTGGCTTCGCCAGTGGGTACACTTTCAGCATATCGATATAACCATCCCACGTATAGCTCTGCCTGTGGCTTCTGCGGTTAAGCACCTTAAATAGGTATCGTTGCACAAAGTGTAGAAATGCGCCTATCTTGGCAATGTTGTGCGATACTCCATAATACCTATAATGTCCTACCAGTTTTGTATTTAACTTCATAATCAGTTCCTTTACTGGCATCGTTTGGTGTTCATACAGCCATTCCTTTACTGCTTTTAACTTCTGCTGGAATTTCTTGCGGTTTGTCTTAAGTTTCACACAGAAGTTACCGCTTTTCTTTCCTTTTCCACAGTAGAATGTAAATCCCAGAAAATCAAATGTTTCTGGTTTCTTGCCATATTTCCGTTTGGAATTGGCTTCCGCATATCTGCCAAACTCTATCATTCTGCTCTTGCTTTCTTCCAGTTCTAGATTGAATTTCTTCAATCGTTCCTTTAGTAATACATAGTATCTCTCTGCATCTTCCTTATACTGAAATCCTGCAATGAAATCATCTGCATATACCGCGAGAAAACTGTTACCTACTGTATTGCTCCTAATAACAAATTTGTACCATAAGGTCAATACATTGTGCATATAGATATTTGCCAGTATCGGACTAATGATGTTGCCCTGTGCAGAACCCTCTTCACTTTCTTCAAATACTCCGTCCGTCATCACTCCGGCTTTTAAGTATTTATTGATTAACCAAAGCAGATTTGGGTCTTTGATATATAACTTTAGAAACTCCATCATCCATTCATGGCTCAAGTGGTCAAAGAAACCTTTTATGTCTGCGTCTACCACATGATTTATATGCTCGTTACTTATCTGACGATGTACTTCTTTTATGGCATCATGGCATCCTCTGTTTGGTCGGACCCCATACATACAGTTTAGAAATCTTGGTTCATAGATAGCTTCCAATATTTTCTTCACTGCCAGTTGCACAATCTTGTCTTCGTAGGAAGCAATCCCCAAAGGACGTTTCTTACCATTTGCTTTCGGTATAAACACCCTAAGCGATGGTAAGGGTTTGTAAGCCTTATTCTTTAGCTTGCTTACAAGATTTGTTAAGTTTTCTTCCAGATGTTCCTCATACTCTGCTTTTGTTACTTTATCAATACCGACTGCTTTACTGCCATCTAATTCCTTATGGCATTGTTTCAACATTTCAATATTTATCAAGTGGTACAAAGATGTGAACTCTGGCTTCGGCGTAGTTGCCGAGATTTCCATTATTCTTTCTAATTTCGTTCCCATTATTTCCTCCGTCCCTGAGTACGGATAATGTGTCCTCAGAAAGACCGTTATTATGTAGCTCCCTTCCCTCCACTGGCATTACCCAGATTCCTCGGTACTATGAAGCTATCCGACTGCCTATCACTCATCCGTCCATCTCCATCTTCTAGTTGATGTAACGTACTTGTTTACAAGAAGCGATAGGCTCTCCCCAGTTGACTAATCAACCACAATGTCAAGCATGATTGGCTCTTTGACCCCGCAGTGCCGAATGGTTCTTGCCTTTAACGCACCATCCAATGTTGCTTTCCGCATCAGTTACAACGTCAGCCATCTGATAGTTAACCTTTCGAGGCTCAATCGCATTGCAACCCTACTTGCTTGCTGTCTACGCTTAGCAACTGTCATTACTGACAGCTACTCAAGACTCGCTACTAATCGGTTGACTAGACCTTAATTAGACAGGATTTTCACCCGTTTGGTTAATTGCCCTTCGCTGGGCGCACAACCTGAAATTTGTATGTGCTTTACAAATTGTGATTTCAGATTTCCTTCTTAAAGCAAATAATTCTGTTTTCTTCG
>NZ_JADYUI010000031.1 GCF_021531695.1 Roseburia hominis | reverse complement strand
ATAGAAGCGAAAGTCAGCCAACACGTTTCATGACGCATTGGTGCCTTTCGCAGAAAGGCGGATTACAAAGATGGAAGTGTTTTTTAAACGTACCATGCAGCAAAGTTATATGGTAATCGAAAACGAGTTATACATGGGATATGATGTCAGTCTTATCAGCAGATGCCGGATGGATGGATTTTTTCCTGTACAGACAGTGGTAGAAAATGGGATGTTACAGTTCTGGTATGAAATTGATGGATTACAGATGTTAGATTCTTATCTGGAAGAGAAAGAAATTGATGACAAATGGTTAAGAGCTTTCCTGATACAGATGGAAAATATGTTTGTAATAGCGGAAAAATATTTGCTTTTAGAGAACAGTATCCTATTGTCTCCGGAACAAATTGGTATTTGTGCGGAAACAGGGCAATTTTATTTTTGTTATCTTCCGGGATATGTTTCTGATATCAGAAAGCAGTTTCAAAAGTTAATGGAGGAACTGCTTACGAAAGTAGATCATAAAGAAAAAAAGGCAGTGGACTTTGCTTATGCGATTTATGAAATGACGTTACAGGAAAACTATAGTCTGGGTGAGATAAAAGAATTGCTTGCCGAAGATCGTGTCGGAGATGAGATATTTCTATCGAAAGAAGTGCCGGAAAAAGAAGAATATATAGAATCGGAATATGTCATGGAAGAATGGGAACCGGAACCTGCAAACAGACAAAAAGAGCCTGTAAAAAATATCAAAGACACGGTGAAAAAAAAGGTGCAGCAGTTATTTGAAAAAAAACAGACAAAAGAAAGTCCGGTTATGCAGATAGCGTTTGAACCGGATGAGGAAGAAGAAATGGTAATCAGTAATCCAACGGTGCTATTAAATAGTTTTGATGAAATTATAGGAAAATTAAACTATAACGGAAGACATGAGGAACAGGACTTCTTTATTACGAAAGATTCGTTTTTAATTGGAACCAGGGAAGATAGCGTCGATGGAATGCTGCATTCAAAAGCAGTAAGCCGTATTCATGCGAAAATAAGAAAACAAGGAACAGAATATTTTATAGAAGATTTAAATAGTAAGAATGGTACGTGGCTAAATGGTGAGGTTTTGAATTATAAAACCAGTTATCCCCTAAAGAAAAATGATAAAATCTGTTTTGCCGATGAAGAATATGTTTTCAGTTGACACAAAAAATAAGAAGTGTTATTGTTTCTGTTATTCAAGAAAATAAAATAATAAATTCGATTGGAAAAGGAGAATTTTTTTGATAGCAGAAATCGATAACAGATTAAAAGCAAATGGATATCGTTTTATGAAGGTGCAGCCGGAAGAAGCAGGTATCTATTATCAATATGTAAATGGAACGGTAAGGGTGGTTCTTGGGGTGTTAGATCATGATACGTTTCAAATGAATGTTTCTGTATATAACAGCATGAAAGAACATATCAGACAGCTCTTTTTCTTATCAGATGGAAAGGTTCCCGGAATTACAGAGGAAACACCGGTTTACGAGGTCGAAGTTCTGGGTCTTGTTATTACCGATAATATCGAAAAATACCGTACACTTTGTTCTGACATAAGAGGAATCTGGTTGGTAGAGAAGCATTCAGGACGTCTTATTGTATACGAGGATCAACCCGGAGATTTTTATGGATTATATGGTGCAATACAAAACCTGTCGGAACAGGGGCAGAAAAAGAAAGAAGAATCGTCGGATAAGCAGTTTAAAAAGAAGCATCTGGCAGTAGGAAAAGTTCCGTTTGGGGTGAATACGGGAATTGTGGTGCTTAATATTTTAATTTGGCTTGTCATGACATTTTTCGGTGATACAAATGATCCGCAGTTTTTGCTTGAACATGGAGCAATGCAGTCGGCATGTGTGGCTGTATTGCATGAATGGTATCGTTTGTTTACGTCTATGTTTATTCATATTGGTTCGATGCATCTTATTAATAATATGGTCGTGTTATTCTTTGCCGGAAATATTTTGGAGAAAGAAGTCGGGAAGATACGTTATCTTTTGCTCTATCTGATTTCCGGTCTGGGCGGAGGATTGCTATCACTGCAGCATATGTTGCATACCGGAGATATGGCAGTTTCTGCAGGGGCTTCCGGTGCTATTTTTGGAGTAATCGGTGCACTTTTGTTTCTGGCAATCAAAAAGAAAGGAAAAATCGGAGATTTAACGGTAAGAGGTCTTCTATTTATGGTTGCGCTTAGTTTTTATTTCGGGATCACTTCGACCGGAGTAGATAACTGGTGTCATATTGGCGGCTTTATTACGGGCTTTGTTGCAGCAATTCCATTATCTTTGTCGTTACAAAAAAGAGATGGATGGAATTCTTGATTTTCTTGATAAAAATTTATATACTGTTCTTATAGTTTGAACGCTGCGAAGCAGCAGCGTTCATGAGAAGTAGCGAAGCGGATTGCGAATATCCGCTTTAAGAAGAAAGAGGATATGAGATGAAAATCAATATTTATTATGGCGGACGTGGACTCCTGGATGATCCAACGCTCTATGTGATAAATAAAATGCAGGAAGTGTTACAGGAACTTCGGGTGCAGGTAGAGCGTTATGATATACATGAGCATAAAAACAGTATTTCCACGTTGCCGCAGACATTCAAAGAGGCAGATGGAATTATCCTTGCAACGACAGTAGAATGGCTTGGAATTGGCGGTTATATGCAGCAGTTTCTGGATGCCTGCTGGTTATATGGTGATAAGGAAAAGATTAAGAATTTATATATGCAGCCAGTAGTTATGTCAACCACTTATGGAGAAAGAGAAGCGGAAGTGACATTGGCGAACGCGTGGGATATTTTAGGTGGATTGCCTTGTGATGGACTTTGTGCTTACGTGGATGATTTGGTTTCTTTTGAGATGAATGGGACGTATTCCACTTTGATTGAAAAAAAAGCAGAAGGATTATATCGTACGATTTCTCAGAAGATGAAGGGCTTTCCAACCAGTAATCAGGCAGTTACGGAATCGGTGCTTCGTACAAGACAGCTTGAACTTACGCCGCAGGAGACAGAACAACTGTCGAAATATGTAGCAGATGATACTTATGTGAAAAAGCAAAAAGAGGACATTGAAGAATTAGCTTCTATGTTTAAAGATATGTTGGGACAGGGTGATGAGGAAGAAACGAAAGATTATCTTGTGGAGTTTCGGTCACATTTTGTGAAACCACAGGATGATTTTAATGCAATCTATCAGTTCCGGATTCAAGATAAAAAGCAGCCGCTTGTCATAAAAATACAAGGAGGAGAGCTTACTTGTGATTATATGGGGACGGAGGAGCCGGACGGAGAAAATGTTGATGTTTATGCGAAATTAACTCCGGAAGTAATGGAAAAAATCATTGCCGGCAGAATGACATTTCAGGGTGCATTTATGACAGGAGAAATGACTGCGAAGGGTAATTTCAAAACACTTCGTATGCTGGATCAGATTTTTATTTTTTAGCAGAAAAAAATTCAGACAAGGAAATGGTCTGGCTAACTAGTTAGTTAATTTGAGGATGCTACACTAGACATGAAGTGGAAGTAACACCGAAAACGTACAACCGTCTCCCGGACGGGATTCGTATAATAACTTTCCGGCATGGGCTTCAATAATTTTTTTGCTGATTGCGAGTCCAAGACCGGAGCCATTTGGCTTTGAACTAATAAAAAGGTCAAATAAAGTATTTTCTACTTCTTTCGGAATACCGCCGCCGAAATCGATGATGTCAATCCGGATAAAGTCATTTTCCTGATAGATATTTAAGTTGATGGTGCCGGTTTCGTTCATGGCTTCGTAAGCGTTTTTCATAAGATTAGTAAGTAATTGTTTGATGCGGAGTTTATCCATTGGAATCAGTGGAAGATTTTCTTCTATGGTCAGGTTGCAGTGAAAATCGCAATTGTCCTCAAGACTGCGAACAGAATCCGTAATTTCATGAAGTAAGTCATAGATACTCTCCGGTTTAAGATTTAGTGGTTCACAGGACTGGTTTTGTGACAGCTCAGAAATCATATTGCGTAAGAAGGTAAGCTCCTGCATGGCTTCGTTCCAAAATTCGAAATTGGCGACCTCGGGGTGCTTTTTGAGCATAAGCTGTAAAGAACTGTTGATAAGTGTAATGGAATTTTTAGTTTCATGAAATATTTCCATATATTCGTATGCAGATAACATATAAATCTCCCCCTGACTGAACTGCTGAAACACTAAGAAATAAAATAAGTTTAGCATTTTTTTCCAATAAATTCAATGAAATTCATACAAAAATAATCGACATAGTATGATAAAACATGAGCTATCAATAATGATATACATTGCAAAAAGAAAGGAAGGAATTGAAAATGAAAGACAATAATTGTATTTTTTGCAAGTTGGCAAATGGAGAAATCCCAACAAACACGGTTTATGAGGATGAAGATTTTCGCGTGATTTTGGATGCAAGTCCTGCGACAAAAGGACATTCTCTGATTCTTCCAAAGGAGCATTATGCGAATTTATATGAAATTGATGAAGAAGTTGCTGCAAAAGCAATGAAACTGGCAAAAAAACTTGCTGTTCATATGAAAGAAACGTTGCATTGTGATGGAGTCAATATTTTACAGAATAATGAAGAAACAGCGGGACAGACCGTGTTTCATTTTCATATGCATGTAGTTCCACGTTATAAAGATGCAAGAAATGATGATATTCTGCAGTGGACACATGAAGAATTTTCAGAAGAAGAAATAAAAGAAATTTTAAAGACCATTCAGATGTAAATTGTTCATGACAAGCAGCAAAGCAGATTGTGAATATCTGATTTACCGGAAATTGGTATTAAAAAAGAGTCATTGTTTTGGGGATTTGTCCGGAAAAACAAGGGCTCTTTTTGTATAAAAAATGACCTGATGGTACTGCTGGTGCGGAACAAAATTATTGTTTTGCGGTTTCATCAATCAAACGAACGATGGTTTCGATGGAATCAAACTGCGTACTTTTTGCCATGGCATCTATGTAAGTCTGTTTGTTTTTGCGGACGTCAGCAATGGCAGAAAGCAATGTTTCGGAATTTAAATTTTCTTCTTCCAGTACATAGCTGAAACCTTGTTTCTTAAAAGAATTTGCATTTAAAATCTGATCACCTCTGCTGGCATTTGCAGAAAGCGGAATTAAGATATTTGGTTTTCTTAAAGCAAGCAGCTCAAAAATGGCATTGGCACCGGCTCTCGAAATTACGATATCTGCTAAAGCAAACATGTCGCGAAGCTCAGATTTAGCATATTCAAACTGGGCATAACCTTTTGTATCGGTAAGGGTGTCATCCAGATTTCCTTTTCCACATAAATGGATAATCTGATAGTCTTTTAATAATTCCGGAAGAATGGTACGCAAAGCATCATTCATGACTTTAGAGCCGCTGCTGCCGCCAACTGATAAAATAACAGGCTTTTCTTTCGTGAAATTACATAAATCCAAAGCTGCAAGAGGATTTCCGGTAAGCAGTTCTTTTCGAATCGGAGAACCGGTAAGAATCCCTTTTTCTTTCGGAAGGTAGGAAAGCGTTTCCGGAAAATTGCAGCAGACCTTGGTTGCAGCCGGAATGGCTATTTTATTTGCAAGTCCGGGAGTAAAATCGGATTCGTGAATGACAGCCGGAATATGTAAAAAACGAGCGGCTAAAATGACAGGAACCGATACAAATCCACCTTTGGAAAAAACGACATTCGGTTTTAGTTTTCGAAGAAGGGAAACGGCTTGCGTAAAGCCTTTTACTACCTTAAACGGATCAGAAAAGTTTTTGATATCAAAATATCTTCTTAATTTTCCGGAAGAAATCCCATAATAAGGAATATTCTGTTCTTCAATCAGTTGTTTTTCCATACCGGTATACGAACCAATATAGTATATTTCATAATTCAGTTCTTTTAATTTCGGCAGTAATGCGATATTTGGTGTTACATGTCCAGCGGTTCCGCCACCTGTTAAGACGATTTTTTTCATAAAAGATACCTCTTTTTAATTAGAATTCAAGATTTTTATCCTAGTATCATCATATTATACTGTTGCAAGAAAAAGTCAAGACCAATAAAAAATGAAAGATGCCGCAAAATAACGTCGAAGTGTCGGGAAAAACAAAAGAATCTGCGACGAAAAGTGGGAGGCATAGGCTTTAAAAAAGGGACAGGTTTTTTTATAATAGACAAAGAACGAAAAGAAGGAGGTTTTTTCATGAATATTTTGAATGAAATAATGGAATTCTTACAAAAGAATGAAAATATTCTGGGTTTCGTTGCTGTATTCCTGCTCTTTGGATTACTGGTGGCATGCTTAGGGCGAATAAAACGATTGAGAGAAAAGTTGGAATGTATGAGTGCCAGAATGGAAAATGGCTTTGAAGATTTGGGAAAAGAACTGAAAGAAGAACGAATGGAGCAGGAAAGAAAAAAAGAGGCAGAGAAAAGGCGTGAGCAGGAAGCGGTAAAAGAAGCAGAAAAACAGAAAGAAAAACGGGAACAGGAAGCCGTGTTTGATGCGGTTTTACAGGAAATTTTCCCTTGATAAATAGGGATAATTTTGCTAAAATTGACAGGAGTGAAAAGAAACGCCGAAAGGCAAAGAAACAAAGGAGTGTATGAAATGAGTAAAATAAAATTTGACTACTCAAAAGCAGCAGGATTCATCAGTGATGAAGAAGTTACTTATATGAGCAAGCTCGTAGAAGATGCGAAAGAGCAGCTTCTTACAAGAACAGGAGCCGGAAACGATTTCTTGGGATGGCTTGATTTACCGGTTAATTATGACAAAGAAGAATTTACCAGAATAAAAAAAGCGGCAGAAAAAATCCAGAATGATTCAGAGGTACTGATTGTAATCGGTATTGGTGGTTCTTATCTTGGAGCAAGAGCTGCAATCGAGTTCTTAAGACATGGATTCTATAACAATGTATCGAAAGAAATCAGAAAGACACCGGAGATTTATTATTGTGGTAACAGTATCAGTGGTACTTATCTGCAGGGTCTTATTGATGTGGTCGGTGACAGGGATTTCTCTGTAAACATCATTTCAAAATCAGGAACGACAACAGAACCTGCTATCGCATTCCGTATTTTTAAGGAAATGTTAGAGAAGAAATACGGAAAAGAAGAAGCTGCAAAAAGAATTTATGCAACAACAGATAAAGCCAAGGGAGCATTAAAGAATCTGGCTACCGAAGAAGGATATGAAACTTTTGTGGTACCGGATGATGTCGGAGGACGTTTTTCCGTGCTTACCGCTGTTGGCTTGCTTCCGATTGCAGTTAGTGGGGCAGATATCGATAAATTAATGGAAGGAGCTGCTGAGGGAAGAAAACTTGCTATGGAGCAGAAGTTTGAGGACAATGATGCTTTACAGTATGCAGCAGTTCGTAATATCCTTCTTAGAAAAGGAAAATCCGTAGAGATTCTGGCAAACTATGAACCAAGTCTTCATTATGTATCTGAATGGTGGAAGCAGTTATACGGCGAGAGCGAAGGAAAAGATCAGAAAGGTTTATTCCCGGCATCGGTTGATCTTACCACAGATTTGCATTCCATGGGACAGTTCATTCAGGATGGTTCCAGAATTATGTTTGAAACCGTTTTGAATGTTGAAAAGTCCAGATGCGAAGTAACCATTCAGGAAGAAGCAGTGGATCTTGACGGTCTTAATTATCTTGCCGGAAAGACAATGGATTTTGTAAATAAGAGTGCTATGAATGGAACGATTTTAGCACATACAGATGGAAATGTACCGAATTTTATGGTAAATATTCCGGAACAGAATGAATTTTATCTTGGAGAATTGTTCTATTTCTTTGAATTTGCCTGCGGTGTCAGTGGTTATTTACTGGGCATTAATCCATTTAATCAGCCGGGTGTGGAAAGTTATAAGAAAAACATGTTTGCATTACTCGGAAAACCGGGTTATGAAGATGCAAGAGAAGCATTGTTAAATCGTTTAAAATAATAAATAAAAGTATGAAAAGCAGTGGAGAGAACAAGGTTCTTTTTCGCTGCTTTTTGTTAATAATAGGAAAAATATTTTGCTGTAAATCTCCTGCTTTCGCCCTCAATTTGACAAAGCAAATATTTTTTGCTATAATCGCTTTGTAACAAATTTGTAACAAATCGTAACAAAAATGCATAAAACAACATATTAGTGTAATACTATTTCAACAATTAGCACTATGCAAAATATGGAGGGAATTATGAATTTAAACAGAAAAGTGGTTGAAAGTTCTATCGTAGCAGGTATGTTAATTACGATAACAGCAGCCACATCAGTTACCGGTCAGGTTGTTTCGACGGCGGAAACGAAAAATGCTCCTGATATTATGTCTGAATCAATAGTGAAGGAAGATTACAATACATTATCGGCAGGTGTAATGAAAGAGATTTCCTATATGGATGGAGCAGAGGAAAGAAGCGTTAGTATTGAGCAATCTGATGCACAGGTCGTTGCGTCACCGGAACAGTGGATGGAGACAGAAACTGTGCAGGCAGGTGCAACAGCAATGGAAGAACCGGAGCAGCAGGAAATTACAGAGGTTACAGGCAATATAGAGAGTGCGGAAAGTACGGAGACAAATTTATCTGCTGAAGTGACAGTAGCAGAACAGACTGCAAATGTAGTTCAGTCAGATGCTGTGGCGGAACAGTTAAAGGCGCAGGAGGCAGAGTGGGAAAGCCGTCTGATGCCAAGTGTGAATGAATATTTAAATATTCGTTCATCGGGAGATGAAAATGCAGAGGTTGTCGGAAAATTATATAAAGGCGATGCGGCAGAAATCGTAGAGCGCGGAGATACCTGGACGCATGTTAAGTCCGGTTCCGTAGATGGCTATGTATTGAATGATTATTGTACTTTTGGTTTAGATGCATATGCACAGGCAAAAGAGGATTGCCAGACAGAGGCAACGGTTGCAACAGGAGGGTTAAGACTTAGAACAGAGCCTTCAGAAGAAGCAAAAGTTGTTGATGCAGCATACGAAGGACAGATTTTTACGGTAGATACTGAAACCCCGGCGACAGAAGGCTGGGTAGCGGTAGAATATGATGAGCAGACAGCTTATGTATCTGCACAGTATGTAAAGGTTGATATTTCTGTTGGAAATGCAATCTCAATTGAAGAAGAACGTGCAGCACAGGAAGCAGAAGCAGCTAAAAAAGCAAAACAGGAAGTGCAGACCACACAAAAAGAAGCGGTAGCAACGTCTGCGGATGAAGCGACATTGCTTGGAGCACTGATTCAGTTGGAAGCAGGTTCTGAGTGCTATGAAGGAAAGGTGGCAGTTGGAGCAGTTGTTATGAATCGTGTAAGAAGCGGTGGCTATCCGAATTCCATTTCGGGTGTTGTTTATCAGGGAGGACAGTTTACAACAGCAGCAAGTGTCAACAATGTGATTGCAAAGGGCGTCAGCGGAAGTTGTATGCAGGCGGCACAGGAAGCGATCAATGGTGCAGATAATACTGGTGGATGTGTGTCTTTCCGAAGAGTAAGTTCCGGTCGTGCCGGAGTTGTAATCGGAAATCACGTATTTTTCTAAATCATAAATAGAAAAGAGGAGAAGGGTGTGAGAACTATTAAACTCACATCCTTTTTTCTTTTATGGGAAAAAATTTGATATATGAAACAGCGTAATTTCTTGACATTCGGATCAAAATGAGATATATTCCGAGTATATTATAATGAAAAATACAAAGAACAGGAAGGAGCGTAAGATGTTTCAGGAAGAGTTCACGCAAATCAGCAGCATTGGAAAACAAAAGTTGATTTTTATGAAAAAGCGACCATTTGCTTATCTGATATCCAGTATGGTAGCGGGGATGTTTATTTCCTTTGGCAGCTTTGTTTCCATGACAGGAGGCGGACTGGCAAAAGCAGGAGGATTCGGAATGCCAAAGCTTTTGGCAGCATTTCTTTTTGCTTCAGCTTTAAGTCTGGTGCTTATGGCCGGCTGCGAATTGTTTACGGGAAATCATTTGTACATGGGAGCAGCATTGCTCCGTAAAGAGGTTTCACCAGGAGAGGCCTTTCTTGTATGGGGATACAGCTTCTTGGGAAATCTGGCAGGCTCTTTTCTTTTGTGCGGGATATTTGAACTTTCCGGATGTATGAATAATCCGGATATAGCCGGGTATTTTGCGACCGTTGCCGCAGATAAAGTGGCATTGGGCGCAGGAGAAATGTTTTTCCGGGGGATTCTTTGTAATATCTGTGTATGTTTGGCAATCTGGTGCAGTGTGCGAATGAAAAGTGAATCCGGGAAATTGATAATGGTTGTCTGGTGCATTTTGATTTTTATGCTTTGCGGATTTGAACATAGTGTTGCAAATATGAGTATTATAGGAGAAACACTGCTTCACGGAAAAGCCGCAGGAGTGACAGTTTTACTTTATCTGAAAAGTCTGCTGTTTGTTTCTGTTGGGAATATGGTAGGAGGCGTTTGCTTTGTAGCATTGCCCTATGCAGTAATCGCACGGGAATAAAAAGGACGCACTTTCTTGCTTGTAATATATAGTGAAATATAGTAAGATGAGTTATGAGTAAAATAATAAAATATGGGAGGTATTTTAGTTATGGGTGCATTAATTGCATTTTTGGTTTTGATTGTAGTTGTATTGATTATATTAGTAAGTTGTATCAAAATCGTTCCGCAGGCACATGTTGTCGTTGTAGAGCGATTGGGTGGTTATCTTGCAACATGGGGCGTTGGTCTTCACTTTAAGGTTCCGTTTATCGATCGCGTTGCAAGAAAAATTATCTTAAAAGAGCAGGTGGTTGACTTCCCGCCACAGCCGGTCATCACAAAGGATAACGTTACCATGCAGATTGATACCGTAGTATATTTCCAGATTACAGATCCGAAGTTATTTACTTATGGTGTGGAAAATCCGATTATGGCAATTGAAAATCTGACAGCAACAACACTTAGAAATATCATTGGTGATCTGGAACTGGATGAGACATTAACGTCCAGAGAGACAATTAACACGAAGATGCGTGCATCTTTGGATGTCGCAACAGATCCTTGGGGTATCAAGGTAAACCGTGTAGAGTTAAAGAACATTATCCCACCGAAAGCAATTCAGGATGCGATGGAGAAACAGATGAAGGCAGAGCGTGAAAGACGTGAGGCCGTTACCAGAGCAGAAGGAGAGAAGAAGTCTACGATTCTTGTTGCAGAAGGTAAAAAAGAATCTGCAATTCTTGAGGCAGAGGCAGAAAAGACGGCGGCTATTCTTAGAGCAGAAGCAAAGAAAGAGGCTACGGTACGTGAGGCAGAAGGTCAGGCTGCAGCTATTTTGAAAGTACAGCAGGCAAATGCAGAGGGTCTGCGCTATTTGAAGGAAGCAGATCTGGATGCCAATGTATTGCAGTTAAAGAGTATAGAAGCATTTGCAAAAGCAGCAGACGGAAAGGCAACCAAGATCATCATTCCGTCTGAGATTCAGGGAATTGCCGGGCTTACAAAGTCTGTGATGGAAGTCGCAAAAAATGACTAGTTAAAATTGTGAGAATACGGGCTGTCGGTTATCTGGCAGCCCGATTTGTCTTATAGATAAACGTGGAAGGGGCAAGGAAAATGGATTTAAAAGGACGTAATTTTTTGAAATTGAAAGATTTCACACCGGAAGAAATTCTTTACATGATTGAAGTGGCAGCAGACTTGAAAGAAAAAAAGAAAAAAGGGATTGCGCACAATACTTTGACCGGAAAAAATATTGCATTGATTTTTGAAAAGACCAGTACCAGAACGCGGTGTTCTTTTGAAGTGGCAGCACATGATCTTGGTATGCAGGTGACTTATCTGGATCCAAGTGGCTCTCAGATTGGAAAAAAGGAGAGTATCGCAGATACGGCAAGGGTGCTTGGCAGAATGTTCGATGGGATTGAGTATCGTGGATTCGGTCAGGAAATCGTAGAAGAACTTGCTGCATACGCAGGGGTTCCGGTATGGAATGGGTTGACCGATGAATTTCATCCGACACAGATGCTTGCCGATATGCTTACCATTCGTGAACATCTTGGCCGTTTAAAAGGAGTTAAGCTGGCATATATGGGAGATGCCCGTTTTAATATGGGAAATTCACTTATGGTAACCTGTGCAAAGCTTGGCATGGATTTTGTGGCATGTACTTCCAAAAAATATTTTCCGAATCAGGAATTGGTAGATTACTGCAAAGAAGTGGCAGCACAGACCGGAGGAAGTATTACGTTATCGGAAGATGTTGAAGCAGTAAGAGGTGCTGATGTTGTATACACGGACGTATGGGTTTCCATGGGAGAACCGGATGAGGTCTGGGCAGAACGCCTTAAGGATTTGATGCCATATCAGGTGAATAAGAAGCTTATGGAAATTGCCGGAGAAAAGGCGCTTTTCATGCATTGTCTGCCGGCATATCATGATCTGAAAACGAAAGTCGGAAAGCAGGTTTACGAGAAATTCGGTGTTTCTGAACTGGAAGTTACGGATGAAGTATTTGAGTCGAAGCAGTCGGTTGTGTTTGATGAAGCAGAGAACCGTATGCACACCATTAAAGCGGTTATGTATGTAACCTTAGCATAAAAAATCAGATGTGGCGAAATAATCCGGTATAACGAATAATAAGTTCCTAATACATTGACGCAGGATGATTGCTCCGGGTACAAGGCGAAGGATAAGTATGAAAGCAGAAATATTAACAATATTAAAAGAAGCGGATGATTATGTTTCCGGACAGGAGCTTTGTGAGAAGTTTGGTGTTTCAAGAACAGCGGTCTGGAAAGCAATGAACCAATTGAAAAAAGAGGGTTATGAGATTGAATCTGTGCAAAACCGTGGTTATAAACTGATTTCCACACCGGATATCCTCAGCGAAAATGAATTAGTCAGTATCAGAAAAACAGAGTGGATTGGAAAAGAAATTCATTATTATGATGTGACGGATTCCACAAATACCAGGGCAAAAAGTCTTGGAGAAGGAGATGCACCGCATGGAACACTTGTGGTTGCAGATATGCAGGAAAGCGGAAAAGGAAGACGGGGCAGAAGTTTTATTTCGCCTGCCGGAACAGGAATCTTTATGACGCTCTTGCTAAAACCGGAGATTCAGCCGCAAAACGCATCTATGCTGACGTTGGTTGCTGCAATGGCGGTGGTGAAAGGAATGGAACGGAGCGTAGGCATTACCCCACAGATTAAATGGCCAAATGATATTATATTGCATGGAAAAAAGGTTTGTGGCATTTTGACGGAAATGAGTGCACAGTTTGATTATGTAAACTATATTGTGGTTGGAGTCGGAATCAATGTGCATAATGAAAAATTTGAAGAGGATATTGAGAATAAAGCTACTTCTATTTTGCTGGAAACCGGAAAACGGATTAATCGGGCAAAGCTGATTGAAGCAGTCTGGGAAGAATTTGAGCATTATTATGCACTATATTTGGAAACAGAAGATTTGAGCAAGATAGAAAAAGAATATAATTCCTATTTAGTGAATTACAATCAAAAAGTACGTGTTTTAGATCCAAAAGGCGAATATGACGGGAAAGCAATGGGCATTACCAAACGCGGTGAATTAATCGTAGATACCTGGGAAGCAAGACGTCTGGTGTCAGCGGGTGAAGTTTCTGTCCGTGGTGTATACGGATATGTATAAGATAGTTGAGTGATAAGAGGTAGTAAAATGTTTCAGGAAGATATAGTATTATGTGGCGCCAGTGCCTATACAAAAAAGTTCTATTTGAATCGGGATTTTGCCAATTTGCCGGAGACAATCAAAGAAGAATTGCAGATTATGTGTGTATTATACACTGAAGATATCGGAGGCACGTTACAATTAATCTTCGATAAAGACGGAAATCTGGAGTTTCGTACTGAGGCCGAAGAGGGAGATCTTTTATACGACGAAATTGGCAGTGTGTTAAAAATTAAACAATTACAGAGAGAGAAGCAGGAATTGCTCGAGGCATTACAGATGTATTATCGTGTATTTTTCCTTGGGGAAGGACTTACAGAGGAATGAAAACATTACAGATTGGAAATGTCACGTTAGAAAATAATCTGGTGCTTGGACCAATGGCAGGAGTTACGGACCTGCCCTTTCGTTTGTTGTGCAAAGAACAGGGAGCAGGGCTTCTTTGCATGGAAATGGTGAGTGCGAAAGGAATTTTATATAATAATAAAAATACGGAACAGTTGCTGACGATTGATGAGGCAGAGCATCCGGTGTCGTTACAGCTTTTTGGCTCGGATCCGGAAATTATGAGTGAGATGGCAAAGCGGATCGAAGAACGACCATTTGATATTTTGGATATCAATATGGGATGTCCCGTACCGAAAGTGGTAAATAACGGAGATGGCTCTGCATTGATGAAAAATCCCCTTCTGGCAGGAAAAATCATTGAAAAGACGGTGCGTGCAATTCAAAAACCTGTTACGGTTAAAATACGAAAAGGGTTTGATGATGCACATATTAATGCGGTTGAGATGGCAAAAATCGCGGAAGCATCCGGTGCCGCGGCAATTGCCGTGCATGGCAGAACCAGGGAACAGTATTATTCCGGGAAAGCAGATTGGGATATCATAAGACAGGTGAAAGAAGCTGTGAAAATTCCGGTAATCGGAAATGGAGATATTTTAACGGCGGAAGATGCTATTCGCATGGGCGAAGAAACCGGTTGTGACGGTTTTATGATTGCCAGAGGGGCACAGGGAAATCCATGGATTTTTAAGCAGATTTTACATTATTTTAAAACCGGGGAGCATTTAGAAAAGCCATCACCCGAGGAAATGGTAGCGATGATTTTACGCCATGCAAAAATGCAGTTGGAATTTAAAGGTGCTTATACCGGAATAAGAGAAATCCGCAAGCATGCAGCGTGGTATACGACCGGTTATAAACATGCGGCAAGACTCCGAAGTGAAATCAATGAGGTGGAAAGTCTTGAGGAATTAGAGGAATTATTACAACGTTTTTTGGCATATAATGAAAAAAACAGTTGAGTGATCAGAGGAAAATGAACAGGCTTTTAAAAAACCTATTAAAGCGAATAAAACAGACGAAAAAACGGAAGAATGTGAAAGATACGGTGACTGAGGAATGGAACGAGAACCCGTATCTTTTTCAATTTCGCTCTATTATGGAGCAGATTCTGGAAAAAAAGCAGTTGTCTTATAAGGAATTTGCACCGGTATTAATTGATGAAGAAAAGCCGGAAATGTTGGTAATGGAAGAAGATATCTTCATAGTATTAAAACAATTAGAGCGGGATTTGAATGCACTGACGATTTTAACAGACCGCCCGAGAGCATTTTTGGATTTTGCGGAGCACATGAAAGAAGAAACAGGGCTGTTGGTGTCAATTTTGGAAAAAAAGAAGTTGACCTTTCGGGAATTTGCTTCGATACAGGGAAATGTCATGATTGATTTTCAAAAAAACGGTCATTTTTTAAATGCGGAAAAAAAGGATGGATATTGCTATATTCCAATCTATAAAATCCCTTGGAAAAAGGGCGAAAACCTTGACATTATCGTGCCTATCGGGTATAATACTGTGATTGTTAAAGGGGTAAAAAATGACTTGGAATTGGAAACGATATCATAGCAGAAATTGCAAAGCAATAGATTAATAAACAGGAAGGATAGAAATGAGTATGGATAAGAAAAACATTTTGACCTACGAAGGACTGCAGAAGTTAGAGGCAGAATTACAGGATTTGAAGGTAGTGCGTCGTAAGGAAGTCGCACAGAAGATTAAAGAAGCAAGGGAGCAGGGAGACTTATCCGAGAACGCAGAATATGATGCAGCCAAAGATGAGCAGCGTGACATCGAAGCTCGTATTGAAGATATTGAGAAAATCTTAAAAAATGCAGAAGTCGTTGTAGAAGAGGAAGTAGAGCTTGATAAAATCAGCATCGGCTGTAAGGTGAGAATCTTAGACGTAGAAGAAAATGAAGAATTAGAGTACAAAATCGTTGGTTCTACCGAAGCAAACAGTTTAAAGGGTAAAATTTCCAATGAATCACCGGTAGGAAAAGCATTGCTTGGCGCCAAAGTCGGTGATGTTGTAAAGGTAGAGACACATGTTGGTGAATTAGAGTACAAGGTACTTGAGATTCAGCGTTCCAATTAGTAAATAGATAATAATGAAGGAGAAATGAGATGGCGGAACAAAAGAACGTACAGGAACAGGATATTAATCAGTTGATTAAGGTGCGCCAGGATAAATTAAAAGAACTTCAGGAAAACGGCAAAGATCCGTTTCAGATTACAAAGTATGATGTGACACATCACAGCACGGAAATCAAAGAAAATTATGATGAATTAGAAGGAAAGACCGTTTCCGTAGCAGGACGTATGATGTTTAAACGTGTGATGGGAAAAGCATCTTTTTGTAATGTGCAGGACTTAAAGGGAAGCATTCAGGCTTATGTTGCGAGAGACAATATCGGAGAAGATTCCTACAAAGATTTCAAAAAGTATGATGTAGGTGATATTGTAGGCATCAAGGGTGAAGTATTTACCACAAAAACAGGTGAGATTTCTATTCATGCAACTGAGGTTACTTTGCTTGCTAAGAGTCTTAATGTCCTTCCGGAAAAATTCCATGGTCTGACGAATACGGATATGCGTTATCGCCAGAGATATGTAGATCTTATCATGAATCAGGATGTGAAAGATACATTTGTGAAACGTTCTAAGGTTATCAGCAGTATCCGTCACTATTTAGATGGACAGGGCTTCATGGAAGTTGAAACTCCAATGCTTGTACAGAATGCAGGTGGAGCAGCTGCCAGACCATTTGATACACATTTCAATGCGTTGGATGAAGATTTACATCTTAGAATTTCTCTGGAATTATATCTAAAGAGACTGATCGTCGGCGGTATGGAGCGTGTATACGAAATCGGACGTGTATTCCGTAATGAAGGATTAGATACCAGACACAATCCGGAATTTACTCTGATGGAATTATACCAGGCATACACAGACTATCACGGCATGATGGATCTGACTGAGAATTTGTATCGTCATGTTGCAAAAGAAGTAACCGGTTCCGAGGTACTTCATTATGGTGATTTGGAAATTGATCTTTCCAAACCATTTGAAAGACTCACAATGGTTGATGCAGTAAAGAAGTATGCAAATGTAGACTTCAACGAGATTCATACCTTAGAAGAAGCAAGAAAAGCTGCGGATGAACATCATGTAGAATATGAAGAAAGACATAAGAAGGGTGATATTTTAAACCTTTTCTTCGAAGAATTTGTAGAGGAGCATTTATTGCAGCCAACTTTTATCATGGATCATCCAATTGAGATTTCTCCGCTTACCAAAAAGAAACCGGAGAATCCGGAATACGTAGAGCGTTTTGAGTTCTTCATGAACGGCTGGGAGATGGCAAATGCTTACTCCGAATTAAACGATCCAATCGATCAGAGAGAGCGTTTCGCCGCACAGGAAGAATTGTTTGCAGCCGGTGATGAGGAAGCGAACCACACAGATGAGGACTTCTTGAATGCGTTAAGCCATGGTATGCCGCCAACCGGTGGTATCGGATTTGGTATTGACCGTATGGTTATGATGATGACAAATTCTCCGGCAATCAGGGATGTGCTGTTGTTCCCGACGATGAAGTCGTTAGACAAGTAAAAACCTAGGAAAATCAAGGGTTTGCAGGCTTCGGGATAGTCAAAAATCCAGTTGGTCAGGGCGGTTTGACCAAGTTTTGACCAATTTTTGGTATAGTCAAAAAAAGCTTGAGATATGTTGGTACAGATTGCTTAGTCTGAAAATTAAAGATTTGTATTACTTAGAGGACATTTTCTAAAGAAATTTAGAAGATGTCCTCTTTTTGCGTTATAGGATTAATTGAGACATTGAAAGGAGAATAATATGGAACATACAAAGGCATATCAGGAATATAAGAAAAATGGTAATACAAAGTTTGTAAGATATAGCGAAGGAGCAGAAATGTACCATATGAGCGTATCTAAATTCATGCAGATGGCAAAGGATGCAAAAGCGGTTTACAAACTTGGACAGCTTGTACTTGTTAATTTGAAGATATTCGATGAGTACATAGAGACATTTCATATAGTAGATGATGAATTTTACAAATAGGTGGTGATGGGATGGTAACGCAATTACAACCAGATGTTAGAGCATACTTGCATGGTGCAGAAGTAAAAAAAAGATATATCAGAGTTGATGAGGTTGCTAACGAATATGGATTCAGTATTGAAGAAACAGAATATATTGCAAAGGCGGCTAGTGCACTATACAAGCTCACTCGAATTCATCTTGTGAAGAAAGAAAGGTTTGATGAGTTTATGAGACATGTGTACAAAGTGCCGGGAACAAATAAGCAGGTAATAAAAAAATTTGCGAGGATTGGAGAGGCATCAATTATTTACAGCATTGGAAGACATAGATTTATAGAATTAGCAAGGGCAGCAGGGGCTACATACAAGATTAATGGTGGTACGGGTGGAACTGTATTAATAAATTTGGAAATATTTGATGAATACATGGAACAATTCAGACAGCCTGCTACTCCTTTGAAAGAACCGTTATTTGGTCAGAAAGCAGGTGAGGTTAGTGAGTAATTCATACAAATTTTATTCTGATACTAAAGATGTGATGAAAAAATATGTAAATGCTACTGAAGGTGCAATCATATATGGAATAAGTAAATCAAGAATTATGGTATTGGCGTCTGAAGCAGGTGCAGTATATAAAGTTGGTAACTCTGCGTTAATCAATACTCAGTTATTTGAAGATTATCTTGAAAAATTCAAAGAGCCAACACGCCCATTGCCAAAACATGTATGGAATAAGTTGTCAGAGAACCAAAATTCAAAATGAACCAAGATAGTGTCCAATTCGATAAAAACGAACCAAGTCTGTCACTTTCGATTTTTTAGTATCTGCGATAATATATGTTCATCCCAAGGGTAACCTTGGTAAAACAACTGAATACTCAGTTACAGATTTGCATTTTATATGCACTATGAAGAAATTCATAGGTAGTAAAATTACGGGGCATGTACCTGGAGGATGAAAGTCACAGCTATCATATTAGTAGTCTGATGGATTGAGAGATGAAGGACGAGAAGTTGGATGGAAATCTGGTAAAGGGGCGCAAGAGGTCCAGTGGACCTCTGCTCTACGCGGATCGAAGCGTAGACCAGCATGTTGCGTAAGGATAATCAACCACAGAGGGCGAGAAGGTCGTCCTTATCCTCACAAGGCTAAGAGAGGAGATAGTGCTTCTGATAATTCAGAAGGGCGTCGTGAAACACGTTTAGTGGCTCGTCTGTAACTCCCGGAGGTGAGCACACCTCTTTGTACACGGGGCGATATAGGAGTCTAGAAGACTGACGTGTACCTACATGCTTAAGCATTAAGCATAGCCATGTAGACTATATCACTTCCAAATTCTATTTCTGTCTATATGGCACTAATTAGAAGGAGGATGAAGTGATGATTGGATTTAGTATAGCATTAGTAATAATTGTTCTTATCGTATTGTTTTCATTAGCAAGGACGGCAGGTGAGTCTGACAGAGTATTGGAACGAATTAGAGAGCAATCACTCCTTGGAAGGGAGGATAGCTCAGGTGGGAACAGTTGAAAAGAGTGATAAAAATAAGAAATGCAGATACGTGTCTTCAGAAAAAAAGCTTATTAGAGAATTAAAGGACTGCATGAATTGCAAGTTATTTTGGGGACATAACAACAGATGTGCCAACGGAACATGTTGTAAACTATCCAAGAAAAAGGAATCGAAGCTTTCTGCAGAATGTGTTGGTTGCTCTTACTATCAAGGAAACGGATATTGCGTTCCTTGTATGAGAAAGCTTCTTGGAAAGTAGGTGATGATATGTTCAGAAAATTATTCAGAAAGAAAGGATGTGCGAAAGACATGAACAATAAATTAGAAGTCATCGGCATTGATCATGGCTGGTCAATGATGAAAACAATTTCTCAGGTATTTGTCACAGGTGTTAAGGAGATTACAACGACTCCGGCACTTTTTGGTGATGTGCTTGAGTATGAAGGCAAGTATTACAAGGTTGGAACTGTAAGGCAGGAAGTAAAGGATACCAAGGTAGAAGATGACAGCTTTTATCTTCTCACACTTGCAGCAGTTGCAAAGGAGCTGAAGAGAAGAGGACTTGCAGAGGCAAAGGTATTTCTTGCAGTAGGACTTCCACTTACAAGGTTTGGTGCCGAAAAAACTGACTTTATCAAATATCTGACAAAGAATAAGCAAGTGAATTTCAGATTTGAAGATGAAGCTTATCATATTGAAATTGATGATGTTGCAGTATTCCCCCAGTGTTATGCAGCGGTAGTCGATAAGATACCGACGATGGCAAAGAAAACGTTGATTGTTGATATTGGAAGCTGGACGATTGATATTATGCCGGTAATAAATAAGTCACCGGATGAATCAAAGTGTGTGACAGTTCCAAGAGGTCTTATTACCTGTATGCGTTCTATCAATGAACAGTGTGTAAGACAGCTGAATGGGGAAGTAGATGAGTCTGAAATCCAGAATATTATGCGCTATGGCAGGTCCGATATTGACGATGATTACTTTGCAATCATCAAAGCGGAGATAGAGGATTTTGTCGAAAAGGTCTATAACTCAATACGTGAGTTTGGCTATAACTTAAAGACAACTCCAATCATATTCGTTGGTGGTGGAGCAGTTGTAATGAAGAACTTCAGCAATTATGATGCAAAGAATATCTCATATATCCTTGATATTAAAGCAAATGCAAGAGGGTATGAGCAACTTGCAACGATGGGACTTAAGAGTGCTAAGAGATTATCGTAGGAGGTGCTTAACATGGGAAGAAGACTTGAATATGAAGTAAAGACTTCCGTTCGTCTCAATATGAACAATCCTCAGCATGTGAAGATTAACAATGTACTTCAAAATCTTGACCCGAATATATTCAAATCCAAGAATCAGTTCATTATAGATGCCTGCCAGTTTTACATTGACCACTATGGTGAAGAGCAGTTCATGGAGAAGAAAGAGAGAAAAAGAGAATCGTTTATATCTGTGGAAGATATTGATGAAATCAAGGCAGAACTTATTGAAGTTGCAATGAATGAGGCAAGAAAAGAAGTAATCAAGCTGCTTGGTGGGGTGATATCCGGAATGAATGTAGGTCAGTCGGTTATCAGACCAAGTACTTATAACAAAGATGAAGAACCTACAGAGGATGTAATGGATGATGCAGATGTTGCAGGACTTGCAATGAGCTGGATGTCGAAAGGAGACTGATTATTATGAGAAGAATTATGGAAGCCATAGGAACAGTGGTATTAGAGATACTCAAGTGGATACTTAGAATTATACTTGGTGCATTGAAGCTGGTCTTAGGACTTGCCAAGTTAGTTCTTCTTCTATTCGGTATGGTGGCTAGAGTATTTCTTTCATTCGTAAGAATGGGAACATTTTGAAGGAGGTGAGGATATGCAGGTAAAGGGATTATTCTTAAGTTATAAGAAAAGCAGGAGACTTATGCAGTATTTCTTTAAATTAAGAGAGCTGGTATAATGAAAGGAGACTACAATGCACAGAATACGGGACAGTCCCATGGAAGATGTCCCGTGACAACCGAATAAATTGTTCACATATAGTAAGAGTGGACAGGTCAGTTTGTCATGAGGACACAAGCCTATCCCTCTTACGGAAAGGGAATAGGTGATTCATATGAAGAAACTATTATTTTTCTTATTATCCGTAGTACTGATAGGAAGTGTCGGATGTGGCTCAAATAAAGATTTGAGTACGGAGGTAACGGATGCAGGAAGCACAGAGGTTGTTAATGAAACAAGTGAACCGACAACTGAAGCTGTAACTGTTGAAACCGAGGATACGGAGAACGTTGTGCCGGAAAGCACAGAGGCTATAAAAGAGATGGATACTTCTGATGATAAGAAGGAAACTGATAAGGACAATCAGTCAGATAATAAAGCATCTGATGACAAATCCGCTGAGAATAAGCAAACGGATGGAAATGAGAGTTCTGATAATCATAAACCAGCGGATCAACCAACAGATACAAAGAACAAACCAGCTTCTGAGCAGCAGCCGATACCGGAGCCACAGTCAGTCTCTTATAGCCCGGACAGGGTGGTAAGCCTTGCAATTTCAAAGTGTCAGGCTGGTGGAATGGTGACAACAGAGCAGCATTTGAAGGACAATCTGAATGCAGAAAAGATTACGCAGGAAGAGTATGATGAATACTATCCTCTGGACGGATTGGAAGACAGCTATTACAGCGTATTTGTCAATGTTGACTTAAACAAAGCTGCAACAACATCCGGAAGAGCACTTGGAAGTGAGGAGGAGATTGCACAGTATATTGCAGACATGCTTTTACTGGAGTCCGATTCCGTATTTAACATCCGCTATACCGGAACTACCAAAACATCAGGCGAGACTTTCTATGAGTTCCGTTGCTACAGATAATAAAATACAGACTACATCAACAGAGTAGGTATAAGCCAATAACTTATGCCTGCTCTTTTTTTGCATGTAGGCAATGAGAAGTGTAAAACCAAAAGTGATTCAGCTGCGTCATGCTCGCATGTAAGCAGTTGTAATTGCTTTTGGTTTTATTGGGCGAATGCCCATGACCGAGATGAAGCAAAGCGAAATCGAGGTGCACTTCTATTATAAATTTTTAGGAGGAATATCGAATGAAACAGAAATTAAGACGATTTATGGCTGGTTTTCTTGCCATATTAACCATGTTTACTACACTGTTTACGAATGGTAATACAGCTTTCGCTGCCAGTTCAAGTGCGAATATTGCATTCTGGGTTGCATCATCGAAAGACCATGGGGTAATCAGTGAATTTAACAGTAAGCATACCGGCAGCATTTTGTATGCAATGATTGATGGTCATTCGGCATACTGCATGAACTTTGGATTGTCGGCGAAGGGCGGACAGCTTATGAACAGTGACAGCAATCCGAATACCAATCTTTCAGCAGCACAGGAGAAGCTTC
>NZ_JADYUI010000030.1 GCF_021531695.1 Roseburia hominis | reverse complement strand
CGAGTGGCCAAAGGGGACAGACTGTAAATCTGCTGCAAATTGCTTCGGTGGTTCGAATCCACCTCCATCCATTACATTGTCCGGTAGGTATCGGTAATAAAGCAGCTCGTGAGTGGTGGATACGAACATAAGTGGCAATGTATTTTTTATGACAACGGATATTTTGTATGTCAAAATGCCCGCGTGGCGGAACTGGCAGACGCGCAGGACTTAAAATCCTGTTGTAGCGATACAGTACCGGTTCGATTCCGGTCGCGGGCAGTGGAAGAAATAAACTCAATTCTTGTGAATATACAAGGATTGGGTTTTTTTGTTCTATAGAACAAAAACACCAGAGAGGAGACAAGATATGAAAACAAAGAAGAAAAGAGAAAGTATGCTGGAAATTTACCGGGGACTTCCAGGAGAGATTTATTTTTTGTTTATCGCGAGAGCGATAAGCTGTCTTGGAAGATTTATTGCACCTGTACTTGCACTTATTCTGACGCAAAAAATTGGTATGGATGTGGGGAAAGCCGGAGTGTTGGTAACATCCATGATCTTTCTTCAGGCTCCATGTGTATTACTTGGAGGAAAGCTTGCAGACAGTATTGGCAGAAAGAAGATAATATGTATCTTTTTTGCGTTAGCAGCCGTGATATATATCATATGTGGAATGATGCCGGTGTGTATGGAAATGGCGTATCTTATGATTTTGGCATCCTGTTTTTCGGCGGTTCCATCTTCTGCTTATGATGCGTTTGTTGCGGACTATACAACAGAAGAAAACAGACAGGCGGCGTTTTCGTTACTTTACATGGGAACGAATATTGGGTGTGCAATTGCACCTGCTGTAGCCGGAGTCTTATTGGAAAATCATTTGCGGATTATGTTTTTGGGAGATGCATTTACTTCTCTTTTGGCAGTTTTGGTACTGGCACTTAATATTCATGATAAATATGATATCAAAGAAATGCAGAAGAAGGATAAAAAACAGGCAGAGGAAGCGAAAGAAAGCGTATTTCTGGTATTACGTGAAACACCGCAGTTGATTTTCTTTTCGATCATTATGATGCTTTTGTTCTTTACCTATGCACAATGGGATTTTGGACTTCCGCTTTGTATGGCAGAAGTATTTGGAGAAAAGAGTGCGGCGTTGTATGGAACGCTTGCTACTTTAAACGGAATCATTGTGATTTTCTGTACACCGCTTATTGTTTCATTGACAAAAAATATGAGAGCGGCGCATGTAATTGGGCTGGGTGGCATTTTGTATGCACTGTGTTATGTAATGGCTTATTTTGGAAAAAGTATGTTTGGATTTGTGCTTTCCATCATCTTTTTAACATTAGGTGAGATCTGCATTACCATAAATTATTCGGTTATGGTAGTGAATTTATCGAAACCAACACATATTGCAAGAATCCGTTCTGTGGTGTCTATCATTTCAGATGCCGGAACCTGTATGTCGCCGCTTCTGATCGGGTATTTGATAGAAGGAATCGGTGTACGCCTTGCAATGCTTGTGGTGGCAGGAATTGCGGCATTTGGAGCAGTTTGTGTCTGCTTTTTTAAAGAAAAATAAAAAATTACTTGACCTGTCGTAGTAATTATGCTACCTTATACTACGACAGGAGTATTACGACTGACATAGTATGACTGTCATACTACGACTAGCATACTATGTCAGTCGTGCTATATAGCGAAAAACAAATAGCAAAAAGGAGGAAATATGACGGGAATTAGCAGTGATGTGATTCGTGGTTATAACGATACGATTATTCTTTATCTGCTGTTGAAGGAACCATCCTATGGTTATGAAATTTCCAAAAAGATACGAAATCTATCCGAAGAAAAGTATGTCATTAAAGAAACAACCCTATATTCTGCGTTTACAAGAATGCAGAAAAACGGATATATAGAATCTTTTTACGGAGATGAGACGGGAGGAAAGAGAAGAACCTATTATCGAATCACGGAGGCAGGAAGAGCATACTATTTTGAAAAATGCAAAGAATGGACATTGACTAAAGATGTCATTGAGAAGTTTATTGTCAGGGAGGAGAATACAAGTGGAGACAATTAAAAGTTATTTGGAGAATATGTTTTTGAATCTTCCAAAAACCAGAGAAGTGTATATGGCGAAAATGGAACTGGCGCAGATGATGGAAGATAAGTATAATGAATTACTTGCGGAAGGAAAGACAGATAATGAGGCAGTCGGAATCGTGATTTCTGAGTTTGGAAATTTGTCTGAATTGGCGGAGAGCCTTGGCATTCACAATTATGTGAAAAACAATAATTATGCAGAAGTTGAGGCATTGCCACTGGATATGGTAAAAAAATATATTTCAGAGAAAATAAAATCTTCCATTCATATTGCTGTGGCAGTGATGCTTCTTATTATGAGTCTGGCAGCAGTAGTGGTTGTAGATAGTCTGGCATGGATAAATGGTGCTTCTGATATGCTTGGTGGGCTTGTATTTTTTGGCGGTGTTGCAATTGCGGTTGGAATGATAGTTTATGATAGTATTCGAATGGGAAAATGGAAAATGTTCGGAAAAGGAACAAAGCGTTTGGATTTTGCTGCAGAAAGTTATGTGAAAGAGCAGATGGAAAATTTTCGCGCGACCTATGCACTTTACATTACACTTGGCGTGGTGCTTTGCATTACCAGCGTGGTGCCGGCAATGATAATGGGAGAAATATCATGGCGTATGAATGACTTTTCTATGGATGATATAGCTGGTGCATTATTCCTTGTCATGGTTGCAGTCGGAGTTATGTTTTTTATTCTGGGTGGAATGCGCAAAGGATGCTATGAAGGATTATTACAGGAAAATCAGGTGGTAATGAATAAAGAAAAAGAGCATCAGAAAGAATTGGAGAAAAATATTTTATCTGTATATTGGCCAACCGTTACCTGCATTTATTTAATCTGGAGTTTTCTTACCATGGATTGGTATATCACCTGGGTTATCTGGCCAATAGCAGCGGTGGTGGAACAAATTATCAAATTAATTTGCCGTGAAAAGAAATAGGAGGGGCGAAATGAAAAGAGCAGTATATTTATCGATACTGGGAGTTGTTACGGCAGTTTGTATTGTAATTGGAATAGCAGGAAGAGTTGGGCGCTTTGCATTCGGAAATCATTATGGTGACCTGGTTACTTTGGATAACGAAAAGCTGGATGCATTTGATAAGATGGATTTTGATACGAGTGTGTTGGATGTAAATATCGTAAATGGAACGAAATATGCAATTTCCTATCAGGCACAGGAAAAATTGGTGCCAAAATATTATGTAGAGGATGGAACGCTTCATATAGAACAGGAAAATATCAGAAATGTAGATAAAATGTGGAACGGAAATGCGAAAATGCATATCGAGATTACAGTTCCAAAAGAAGCTTATCTGGAAGAAGTTGAAATTCAGGCAAATGTAGGAGACGTTAAGCTTGATGGTACGAAGACAAAACAGTTTACTTGTGAGGCACAGGTAGGAGATGTTGATATTAAAAATGCAGAACTGGGAGAGACGGATATCCGGGCAGATGTGGGAGATATTGATATTCGCAATTCCGTTTTGCAGGATGCATATCTTGATGCGTCAGTCGGAGATATTGAAATGCGGGAAGTGACGTTGCAAGATACAGAAATTAGTGCCGACGTCGGGGATGTTCAAATAGATGTTGCCGGAAATAAAGCGGATTATAATCTTGATCTGGAAGCAGACCTTGGCGATATAAGAGTAGATGGAAAGCGTAGCCGTTCACATATCGAAGAGGGAGAAAATGGACTTTATGACCTTACCGTATGTGGAGATATCGGTTCGATAGAAGTTAATTTTACAAAATAATAAAAAAAATGAAGAAAAATTCTTGACAAAGAACGTGGTTTCATGTAGAATTATTTTTGCTGTTGGAAAAACAGCAAATGCCTAGTTAGCTCAGTTGGTAGAGCAGAGGACTGAAAATCCTCGTGTCTCTGGTTCGATTCCGGAACTAGGCATCCGCGGGTGTAGTTCAATGGTAGAACACCAGCCTTCCAAGCTGGATACGTGGGTTCGATTCCCATCACCCGCTTTGCTTCAGAAGCAATATTTGAAGGTGGCGCTTCAAAGAAAAGTTTAGAAAATTGTATATGCGATAGTGGCGTAGTTGGTAACGCGCGACCTTGCCAAGGTCGAGACCGCGGGTTCGAGCCCCGTCTATCGCTCTCTTGGATAGGTGTTGAAAGCATTGATTTATCAGGCTTTCAGCATCTTTTTTGTTTTCCGAAATTGTTTAATCTGGTTAATTCTTGGTTAAAAAATTCCGGCTTTCAAGAGCTTCTTTTGCGACTGCTAAATTTGTGCCTGTATAGTAGTTTTTCTCTGCCACATCCGGTGTGTTTCCGAATAAGGTAGATGCCATAATGACATTTCCGTTTGTTGCATTAACCACATCTGTTATATTGTTTCTCCGGAACGAGTGCGTTCCTTTTATAACTCCCTGCTTCTGTACTATGCCGAGATTTTTGCACATCCGTCGATAGAATCCGTAAACAACATTATTTGTGATGACTCCGTTCTCTGTGTCGGCAGGAAAAAGAAATTCTGATTTTGGATAAAATCGGTCGTGTACGGTCTTTAAACGCTTCAAAAAGGCTCTCAAATCGTCTGTGATAGGGAAATTCCTGTCTTTGTGGTTTTTGGTGTGGGAAACGATTTTAAAGGATTCCTTTTTGTTTCCCTCTTTTTTGACTGTAATCTGTGAACGCTTGATTTCAATGTAATCTGCATGAACATCCGACCACCGTAACGGTGGAATCTCACCACGTCTGGTTCCGGTAAGAATCTGCATTTCCAGCGCATATGCCGGAATATAGTCCGGTTTCTTTTTCTGATGTTCATGTATGTATTCCATCATGGCAGTTATCTCTTCAGTTGAATGTACCCTTTCCGATACCGGAACACTTTCGACCAGTAAATCAGAAAACTTTTTGAAATTCAGTCTGCTGTAAGTATTATCCTTTATCCAGTATTCTTCATATGCCAAATCATAGACTGCTTTTAAGATTGACTGCATGGAAGATAGTGCTTTTTTATGAAGGTCATACCGTTGCAGGTTCATAAGCACGATGTTTTCGAGGTCATCTTTGGTAATGGAATCCATATATTTTGATTCGATAAATGTTCCCTCAAAAAAACGCTTGTATTCTGACCTGTTTCTGGAAATTGTATTTTTGACCGATACAAGTTTTTCCGGATTTTTGATATATTTCAGTTTTTCTTCCTGCGTAATCAGAAAAACATCTCTGAATGTTTTCCGTGCCTTTCCGGATATTCCTTTTTCAAATTCATATACTTTTTCTTTCAATTCTTCCAGTGTTTTTGCTGTAAGCTGTCTGCGACCGGATTTTCTGGTAGAATCCTTTACATATGTTCGGTAAAAACCATCCTTAGAAGGTGTGGACGGAAAAGAATAACTTTTTAAAATTTCCTCTCTTTCTTTCATTTCGTATAACTGACGTGCATCTTCAAGAGAGAGATTACCATATGAAAACAAATTATTCAATTCCTGTCATCCCCCCTTTTGTGGTTTCTGAAAGATTTTTTAATCAAACATTGCGTTAAACATGGTCACGGAATCATTTGCCTGCGTTGGATAGTTGATACTTGAATATAAATTTTTCCGTCTGGCTGATGGTATTTCCTGAAATGAATGTGATTTTTTATCATATTCAACCGGATAAATCCAGTCATCATCCATTCTGATTGTCAGTGAAATGCGTCGAAGTAACTGTTCGAAACTGTCCGTGCATGTTGCAGGCGGCACATTGCCGATGGGAAAACCAAACTTTGTGCAGTAAAAGTGATATGGTGAATATGGCGTCGTAACAAGAATCAGATCACAGGCAAGAGCCTTGTCATTATATCGGGACGGTGCCATTACAACATCACGCGCTCCGAATGGGTCAAAGATGCGCAGCATATCGGAGTATGTCATAATTTCGGGACGGAGTTCGTCGAGAATCAGTGTGTGTTCTCCTTTATATTTCTGGAAAATGTCACGGCTGGAACCGGAAATAAAATATTCCTGCCCTGACTTTTTTGCATATTCTTTGGCAAGGCTTGTCTTGCCTGTTCCGGCTGTTCCGAATATCCATATGACTTCTACTTTCTTTCCCTGTGCAATCATTTCTTCACGCCACTGCTGTGCAACATTTTCCAGATATTTGTTCCAGATATCTTCAATCTGCCTGTGATATCGTGCATACTGCGAACCGGAAAGACGCTGTTCCATTTCTTCTTTTGTAATTGCACCGACATATAAAGAATCAAGCAGAGTTTGCACTCTTTTCCGCTGAACGGAATCAGATGCTTCTTTTTCCATTTTCTTTAATTCTGCCGGATAATCAAAACTTGCAATCACTTTGTGTGGATCGTATTGGTATTTGGAGCGTGCATCCTGGGTTGCATGAACCAGATATGCATAGCCGTTTGACGCTTTGCCTTTCCATGCCTCAATATACTGCATCTTGTCATGGAGCAGACCTGCCACATTTGTGCATGATCTGGCATTGTCAAAGCTTAGCATGAGATGAACGTGGTCTTCCTCCGGAACTCCGTTCTCATCGACATCCTTGTCGTGTATGTTCAATGCATATTTTTTTGGTTTCAGCACATTTACAACGTTGTCCAGCAGTTCCCCGATGGTCTGAAACGGTAAATGAGCCATTTGCTGTGTATACATCATATTTTTTGCTTTAATTGCTTGTTTGGCACTCATACGGTGTCACATCCTTTCTTTAATTTATGCATATTTTATGGAGATTTTGGCACCTTGGCACTTGAGGTGCTGGCGTGTAAACAAGCCCCACGCCAGCATTTTGTAAGTATTTTATATATAGCTGGCGTGTGGCACCTGCCTGCCGCGAACCGGCAGGCAGGCGATTATTCATCTTTATAATATTTGTCCAACAACTTTCCCAGTTCGTGATAAACTGCAAAATTAAGAACCGGAAAATGCACATAGGAAACAGCGTCATGAACACCGTCAGTACTTGAAAACCACGCATCTCCGGCATGGTATACACGTCCTGTGTTTACGCCTGTAAGAGAGTTGCTGTCCCATAAAAAACGTGCTTCTTCCATCGTCGGCTTGAATAAAACCTTGGTTGTCATTGCAGACTTGAGCATTGAGGGAAGACCTGCTTCATCCACGCTTGCCTGTGCAATGCTTATGATGACAAAACTGCCGGATGACGCTCCCATCGTCACGATACGTTTCACGAGCGCATCAAATTCAGCAAGACTGTAATCCGCATTTTCTTTCGTGGAACGCTTTGGAAACAACGTTCTGCATGCAACATATTCATCAATAAAAAGCAACGACGGATGAAAACCGGCATCCCACCATTTCACCGCATCCCCTTTCTTTTCGGACAGATCATTTAAAATCTGCTGGCGTTTGGTGATGGTATCGGCAAAGTGCCTGATGGCATCCAAGACTGCTGTCGCTCCGCCATCTTTATCCAATGTGACAACATGCGGAAGTCTGGATAATTCCGCCTGTTTCGGGTCAATAATGATAATTTCGGAACCAAATGCATCGCGACCGCAAAGCAGAACAGATATAAGTATTGTTATAACGGATAGTGTTTTGCCACTCCGCGTCTTTCCGCAAAATATCATTGAACCACAAAAGCGGAGATCAAGATATGTCCCTTTTTGTATAATCAGCTTATCCGGTTCTTTCGGCTTCAATTCCTGCACGGTGCTGGCGGTAAAACTTTTATCAATGGTTACATCTTCAATCAGGAAAGTTACTTCATTAAAAGCAATGTCTGCAAACGTTTGTGTAACCGCATATTGTTTGAAATGCTTTTTGTTTATGCCGGAAGAAATCGTACCGGACAAGTTTTGAATATCTTCTACCGTAGCTGTAGTTGCCGTAATTGTCAGTTCAAATATTCCGGAATCCTTCTTTTTGCATCGAACCTTTGGGAGCCGTTCTCCTTCTTTCAGATGAAGAGGGTTTCCGTAGTCATGGCAGAAAAGACGCTTTTTTACCATAAGGCAGATGTGTGAAGCTTCCGGCAGACGGATTCCGACCACAACAGATGTGAAGATCAGCAGGATGCCTGTAAGCAGGCATACTTTACAGCCTGTTTCAAAAAAATGTGTCAGAAATTCCGGTAAAATTATATCCGGCAGGAGATCCGCCACGATTTTTTGGGATAAATTCTTGAAAAACAGGAGCAGACCGGAAAAAAGAAGTACAGATACCCCACACACAGCAATCTTTGTGTGGGGCATCGCAAACCTGAATCCTGATGTGTCTTTGTAAAAAGCACGCATAGGCTACGCCCGCTTCGGCTGTGTTGGCTGTAAAGGCTGTTTCGACTGTGCAGACTGTGCCGGTGATGTTATAAATTTAACATCTTCACAACGAACAGATAATTCGTTATTGTATTTGCCATAAACGGTACAAATAGGATTCACTGGTATTGCTAATGAACCAATTGGAACATTGTCAATATCTTTATTTACCTTCAAAGAGAGTTTCTCATAAAGATTTGTAACATGCTCACCATCTTTTTGCCTGTAAGGAGTATCATCCTTTGTGACAACTGTATCTATTGTGGTACCAAGATGTTGTTTTGTATTAAAATCTAGGTTTTCTCTTTTTCCGATAACAGTAAGCTCTTTTCCTGTGAAAAAAGCGTCTGTGTAGAAAAACTGCATTAAATTTCTCATGACCTCATCCCCTTTCCATGAATATATTGATACAAATAACTTGCTTCATCCGCGCCACATATGATAAGTACAAACTTTTTCATATCGAGTTGAATCGGATGGCAGGCATCACTTGACATATACTGCTCCAGATACCTGCGTAAATCTTTCCGTTCTTCGTCGGAAAAATCTGTTTTGATGGAAACACCCATTGAAGTCAACAGGTCTCCCATCTGCTTTTCTGATTTCGCATAATCAACGATTTCTTTCATGCTAATCAACTCCTTTCATTTGATTGATTACAATTTCTGTTAACTTTCTCGTCAACTTTATTGTACCTTTATTATATATCACTCCATAAGATACGTCACATGATTTTGGACATCCTGTTTTTTATACATCTTGCTTTAAGCACTTGACATTCCTTAAAATACGTTGTATTTTTTAGACATGGTAACAAATGATTTTAGACACAAAAAAAGGAGGAATATTATGTCAGAAAATAAAATGACAATACGAGAACTTGTCAATTATTATGTGGAGCGATATGAATTATGTACAGAAAATCAATCAGAAAGCTATAGCGGTGCTAATGATGGACTTGGAACATACATAACTGCAATAAGCAGAATCATGAAAAACACATACATTGCCGAATCATCGTTATGGGATATTTGTAAACCAGAAAACAAAGCACGTGAAATCAGTTTGGAAGAGTTCGAAGACCATTGTTTTGACAAGTGGGTTAACTATATTGAAAAGGACAGTTCCCGAATTGGTAATAAAACTACTTTGAAGAATGATAAAGAACGGTATAAGGCATCCAAAGATGCTCATTATTGGGATGAAAAAGCCGAAGAAGCCATTAAAGCGCAAAATCACTATATTGAGACCACTGATTTGGGGGATATATTGGAAAACAATTTTCCCTTTGTATCAGATAAAGAAATTGAAGAAAAGGGGCATAAAATGATGCTGGAAGCCATATATGATATTTTTTACGAACATTTTAATTGGGCATTACTTAAATATGATATGCAAAATTCCATAGTTCCAGATGGTGGATGCTATAATCCGGATATAAACGGTGGAAATGTAAAATCTAAAACACAATTAGAAGATTATCATAACTATATCGGAAGAAGAAAGAAAAATCCCTTTTCCTAAATAGCTGATAAAAGAACAGAAAATTTTTCTATTTATGCACAATGAGATACGAATGTTTCCTGCCGTTCGTGTTGATACTCTCTTTCACGTCAAATGTGGCTTTGTTCTTTACGGCTTTTCGCATTTCGTCACGCATCGTGCGGTCTTTCGCTGTGAAGATATGATATTTATGGTTCTTCCTGTCCGTGATTTCGGCATCTTCGTCACTGGTTTCATATAAGATGCCGTCGGTGTATCTTCCGAAGTAAAAGAACAGCCAGCCGTATAACGGTATATCTGCAGTCCCGAAGTGCGGTTCGTATTTCGGGAATAGCCACGGGTCTTTCAGCGAGAACTGTAAGTAAATCGAATAGATTTCCTTTGTTTTGAAGTTCACTTTCATGATATTGAATGTGAACCGTTCTCTTATAATCTTTCTAATCATGGGTTTTTTCCTTTATTTTTATTGGTTTTGTAAAGCAAGGATATAAAATCAGGGGCAACATCTGTTGCCCCTAGTGTCTTTTTAGATTCCAATACGTGCCTGTCCGCATTCTTCACAATAGTAATAGTCAATTACCTGTTCCGTAACAGCGTCGTGATGGATTGGTGTGTCGAGTGGTTCGTCGTAGTTGGTTATTATGTAGTAATTTTTACTCCAATGTTTTTCAGGCTGAGTATGATAGTAATATGCCCAAATTACAGTTTCTACAGCGTGGTCTGGGTCGTTTGGGTCGTCGAACTTATCAAGAAGTTCCTGACTTGCATTGTTTTCTACAGCATAATCTCTATAGAACTGTTTTTCTTCTGGTGTTAGGTTTTCTGCCATTTTGGTTAAATTTGGATTTCCATTGGCTTTAAACCGTTTCAGCAGAGTTGCGATTTGTTCATCACAGCGTGCTTTTTCTTCTTCAGGCGTAGCTTTTGGATTGTATTTGCTCTGTAATTCCTTGTAGATTTTGTAGTCATCTTCTGTCATCATGTATTCCGAGTAATCTACGTGTCTCGTCGTTTCATCATACGCTTCCTGCGTAATAGCAGTGGTGTAGTGAGGCTTCCAGTTGTGTTCATGTTTCACGCCGGTGCGGGAACCTCTGACACTGCCGTCGCCTTCCATGTACACGGTATTTCCTGTAGCATCTGATGCGTACTGGTCTTTTAATAACGTTCCGTCTGCGTTCGCATAGCCGATTCCGCCTCCCTGCAAGTCTGAATAGGTGAACCAGCCGTTTCTCTCGATGACACCGTAAGGATTTGCGTAGAATAAGTTCTTTCCTGACTTATCGTAACTTACCGTATCGATGTACATACAACCGAATGTATCGAAGTAGCAAAGGTCATTTACGGATTCTCCTGTAATGGATGCCTTTACATTTGCAAAATCATTGAATACTTCGTGTCCTTTTTCATCAAAATAGATAATGCATTTTCCATTTGGATGATAGGTAAGACGATTTTTCATCGGTGTTCCGTCATGCTGTAAGTAATACGTATAAGTTCCATCGCAGAAGAATGCGTCGGTTACGGTCTGACCGTCTTTTGTGAAGTGGGTTCCATCCCATGTTCCACCATTACTTAAATCATAATGTTTTGCGACACGTCCTGTTTCTGCGGCGTTGTCCCCGACATTGGCAACTGTTTCAACATCTTCTTTTGTATCACTTGATTCTGAAAAGCCATTTGAACCAAATGTTTCTTCATTACTGATTACGTTGCCATCTTCCGTTACAATTGTGCAATCCATGGCATCATTTTCAAAAAAATCAATTTGTGAAGTTTCTTCTGACACATTTTCTGCGGCATGTGTCGTGACTGCAAATGATGGAATTGCTGTGGTTACTGCGAGTGTTAATGCAAATGCTTTTAATACTTTGTTTTTCATGTTTACTCCTCCTCTGTAAGTATTTGAATTGTATAAGCATAGATATTATTCCACATATTTAACAATAACACTGTTGACCTATACAATTCAATTCCATTTATATGCTATTTTAAAACAATGTGTTTTAAAAATCAATTATAAAGAAGAATTTTCTTATACTGTTTATGGGTGATACTATGTCGAAACAGGAAATTCCTTATCCGAACATTCGAGAATTACGAGAAGATGCAGGATTGTCACAAGCTGATATTGCCAATGTACTGAATTGTTCACAGGTGGCATATTCCTATTATGAAATAGGCAGACGTGATATTCCGACGGAAGTACTTATCAAGTTGGCAAAATATTATAATTGTTCTGTTGACTATTTACTTGGTCTGACCAGGCGAAAGAAACCATATCAGGAGAAATATTAAAGGATACTCAGTAACATATATTGATGAGTATCCTTTTTCTATTCTTTCTTTAAGTCATCTCAAAATAATCAAGGGATATTTCAATAAATGTGCATTGAAATATCCCTGTATCTATTTTTATGATATTTTTAATTGTAAATCCCCACTTGCTTTGCAAGTGCCTTGCGGTAAAGGGATTGACAATTTCTCATGTAATATATTAAAATGATGTGGTTAAAAATTGGTTAAAAACGTAAGAGTGAAGATGCACGAATCTCCTTTCTTTTGATAAGTTTGATATATTTGAGTTATCGGGTTCGAGCCCCGTCTATCGCTCTTTGAGTAAAGACAAGGGTTCCAGAATAATGGAACTCTTTTTTCGTTTCATCAGGAAAGAAATGATTCTATTAAATATTGCCTTTCCTGTGAAAGAAAGGCTGCTTACCATGAAAAGGAGGTATGAAAATGCAACAAAGTAATTCCAACAGAACATTTTTGACAAATCCTTTTGTGGTATGTCTTCTTGCCATGGTTTGTTGTGGCTTGTGGGGAAGTGCGTTTCCGTGTATTAAAATCGGTTATCAGATGTTTCGGATAGCAGCGGATGATACTGCCTCGCAGATTTTGTTTGCCGGGTATCGGTTTATGCTTGCCGGAGTATTTACAATTATAATAGGAAGTATTTTTGGGCGAAAGTTTCTTTTACCGCAAAGAGCGAGTATGGGGAAAATTTTAAAGCTTTGCATGCTACAGACGGTATTGCAGTACTTATTTTTTTATATCGGACTGGCACATACGACAGGGGTAAAAGCGTCCATTATTGAGGCAGTTAATGTGTTTGTCGCAATTTTTGTGGCAAGTATTTTCTTCCATCAGGAAAAACTTACAACAAGAAAATTAATCGGTTGTGTGATTGGATTTTGCGGAGTTATTTTAATCAATCTGACAGGTACGGGAATTGAAACTTCAATGTCGTTAATAGGAGAAGGATTTATTTTTTTCTCGACGGTTGCGTATGCGTTTTCTTCGGTATGTCTGAAACATTATTCGAAAGCCGAAAATCCGGTCGTACTAAGCGGTTATCAATTTTTACTCGGTGGATTTATTATGAGCATTTGCGGTGGGATTATGGGCGGACATGTGAGAGCGTTTTATGGGAAATCTATTGCCATGCTCTTTTATCTGGCGTTCATTTCCGCAGTGGCATATACTCTTTGGGGAATTTTACTAAAATACAATCCGATTTCCAAAGTGGCAGTTTATGGATTCATGAATCCGGTGTTTGGGGTTATTCTATCTGCCGTGCTGTTACCCGGTGAAAATGAAGAATTGGGAATGAAAAGTATCGTGGCACTTATTTTGGTATGCGCCGGAATTTATGTGGTAAATTATGTATCGCCAAAACAAAAAGATGAGGCAAAAAGCCGGAAAGGAACGTTATGAAAGCAATTGTTACCTTGAAAAAGGGCGAAGGAAGAACAGTAAAAGCAGGTGGTTTGTGGATATTTGATAATGAGATTGACTCCATCATGGGAGGATTTACGAATGGTGACTTGGTGGAGGTTCGTGATTTTGACGGATATCCGATGGGAATTGGTTTTATCAATCAGAATTCAAAAATCCGGGTACGTCTTTTAACGCGCAATGTAAAAGCAGAGATTAATGAAGCGTTTTTTGAGAAACGTTTACAAAATGCATGGGATTACAGAAAAAAGGTGGTAGATACTTCAAGTTGCCGCCTGGTATTTGGTGATGCCGATTTCCTTCCAGGGCTTGTGATTGATAAATTTTCTGATGTTTTAGTAGTACAATCTTTAGCTCTTGGGATTGACCGTTATAAGGAAATGATTGTACAATTAGTAAAAGAGATTCTTTTAAAGGACGGAATCAGGATTCGAGGCGTATATGAGAGAAGTGATGCCAAGGAGCGGGAAAAGGAAGGCATGCAGCGCATAAAAGGATTTCTTGGGGAACCATTTGATACGAATGTAGAAATTATTGAAAATGGTGTAAAATATATTGTGGACGTAAAAGACGGACAAAAGACAGGATTTTTCTTAGATCAGAAGTACAATCGTCTTGCAATTCAGAAGCTTTGTAAGGGGGAACGGGTTTTGGACTGTTTCACCCATACGGGTTCTTTTGCGTTAAATGCAGGAATTGCCGGAGCAAAGAGCGTCCTTGGTGTGGATGCATCGGAACTTGCGATAAAGCAGGCAGAAAAGAATGCAAGATTGAATGGGTTGGAAAATACTGTACACTTTCAATGTGAGGATGTATTTGAACTTTTGCCGGAACTTGAGAAGCAAGGCGAGAAATTTGATGTGGTTATCTTAGATCCACCGGCATTTACAAAATCAAGAAATTCAGTAAAAAATGCAATAAAAGGATATCGCGAGATTAATTTAAGAGGCATGAAACTGGTAAAAAATGGAGGTTATCTTGCAACCTGTTCCTGTTCTCATTTTATGAGCTACGAATTGTTTACCAAAACGATTCATCAGGCAGCAGGCAATGTGCATAAACGTCTTCGTCAGGTAGAATTTCGTACACAGGCACCGGATCACCCGATTCTTTGGGCGGCAGAAGAGTCATACTATTTGAAATTCTATATTTTCCAGGTGTGTGATGAATTTTAAAATAAAATAGCAAACGAATGTAAAATCTAACAAGGGGGTAAATGTCATGCTGAAAATTTACAGAACAGATGAACGCTTAATTGAAGAGAGAAATCAGTTTGAAGAAGGTGTCTGGGTTGCATTGACAAGCCCCTCGATGGAGGAATGCCAAAAGGTTTCGGCTTATTATGATATTGATATTGTGGATATCAGAGCCGCACTTGATGATGAGGAAAGTTCCCGTATTGAACTTGAGGATGGCTATACGTTGATTCTTGTGGATATTCCTTCCATTGAGATTAATCATGATGTGGAAACTTATATTACAATTCCGCTTGGCATTTTGTTGACACAGGGTGCGATTATTACGGTCTGTACTGAGGATACACCGGTGTTGCAGCATTTTATCAACAGACGTGTGCGGGATTTCAGTACAAAGAAAAAGATGCGTTTTGTATATCAGATTTTATTCCAGACATCTGCATTATATCAGAGTGATCTTCGTATTCTGGATAAAAAGAGAATGGAAATCGAGGAAAGAGTCGGAGAAAATACCGAGGATAAGGATATCATTGATTTACACAGTCTGGAATCTACGCTGGTTTACTTTGCAACATCTCTTCGGGCCAATAGCGTGGTGCTTGACCGGCTTTCCCGCTATACAAGATTAAAGCAGTATCCGGAGGATCAGGAGCTTTTAGGCGATGTGATTGTTGAGAATAAGCAGGCAATTGAGATGACAACGATTTATCGTGATATTATAAATGGAACGCGAGAGTTATTATCTTCTATTATGGATAATCGTTTGAATAATGTTATGAAATACTTAACGTCAATTACCCTTGTTATGGCAATTCCTACTATTATATCCGGTCTTTATGGAATGAATGTAAATGCAAAAGGAATGCCATTTGCGAGTGGAGTGAATGGCTTTGGAATTATTTGTCTGATTACGCTTATTATATGTTTATTAACATTATTGATTTTGAGAAAGAAGAAGATGTTATAAAGGACGGAGAAGAAAAAATGTCAGTTGATTGATGTGTGTAAACATATGCCGGGAAAGTTTGAAATATATTGACATCTACTAAAAAAAGAGATAGAATTTATACAATTATAGATGTCAGGAAGGGGAGACAAGTAATGAAACTTAGAACGAAAATTGTTTTGCTTGCCATTTTACCAGCTCTTTTTGTTAGTATTTCTCAATATGTATTTTCCATGAATCAGTTGGAGAAAGGAACCTTGCAGGAAGCGTATGAAGGAATGCAGGGAACAGCAGTCATGACGGACTATTTGCTGGATTCTCTGGGGGATGGGGATTATCAGCTAAAAGACGGAGAACTGTATAAAGGAAATTTTAATCTATCACAGAATGTGGATTTCCTTGATACCTTAAAAGAAAAGTCCGGCTATGATGCAACATTATTTTATGGCGATACACGTTATCTTACCACATTAAAAGATGAAAGTGGGAATCGTCAGTTACAGACAAAAGCCTCGGATACCGTAGTAAATGAAGTTCTGGAAAAGGGGAATGAATATCAGAATAGCAATACGGATGTACTTGGAGTACGCTATGTCTGCTACTATATTCCGGTATATCAGACGGGTACAGAAGAAATTGTCGGCATGTTGTTTGTCGGAAAAAGCTATGATGAAGTACATGAGATTGTGCATAATACGAAGGCGTATACCGGTGTATGTACCTTGTTTATGATGATTGCGATTGCGCTTATTGTATATGTGATTGCCTATAAGCTTGTGAAAAGTATTTCACAGGGTATTTCTTATGTGATGCAGATTGAAGAGGGACATCTTGGCTTTCCAATGGAGGCTAAGTTGTTGGCAAGAAAGGATATTATCGGTGATTTGTGCCGTAGTATCAAAGAATTGGAAAAAAGACTGTACAGCATTGTGGAAGGTGTTATGAATCAATGTGATGTTTTAAAAGAGACAACAGACTTTTCTTCTAAGCAGACGGAAGATGCGATTGCTTCGGTAATGCAGATTGATCAGACAATTCAGGAAATTGCGAGTACGTCTACTTCACAGGCTCAGAGTGCGGTATCAGCAGGTGATAGTGTGTCTGAGATGGGTAATATGATTGAGCGGACGGATGAACAGGTAGATTCCTTGACGGATACTACACATATGATGTCTGAGGCATCCGGTCAGGCAAAGCAGATTTTGAATGAGTTAAATGAAAATATGAGAAGAGTCAGAGAGGCAGTTCAAACTGTTTCGGACCAGACTTCGCAGACCCATGTATCAGTGCAGGAGGTCGGAAAGATGGCAGAAGTTGTTTCAGATATTGCAAGGCAGACGGCATTGCTGGCATTAAATGCCAGTATAGAAGCGGCAAGAGCAGGGGAGCAGGGAAAAGGTTTTGCTGTTGTTGCTTCTGAGATACAGCAGCTTGCACAACAGAGTAATAATGCGGCCAGTGAGATTCAGGATATCCTTCGCAAATTGTGGGAAGATTCGGATTCTTCTGTTGCAACGATGAATGAAGTAGAAAAAATCATTCAGGAACAGGATCAGAAAATTTCCGATACAAATGAAATTTTCCAGACCGTTGAAGACAATATTGAACATTCTATCAATGGAATTATGGAGATTAAGACGAAAACACATGCATTGGATGATACAAGAGAGAAGACGGTGCAGGTTGTACAGGATGTTGCTTCTTCTGCGCAGCAAAATGCAGCCAGCACAGAGGAGACTTCGGCATTTACAAGCCAGGTAACAGAGAAAGTTTCCGGAATTGAAACCGCAATGAATAACATTCAAAATGTAATACAAGAACTGGAAGAGAGTGTTCGGGTATTTTCTTTGAAAGATTAGAAGATGTGACGAGAATGGTTTTAGAAAGAAGAAAATATTATAAATGACTGAGAAGAAAAAAGTAATAAAACAACAGGAAAATGCATGTTTAGTGGCAAAAAAATGTGGTGGCTGTAATCCGGGAGTTCCTTATGAAAAGCAGTTATTAAAAAAGCAGCGGAAAGTAAAAGAACTGATGCAGGATTTCTGCAAAGTGAAGCCTATAATTGGCATGGAACATCCATATCATTACCGCAATAAGGTGCATGCGGTATTTGACCGCTTGAAGAATGGAACGATTGTTTCCGGTATTTATAAAGAGGGGACACATACGGTCATTAATGTAGATTCTTGTTTGATTGAGGATAAAATTGCAGATGCAATTATTGTAGATATTCGTGGAATGTTAAAGTCTTTTAAGATAAAAACTTATGATGAGGATACCGGTTACGGATTGCTTCGCCATGTGTTGGTGCGACGTGGTTTTACAACAGGCGAGGTGATGGTAGTGTTAGTGCTTTCTTCCCCGATTCTGCCTTCTAAAAATAATTTTGTAAAGGCATTGCGAAAGCTGCATCCGGAAATTTCAACGGTTGTTTTGAATGTCAATGACAAAAAGACCAATATGGTCTTGGGCGAGCGCAATATTACGTTATTTGGAAAAGGCTATATCGAGGATGTACTGTGCGGACTTACATTTCGTATTTCTCCATCTTCTTTTTATCAGGTAAATCCGGTACAGACCGAAAAATTGTATCAGACGGCAATTTCCTATGCCGGTTTGAATGGGAAAGAGCGTGTCTTTGATGCCTATTGTGGCATTGGAACGATTGGCATGGTGGCTGCAGGTAAGGCAAAAGAAGTCATTGGTGTGGAATTAAATAAGGATGCGGTGAGGGATGCTGTAACAAATGCAAAACGAAATCAGATAAAAAATATCCGTTTCTTTTGTGATGATGCTGGAGAGTTTATGACACGGATGGCAGAGGCACAGGAAAAGGTGGATGTCTTGTTTATGGATCCGCCAAGAGCCGGAAGTGACGAAACATTCCTTTCTTCAGCCGTAAAGCTGGCGCCGAGTCGTATTGTTTATATTTCCTGTAACCCGGAGACGCTTGCAAGGGATGTGAAATATTTAACAAAGCATGGGTATGCAGCAAAAGAGTGCCAGCCGGTTGATATGTTTCCATTTACGGGGCATATAGAAGTCGTGACATGTCTACAAAGGGTGGATATGTAGAAATCGTTTGTTTTCAACATCTTTGGGTATGAAAGCAGGTTTTTGGGAAGCGTTAATATGTGAATTGCAAATGTTTGAAGGTCAGAAGATCCCTAAAGAATTGTATGAGTTCGCTATGCGAATGAAAAAGGATTATATAGGTATCTTAAAGGGGAATGATAAAGTTAAGTGCATTGAGTTGTCAAAATATTTAGAAGAGCATAAAGAAGAGGTTGAGTAAATCTATTCGGTATAAAGTAAAGCATTTTAGCATATACTATGAGTAACTGTAGAAATTGCTTGACATAAACTTTAAAGTCAAGTAAACTGAATACAGTGATCGCGTTGCAGAAACCTGTGAGGCCTGCGACCGGGGGAGAACCTGCGGGGTCTCCTCTTTTTTGCTTTAAGGAGACATTGTGTATGCCAAAGATTTTTTTGAGTTATGATCAGCAAATAGAAAAACTGAAGAATGAGAAAAATCTGCAAATTGATGATGAGGTATATGCTAAAGAGATTTTAAGGCAGACAAGCTATTATTCATTAATTGGAGGGTATAAGGATATCTTTAAAAATCCAACAACCAAGAAGTATAAGGATGGAACGAAATTTGAGGATATTGTAGAGTTATATTATTTTGATGAATCTTTAAGGCAGTTGTTTTTGAAGTACCTTATCAAAGTAGAAAACGAAATAAAATCACAAGTCTCTTACTATTTTACAGAGAAGAATGGTGAGAACCAAAAAGAATATCTTGATACTGCAAATTACAATTATGTAGGCAGAAAAAATCAAAGAGATATTGACCGTTTAATAAAGATATTAGAAGGATACGTTACAAAACCGACAGATTATCATTATATAAATCATGCACAGAAAAAATATGGAAATGTTCCATTATGGGTACTGACGAATGCGTTGACATTTGGAAATATTTCAAAAATGTATATGTTGCTTCCACAGGATATACAGAGTAAGGTCAGCAGGAATTATTCTTGCATTAACGAAAGTCAAATGATTTCGGTTTTGGCTGTAATGGTGAAATTCAGAAATGTTTGTGCACATGGTGAAAGGCTATTTACATATTGAACTACCGATAGTATCCCGGATTTGCCGTTACATATGAAGTTAAAGATTGCTCAAAAAGGTACACAATATGTGAATGGGAAAAATGATTTGTTTTCAGTTGTGATTGCTTTAAGATATATGTTGAGCGATGGCTGGTATAAGGAATTTATAAAAGAGCTTAAAACACTTATTGATAAATACCTTAAGAAACATGATAGTATATCAGAACAGGAATTATATGAAAGAATGGGTTTCCCGGAAAACTGGAGAAAGATAACCCGATACAGGAAACAGTAAAATGGTTGGAATCAAGCCTTCAAGTCCTCGAAGATTTGGAGGTTTTCTTCTGCCCATTTTTCAGGAAAGCAATTTCCGAAACAAGTAATCTATGGTACAATATCCTCGAAGTTATACTGGCAGGAAAGTACCATAGGGAAAGAGCAGAGGACGAATCACACATAAGCCAATCCGGCTTACATCTCAAAAACCAATCTAATCTTTTTCTAGGGCAGATGCAAAGTTGTGCATCGTGCTTATTTTTGGCAGGTCCGAAATCCCTTTTTATAGTATTCTTATCATAAGGAATGGGTTTTCACCACACTTATTGCTTCAAAAGTGGAATATTAAAATCTGCAATCCAGTCTGCCAGGGTATCAATTTCAATGGTATTATCATTGTCCATAATCCAGTAGTAAATCAGACCAAAACTTCCGGTGCTGGCATAAATGTATTCATATGCCTTTTTGACAGCTTTGACATTTGCAAACTGTTCTTTTTGGAAAATGCGTTCACCGAAGAAGGTCAGTATGTCATGCTGTAAGTCGAAGTCCCCGCCTTTCTCAAGCAATACCTGAAAAACATATTTTTTTGATTGAATATATTCTAAAATTCCCTTGATAATCTGTCGCTGTTTTTTATCGTCATGTAATCCTTCTGTCACAATATTATCTACATAGATTGTCATATCAACCATGATGTCAGATTCCAGTTTTTTTAACTGGTCATAGGGGTCTGTAAAATGAGCGTAGTAAGTAGAACGGTTTACACCAGCATCCTCACAGATTTCTTTAACAGTTATTCGTGCCAGTGGCTTTTCTGCCAGAAATTTAAGAAAACTCTCATTTAAGAGCATTTTTGTCATTTTTACCCGTCTGTTTTCTTTTGGCATCACCAATTCCTCCTTTTTTGTCAACATTCCAACATTTTAGGTGAATATGTTGGTTTAGGCGCAAAATCAGCCACATTGATGATTGGATTTCAACATAAAGTAAGTATAATGAAATTAAGATACAAAGTCAACATTGTGTTGGAATAGAAAGGAGTGACGGTAATGTTTACACTGTTCAAATTGGGTGTAATCAAGATGCATACACTGGGAACTACTGCATTTATGGGACACAGGTTCTTAAGAAGAGGTGTCTGGTGGTCAGACAGTTGTAGAAATTGTTGTAAAAGAAATTGTGGAAACTGTAACCGGAATGGATGTGAAAGCAGGGATAAAGATGAAGGTTGAGGAACTTAAAAACCATATACACAATGAGTTATTCGGAGAGCGATTCCCGACAGCACCGCCCATTATGGAATGGAAAGAGCAAAGAAAACAGGAAGTCATGCAACATTCGATAAAAATTATGATACGTCATGGGCAGTCAGAAGAAGATATTGTACGGATGTTGACAGATAAGTTTTTTCTTACAGAGGATCAGGCACGTGAAGTTGTGAAGAAATATTTTAAGCATGAAGAAGAAATCAAGGAGGTTAAATAAAATGAACAATATTTTAGATGATGTAACGAAGATATCGGAGAATATCTCTCCATTGTCAGTGGTTGGGTTATTATTAATTACGATAGTTGGTGCAGTCTTACTGATAACACTTTGTAATGGTGGACTGATTGCGGTAAAAAAACTATGGGACAAGTTGTTCCACAGTAAAAAATAAGGAGGCGGAGCTGCGCACTATTACTTAGTATGCAGCTCCTCTTCATTGATTATATGAATAAATATTAGCGGGTAGGCAGTCAGAATGATGACCATCTATCCATTTATAGATTTATATCAACTGGAAGTTTGTCCATTTTTGGAATTTATATCGTCGGATAAAGATGCCCCCTCGAAACACAAGGTCAATACTCATACCGATTGCGACAGCAATCACTCCGCAGCCCAGCCACAAGCCGAACAGTACAGAAAAGAACAGACGAGCAGCAATCGTCAGGAAAATCGAAACCAGCATGGTAAATTTTACATCGCCAGCCGCCCGGAGTCCACTTCCCAAAGGACCGGCGAATGGGTAGGCAAGTCCATTGAAAATGTTGTTGATGAGGACAAGCCAGATCACCAGTGATTTTGCTTCTGCGGAAATAGCGGAATATCGGACAATAAGCGGGGTGATGGCAAATACAAATACATTCCAAAAAATAGACAGGGTAAGGGTGATTTTGTTCAGTTTTTTGAAGTAGAAATTTGCACTATTAATATCCCTTGATCCCATGCACCGACCGATGACTGTTGTGTATACGGGAGCCATCGCAAGCCCCATAATGGAAGCCAGCGACCAAATGCTTTGTGCCACCCCATTTGCTGCGATTTGATAAGTGCCGAACAACGCCACCATACTGGAAAGTGCTACTTTCACTAACTGATGTACGCCATTTTCTATTCCGTTTGGCAATGCGATACCCATAATCTTTTTTATCAAACCACTGTCCCATGTAAAGATTTTATTTACTTTATATTGAGCTTTATTTTTGCAGTTGAAACAATAAATGGTCACTGCTGCGGCAGATAGAATACGGGAAATGAAAGACGAATATGCTACACCGGCAGCACCTAAGTCCAGCACGAATACACCAACACAGTTTCCGATAATATTTATGATATTTGTTCCTGCTGAAATATACATAGTCGCTTTGGTTTTGCCAATACTCCGGCATAATGCCGCCCCCGCATCATAGATTGCAAGTGCCGGAAGAGACCATGTGGTGATGATTAAGTATGTTTCACTTGCCTGCATAACATCAGGTTCCACTTTGCCGAACAGCAGCAATAGAATCTGATTGTCAAAAAACAAAATTACGGCGGACAGGAACACGGAAATTACAGTAGAAATCATTAAAAGCTGGCTTGCGGCTTCATCTGCTTTTTTGTAATTTCTGCTTCCAATATACTGACTGATAATCACCGCACCGCCGGAAGAAAGGGCAGTAAACAAGAAGATCAAAACGGTATTGAACGAGTTCACCAGTGATACGCCGGACACATCCGCTTCGCTGGAAAAACTGACAACAAAAGTGTCTGCGATTCCTACTAACATTAAAAGAAACTGCTCAACAAAAAGGGGAAAAATCAGGTTTCTCAAATCTTTATTTGAAAACATTTTGTTCTCCATATTTCCGACTAAGGTATTGTTCACTTTCCGCAAGCATTTTTTCAACCTTGTCCATATTCCAGTCACAAAAGTCGGTAGCGATCATTGATGCGATACCATGGGTATGTACCCATAACTGGTCGTGAAAATGGTGTGCTTCTTCATACTCAATATGATATTGCTTCATAAGCTGCGAAATGGAACCGTCTATAATTGGGGCAAGTGCTTCCTGCAATTCTAAAAAAGAATTTTGACGCATAAACAAAAAGCGGAACAGTTGTTTTTCTTTTTGGGCAAATTGGATATAAGCCATTCCATATAAATTGGTTGCTGCACCGCCACGTTGAATATATTGCAAAAATGTATCAACTGCCATAGATGACAGTACGGTACGCAGTGCATCCATGCTGTCAAAGGAAAGATATATCGGCTGCGTAGAACAGTTTAACTGTTTCGCAAGCGATTTTACGTTGACAGCGTCCATTCCCCTTGTTCTCAACATTTCAAAGGCAGTGGCCAAAATCATATCTTTTGTTATTTGTTTTTTTGCCGGCATAATGTCCCCTCCTGAACAATAAACCAATTTATCAATAAACATGTTTATTTTATTTCATCTTGAAAAAGAAATCAAGGGCGATTTGGCGTTTTCCAAAAAATATTGAGATTATTTATCTTGTCCATTTGCAATAACAGCATGTATATAGTTAGAAATATATTTTACTAATTCCCCTGCTGTATAGTTACCTTCATGGTAAGTAGCTGCATGGTACCGGTGATTAAAAAAGTTATACGAATATCATCTTCTTCAGAAGGAGCCAGTAGATTTACAGGAACGTATACAGAAAAAGAAGTGACAGGGGTATTGTTGTCTTGAACTGGTAGGAGACTTGACAAAAGTATGAAATCATACTATACTGCAGAAAGTACGATTTCGTACAATATGGAGGCGCTATGGATAATCAATATAATGAACAGATACAGAATATCAATTGCGTTGTGTCAGAAATAGATGGATTGTATCATCAGGCATCAGTGAAGCTTGGCCTTAGTGACAGTGAAGCACGCGTTTTATATACATTGTATGTAAGTGAAGGTGTATCTCCAATTAGTGAAATATATAAGCAGTCAGGAATTGGAAAGCAGACAGTTAATTCAGCACTCAGAAAGCTTGAAGCAGAGAACGTAGTTTTTCTGGAAAAAATTGATGGAAGAGCAAAACAGGTAAAGCTTACGGATACAGGCAGAGAATATGCTGAAAACACAATCGCAAAATTAGTAGAACTAGAGCTGAATGCGTATAAATGCTGGAATGAAAAAGAGATACAACAATATCTGGAATTGAGCCGGAAATTCAAACAGGCATTTAGAGAAGAATTAGAAAAAATATAGGAGAAACAACAGCACCGATAATCGGATATCATTATGATGCCAAAAATCATAAGGAATTAAAAGGAATTTTAAAAAAGAGTTTCATTTTTATTGGTAGCTTTGCGGTGATTATGGTACTTCCTAAAGGCAAAGCAAAAGAAATATGGGTATTAGAGGTTTTAAGTTTATGATAAAAGCAGTAATTTTTGATATGTTTGAAACGCTGATTACGCATTACCGTAGTCCTTTGTATTTTGGAACGCAGATGGCGGAGGATGCAGGAATTAGAAGAGAGGATTTCCAGGCACTCTGGGAGCCGACAGAGTCAGATCGAAGTATTGGAAAAGTAACGTTTGAAGAAGTCATTGCGATGATTCTTAGGGAAAATCATTGCTATTCAAAAGAACTTTTGGGTGAGATTACGAGGAAACGTATTGAAACAAAAAGGGAATGTTTTCGTCATTTGCATCGAGAAATTTTGCCAATGTTATCAAGTCTTAAGGAAAAAGGAGTTTTGATAGGATTGATCAGTAATTGTTTCTCGGAGGAAGCGGCTGTGATAAGGGAGAGCGAGTTATTTCCATATTTTGATGCTTGTTGTCTTTCGTATGAACTGGGCATACAAAAACCGGATGAGCGAATTTTTGATAGGTGTATGGAAAAACTTTCCGTTAAACCAGAGGAATGTCTGTATGTGGGGGATGGAGGAAGTTTGGAATTAGAAACGGCAGAAAAGTTAGGAATGACGGCGCTTCAGGCAGTGTGGTATTTAAAAGAAAATCCAATGAATCCATCAAAACGAAAACAGGGATTTGTGCAACTTGAATCACCATTAGAGATATTAATAAATATCTGATATATCCCGGATAAAAGTTTCAATTTCAAGATTAACCTGCTCATAGTTATCGAGATTCGAATTATGGGCAGCGTTTTTTATAATATGAAGCGGATATCCGGTTTTTTTATGCCAGTTATGGCAGTATTGCTTTACTTTTCCGGTTTTGTCGTATTCTCCAAGCAAAAGTAATACCGGGCATTTGATGTTTAAGTCACAGTTCTCATCCAGAAATCCGGCAAAACCAATTCCCATTAAATGGCACAGTTCCTTTTTGGTGTATGGTTTTAATGCATGAATCATATTTTCGTAGGCATATTTGGTATAAGTGCAGGATTTTGCAATTCCTTTTACTAATAGTTTATGAGGATAACAGTGTGCCATCCATTCTACCTGGCGAAGCCACCATTTGTCGGAGGCAGAATAATAGGATAAACCAAAAGGAGTGGTATCAATTCCGATAAATCCGATTGCAGAGTCAGGATATTGTTTTAAAAAGGTCTGAATAACAAATCCACCCATAGATTGTCCGATAAAGATTGCCTTTTTAATATTTTCCTTTTCTAAGATACAGTGAAGATGTCTGGCAGCATTAGAATAAGAAAAGTCAGTATAAGGGCGCGATTTTCCATGAGAAGGTGCATCCCAGCAAAGAATTTTAAATTGTGTGTTAAAATGAGAAATCTGCTTTTCAAATAAGGTATGATCTGCCGTGAGTCCGTGAAGAAATATAAGGGCGTATCCTTGCTCGGAAAAATCATTGACCCAGTAGGTAATCGTTCCATTTTCGGTAGAAAGCTGTTTTTCGTTCATTATTTCAAATATATTTTTTTCCATTGTTCTATCAACCTTTCAAAATCTTGTTCCATTTTATCTGCGTCTAAGTGATTGGTCTGTATCATTTGTCGTAAATAGCCATCGGATGTCCACAGAATTTCCTGATACATTAATTTGATGTCAATATATAGCATAAATCCATTGACCGTTTTTGGGAAGACCTATTTTGAACTATTTAAGTAGTGAAGTGGATTGTGAATGTCCATTTTAGAGAATACCAATGGAGTAAGTTTGAAATAAATAAGTAGAAGACAGCCAAGAAACAAGGGGCATAACAAATAAACCATCTTATGAGGTGG
>NZ_JADYUI010000002.1 GCF_021531695.1 Roseburia hominis | reverse complement strand
TGAGCTTTTTAAGTAGAATTTTGTTATCAGATTGGAAGTGATTGTATGGGAAAATGCTAGTTCTGACATTTGAAGATAATGAGGATGCTATGATGAACCGCATATTATCGTTAATAAATACCAGAGAGGAAATCATTCAGATGTCAGGTTTGAAAAATCATCTGTTGAATTTCAAAGGTCTTATGATTGATGAAGTTCAACGGGTGATCATTCGGGAAAATCAGGAGATTGAGCTTACGTATACGGAGTTTGAGATTTTCAAGCTTCTTGCAAAGCATCCGGGAATAGTGTTCAGCAAGGAACAGATTTATGACATTGTGTGGAAGGAATCCTATTCCGGCGATTACAACATTGTCATGAGCCATGTCCGGAATATTCGGGAGAAGATAGAGGATAATCCAAGCAAGCCAATCTACATACAGACGGTATGGGGAGTGGGTTATCGGTTCAATAAAAATTTAATAGCATAGAAACAGGCAATTAAGAAACAAAATCTTAGTTGTCTTTTTTATTTGTGAAAAACATTTACAGCGATAGGGGCAGAAAGGAGACAGGAGTACATTGCAGAAATCAAAACGAATACGGGCAGTAATGATAAGCTGCCCGTAATTAAATATCGTGATTATGCAAAGGCAGTCATAATGGCTGCCTTTTGTCATGCAAAAAAGCAGATGGAGGAAAAACAATGGCAGACGCTAAAACAGAAAAACAGAAAGTACAGGAAATAACAGAGAAGCTGGAGCAGGGGATCAAGGAGCTTTTTGAAAGCGAGAAGTACAAGACTTATTTGAATACCATGTCTAAATTTCATAATTACAGCTTTAACAATACCATGTTAATCGCAATGCAAAAGCCTGACGCTACATTAGTGGCCGGATTCAAGGCTTGGCAGAAAAATTTCGACAGGCACGTTAAGAAAGGGGAAAAGGGTATCCGTATCCTTGCCCCGGCACCGTACAAGATTAAGGAAGAACAGGAGAAACTTGATCCGGTAACGGGAGAGATCATGCTTGATAAGAACGGAATGCCCGCTACGGAGGAAGTGGAGATTAAGATACCTGCCTTTCGTGTGGTTCCGGTCTTTGACGTGTCACAGACGGACGGAAAGGAGCTGCCAGACATAGGGGTAAATGAGCTTTCGGGAAGTGTAGAGGACTACGAGGACTTTATGCAGGCACTTACGGAGGTTTCCCCGGTTCCCATTACCTATGAAGATATAGACGGGGATGTAAAGGGATATTTCCATACTACAGACCACCGGATTGCTATACAAGAGGGCATGAGCCAGAGTCAGACCGTAAAGACCGCTATCCATGAGGTGGCACACGCAAAGCTCCATGACCGGGAACAGAATCAGGATATAGATGCGGTCTTAGACAAAGACCGCAACACAAAGGAAGTGGAAGCAGAGAGTGTTGCCTATACGGTGTGCCAGCACTTCGGCATTGATACCTCGGACTATTCCTTTGGGTATATCGCCGGATGGAGCAGTGACCGGGATATGAAAGAACTGAAATCTTCCCTTGATACCATACGAAAGACCGCTTCGGAGCTGATCACAGGCATTGAGGACAGGTTAGCAGAGTTACAGAAGGACAGGGCAGTGGAGCAGGAACAGAAACAGGAGTTAGAGGAAAGCCCTGCCAACAGGGAAGCACAACTTTTATTTGGCAGTGAGGACAGATTTGGCATTTATCAGCTCAAAGATACAGAGGAAGCAAGGGACATTCACTTTATGGGAATGGAATATCTTGAAAGCAAGGGCCTTGCGGTCACAAGGGAGAATTATAATCTGCTTTATACCGCACCGTTAGAGGAAGGCACAAGCCTTGAAGATATTTACACCCGCTTTAATATAGATCGCCCCGCAGACTTCCGGGGACATTCCATTTTTGTCAGTGATGTGGTGGTGCTTCATCAGAACGGAGAGAACACAAGTCATTATGTGGATTCCTTTGGTTACAGGGAAGTGCCGGAGTTTACTAAGGAGCTTATGGCAGAGCATACACAAGAGCAGGCTTCGGTTATTGATGAAACGGCGGAGATCCTTTCGGAGATTGCACAGGAACATGCACAGGATGAACCGGACAGGGAAAATGAAGTGTTCCTCGTCAATTACAACGAATGGCGTGAGGTCAGTACGCTTGACTTGGAACAGAATTACTTTGCCATTGACGATCCGTATGCGGACGGGGATTTCAGGCTTTTGCATTTGCAGAACCAGATCAAGGACATCACACCTGCAGGAGTGCATTACGATACCTATGAGGAAGCTACGGCTGCCCTTTATGAAGCAGAGCGGGAAATGGCGAATATGCCTTTCAACAAGGAAAATAACATCGGTTCCTACATGGTAAACGGAAGGGCACAGCTTGAGCGCATCATGGAAGCAAGACAGCTTCAGAAGTATATGGATATAGAAAATGACAAGGTATCCTATTACGTCATTGCCGATTTAAGCACATGGGCAGAGAACAGCTCGGAAAGGAGCAAGCTGGAGCGTTTTGACAGCATTTCTGGAGCAATGGAAGCATTTCAGGCTTATCGTGGCAAGGATGCACAGTACAGCGATGACAAGGCAAGGACAACCTTTGGTGTCAGTGTACATGGCATTGAATTTGATGTGATCCATGTAAGGAATAACGAAAATGTCCTGTCCCTTGATTTTACCCACAGCAGTGAAGCAAAGGAAAGTAAGCATTTCATGGACGATTTGCAGATGTTGCGTGACAGCATCGGCATCGACAAGGTAAGAGTACACCGGGATATGACACCGGAGGAAGTGAAAGACTTTGTGAAGCAGCGTTTTGAACATCAGTTAAAACAGGGCGGTCTTGATGATATTTCCCTTTATATGAGCCGGTTTGATACGCTCTATGAACAAGGAAAGATGGAAAAGTTAATGCCTACTGCAAACCAAAAGCACATCGAAGAAAATGTACCGATTACGGAGTGGGACAATCCGTATTTTGAGGTAAAGGAGCCGGAGCAGATGGCATTTTCCATAAAAGATAAATTTGTCTGCATACAGACCTGTACGGAGGGCTATGATTATTCTGTTTTTGATGCGGATTACAGGCTGATTGACGGTGGTGTGTATGACAATCCTGACATTTCCATTCATGCGGCATTAAAGGACGTGCTGGAGGACTTTGGACTGTCAGAACAGGATAAGCGTATTCCGGTGGACTATGAGGAGCTTATGGAGAAAACAGAAGCGGTGGAGCGTGAGCAGTTAAATGAGCGTATATGGGCAGAAGCACCGGAAGCAGACAGTGTTGTTGCTGATTTCAAGGCAAAGACAGAGCAATTATTTTACGGGATCAACGGACAGACACAGGACGAAATAGAGCAGACGGTATGGGCATATCTGCAATCCAAGATTGACGAGTATGAGATAGATGTTGAGCTTGTGGATGTGGTGGTGTCCGGAAGCAGATGCAGAGGTCTGGAAAAAGCAGACTCCGATCTGGATGTGGTTGTGGAGTATAAGGGCAGGGAGCATGAAGATACTCTGTTCAATGCCTTTAATGAGGACGGTCTTATGATCGGCGGCATAAAGGTTGACATCAATCCTATCACAAAGGGCAAGACCGGAACACTTGCAACTTATCTTCCGGGAGTGGAGAGTTATCTTGCAGAGAAACAGGCAATGCAGAAAGCACCTGCTGTGGAAGTTATACCGGAGAAAACCGTTACCTTAACGGTTGCAGAGTGCGGCGAATTTCACAGTCTGGGAGAGTTCCATGAGAATATCGCAAGCGTGGAGGAAGCAATCGCTGTGTGGAAAAGCATACCACCGGAGCGCATGAACGGGATTCCGAGCATCGGCATTAACATACACACTGAGGGAACTGAGCGTTATGAGGACGTGGAAATGGATATTCTCTCCGGCAAGGTCATTGATCTGGAGGTCTTGGATTATGTACCGGACATAACAGACGATCCGAAAGCAATCGAGGTTATAGAGGAGCTGATTGACAAGTTGCCGGACATTGAGGTGCGTGGTTCACTGGAGATGTGGCAGGCGGCTATCCTTGCTTCTCAGATAGACCAGTTTTCCTACGATTATGACACCTATCAGTATCGGGATACGGTTGAGGACAGAGAAGCACAGGTTGCAAACATCACTGAGGACATCAGAAACGGAAATACCGGGTATCTGAATGACTTTCTCAATGCGGTCATTTCTGAAGGCGTCAGAGAGGGCATTACGGACATTTTCGGACAGGGTGTGGAGATTGATGACAGCGAAGCGGTTCAGACTGCGAGAAGGGCAAAGGAGCTGCTTGACAAGCTGGCAGAATACAAGCCGCTTGCAAAGATTGAGGAGCTTGAAGAACAGAATTACAACATGATTGATAATGTTCTGAATAATGGAGCCGAGAAAAAGGAACAGGAACAGACCAAAGGTAGAATTTCCATTAAGGAGAAGCTGGCGGAGAAAAGGGCGGTCATAGAGCAGAGAGATAAGACGGAGCATACTTCACCGGAAAAGGAAACCGAGAAAAAATCACAGAGGGAGATGTAAGAAGATGAGTAAATTCACAGTAGAAGAAATCAATTTCATGTGTGTGTTTGAGACACTGGACAGGACGGATATGATTGGGCAGATCAGACAGGTAATGCCGCACATAGAGGACAGCGATATGGAGGAGCTTGGAGAGCAGGTGTTAGGTAAGCTCCAGAGTATCACCGATGAGGAATTTGCAGAAATTTCTCTGGAAGCGGCAGAATGATAATTGAACCTTGTTGAGTAAAAGGTGAGTAAAACGAGAGTAGGATTTGCGAAAAAAGAAAATAAAAATTGCTTATATTTTGAAATGCATTGCATATAATAATATCAATATAAAAAATACGCAAAAAATACTTGCGTTTTATTAAACGAGGTGATATATTATGAGTACAATAAAAGAAAAAGGATGTGTCAGTATGAAGATTCAAGCTGTTTTGATTGATGGCTTCAAAAATTTATCAAACGTAAAAATCTCTTTTGATAATATTACTGCTCTTGTTGCACTTAATAATTTTGGTAAGTCAAATGTGCTTTCCGGCATTGATTTTGGGTTAGCATTTATTAAAGCTACAATTGAAGATAAAAAGGAAATGATGGCAAATTCTAATTTAATTCCAATTAATTGTAATATGATTGGAAAAAATTATAAGTATGAGATGGAGGTGTCTACTGATATTCATGGTCAGGAGTACATCGTCCAGTATGGCTTTGAATTTGTATGGAAAAACAGTGAGGATATGGAGCCGGGAATTGTTTCTGAGTTTCTAAAAGTTAAGCTTAACGAGAAAGGACAGAAGTATACTCAATTAATCAATAGAACACTGGACACAGCATTATATAAGAGTTCTGAGACAGGACGATGCTCGTCAAAGATAAAAGTTGATTCTGCAGAGCTTGTTGCAAATAAACTAAGAGCCTACGATGAGTTATATTATGCAGAGATTATTACAAAGCTAAATGGAATGAAGATATATATGGAAAATAATCTGGATGCAAAGAGTTTTTATCAGCCAGACCCAATTATTCGTAAGGGATTTGAAAATGAGATGATTAACGCTGATAATCTCCCACGTATTATCTTCAATTTGAAGAAACAGAATCCAGATAAATTTGAATTGTTGAAAGATGTGTATTTTCAGTTATTTCCAGACATTGAGGATGTTATTGTAAAGAATTTCAAAATCAATGCAGATGAAAGTGACCAGTTTCCTGACGATGCGCCATTTGTATTTACGAATTCTATCTATGTATTATTTGTTAAAGATAAAAATTTAGCGAACCCAGTTAACTTTTCAATGATGTCAGATGGAGCAAAGAGAGTATTTATGATACTGACCAAGATAATTGTATCTAGTGTAAGCAATATCTCATTGATAGCGATCGAAGAGCCTGAGAACTCTGTTCATCCCGGACTATTTCAAGCATATATACAAATTATAAGTCAGTTGTTAGATGATTGTAAGGTAATTATTACTAGTCATTCGCCATATATTATCAGCTATTTAAACCCTTCTTGGATTCATGTTGGTATGAATAGAAAGCCCGGCGTGGCCGAGTTCTTTGCTTTTAAAAAATCAGGTCAGAAACAGTTGGAGAATGATGCAGCTGGATTTAATATGAGCATGGGAGACTATCTGTTCTCAATGCTTGCCGATTCAGAGAGTAACATAAGCGATTATTTGGAGTGTGATGTCGATGAGTAAATGTCTTGTACTTTTTGTAGAGGGAGATACTGAGGTCGAATTTTACAAACAAGTAGTCGCAAATGCCAGAAAGCTACACCCTGCGGGAAGATTCGATACTAATATTGAATACAGAAATGTTAAAGGTGTAGGTGGTTTTAAAAATATTGCTCTCAGAAAATTCACAAAAGAAATTAAGCCTAAATATGGGGATGACTGTGAGTTCACAATTGTTTTATGTAGTGATACGGATGTATTTGATTTTGCACCAAAACCACCGATAAAGTGGGATGAAGTAAAGAAAGATCTTGCAAATAGTGGAGCTGCTAAAGTTATTCACGTACAGGCAAAGAGGTCAATTGAAGACTGGTTTTTATATGATATAGAAGGAATTTTAGGATTCTTGAGGCTGGGTAAAAATACAAAAGTATCAGGAAAGAATGGATACGATAAGCTCCAGCGTTTGTACAAGCAAGCCAATAAAGTTTATTACAAAGGAATACAGAGCAATGGTATGATAGAACGCTTGAATATTGAAAAAATTGCAAATGCAGTGAAAGAACAGCTGAATCCATTATATAAGGCTCTTGGAGTAGAAAAAATTAAATAATAGTATGTAAGAGCATTGCTCTTTACATAGAAAAAGCCAGAGATTAACTCTGACTAATTCCCTTGCCAAAGAAGGTCTTTGGACTTATTTTTCTCGCAAACTAATAATACCAAAGAAAGCCTTCTTCTGCAAGGAGATTTTGCAAAGGAGGTATAGCGATATGGCAGTACACCACGGTGGAAAAGTAGGAAAAGCGGGTAAGACTCTTGCTAGTAAATCGTCTAGTAAACAGTCGAAAAGCAAGGCTGGAACTACATTAGCTAATCACAAAGCTAAATGTCATTAATGACTAATACGGACCTAAGCATGTCTTTAAAAGGCTTTATTTTATTTGAAACTTATATGAAATTGATTATGTAAAATGAATAGGAGAAATTGAAATGGCACAACATTGTATTAAAGGCAAAAGAATTAGAAGAGTATGTATACCAAAAGAATACGATATAGATAAGATACAAATAGGAATTCCTGTAATCTGCGATGAAGCAAAGAAGGTCGGGTTAATTAAAAATGGAGATGTAGTATTACCTTCTGGAATATTTGGAGCACAGTGTAGAAGAAATGCATATGGATATTCTTATGCAGATAAATCAAAACCTAAAGAACGCCGATATGTGTCAACAAATTGGGTGCATCCTTTTGGGAATACCAACGCCTCTGAGGTAGCAGTTGATATCTATAGACCATGTTGGCCGCAGGTAGAAGTGCCACCTTACGGAATAGAATTACAGTTGTTTAAAAGCAAAGATGGACAACTATATGTTATAGTTGTTCTAACTGATGAAATAAGAGCTAATTACTTGAAAGAAGCAGTTAACATCCTGCTGGAAATATATGGTGTGTGTTATATTTTTGATGGAGAAATTCAGTTAGATTATTCATCAAAAAGACAGAGATGCAACTGGGAAATGCTCCCTCCTGGTGAAATGCCAAGTAGACACATTAAAAAGCAATTAGGAGAACGTGGGGAAAAAACAGATACGTATGATATTTTTAGATTAGAATATATGGAAAAATATAATTCAGAAAAAATAGTAGAAGGTATTAACGGTTTTAAAGGTTATTATGCGTTCATATTCTCAAAGTGTTGTGTATTAGAATCTGCAATTTACGGAAATGCAACATACATCATTCCTAAAGAGAATTGGGAGATTTTAAGTCAAAAAACAAAGAAAGAGCTTTTTGATGAAAATAAAGTAATAGGGAAAATTGATCACACAGCTAAATGGAAACAAAATGTAAGTGATAAATTTAGAATGTTGGAAGTGGTATTAAGTAAATAAGTAGTAAATATGTGTGATGTAATGAATAAGAAATTTGGAATTAAAGGTAAAGAGTGCTACCTGAAAAATGATAGCACTCTTTACTGTTATAAGCGAGCCTGTGAAAAAATCTCTGTAAATTAGACAATACAAAGGTCTTCTATGATAAAATATTAAATCATAGGAGGCCTTTAATTATGGCAAACAGAAAAAAAGAAGTTTACAAACCAAAACCAATGACCGAAGGAAAGAGAAATCTTATCCAGGGACTACTCCAAGAGTATGATATCCAATCTGCAGATGATATTCAGGAGGCATTAAAAGACCTGCTTTCTGGAACGATTCAAGATATGCTTGAAACAGAAATGAACAATCATCTTGGCTATGATCGCTATGAAAGATCTGGTGAGCCTAATTACCGCAATGGTACAAAGTCTAAGACGGTTCGTAGTAAATACGGCGAATTCGAGGTAGATGTGCCACAGGATCGCCAGAGTTCCTTTGAGCCACAAGTGCTTCCAAAGCGCCAAAAAGATATTTCTTCAATTGATGACAAGATTATTGCAATGTATGCAAAGGGAATGACCACTCGGCAGATTTCAGAAACAATAGAGGATATTTACGGATTTGAAGTTAGCGAAGGAATGGTATCCGATATCACAGATAAGCTTCTTCCACGAATTGAAGAATGGCAAAATCGTCCATTGTCACCTGTATACCCAATCGTTTTCATTGATGCAGTACACTTCTCTGTACGTGATGATGGGATAATCAGAAAGCTGGCAGCATATGTTGTACTCGGCATCAATGAAGATGGTATGAAAGAAGTCCTAAGTATTGTTGTGGGTGAAAATGAAAGCAGTAAATACTGGTTGTCTGTATTGAACAGTCTGAAGAATCGTGGAGTCCAGGATATTCTCATTCTATGCTCTGATGGATTGACCGGAATAAAAGAGGCAATCTCTGCGGCATTCCCTAAAACGGAACAACAGCGTTGCATTGTTCATATGGTGAGAAATACCCTTAAATATGTTGCAAACAAGGATATGAAGGCGTTTGCAAAAGACTTAAAAACAATATATACAGCTGCAGACGAAGAAGCTGCCAGGAAGCAGTTAGAGTCTGTGACTAAAAAAAGGTCAGAGCAGTACCCAAGCGCCATGAATCGCTGGCATGAGAATTGGGATGCAATATCCCCGATCTTTAAGTTTTCCAAAGACGTCCGTACCGCATTTTACACTACGAACGCAATTGAATCACTGAATTCCTGTTATCGCAGATTAAACAAACAGCGTAGCGTCTTCCCAAGTTCCCAAGCACTGATGAAGGCGCTATACTTGGGAACTTTCGAGATTGCAAAGAAGTGGACAATGCCAATCCGAAATTGGGGCAAAGTTCGTGGGGAATTAGAGATTATGTACCCTGACAGAATGCTGATATAGTAACAAAAGCTGGAATATCAAGAGTAAATATACGCCCAGATTTCACTGGGCGCTCTTGACATACCAGCTTGTTTTTGTTATTAAATAGACAACGGCTTAACCGCAGTAAACTGCTGTCAAGCCGTATCAATTATCATAGAAGATCTGAATTTACAGAAAAAAATTCACACCGTCTCATAAGCTCTGATTTTTATTCTTCTCCTGTTGTTCCTGTGCCGGATCGGGCTGTGTCCGTCCGAGATACTGATTGAGATTTTCCTGTTTCCGTTTCAGCTCACGCACTTCCTTTTCGCAATCCTTATAGGTGGAAGCCAGCTCACTTTTCTGCTTCATCAGTTCCTGATACTCTGCTTTCAATTTATCGACATTCAAGCCCTTTAAGTTTATGCCCGTCTGTTCCAGCATACGTCTGGCGCCGCCATAAAGTATGATCTGGCTTTCGTATCTGCGGAAATATGTGTCAGGATTCTTGGCTTTTTTGTAGCCGATATGATAGGAGCGGTTGTCTTTGTACTGCTGTGCGTATTTGATGATTTCTGCAAGGTCTTTGATGCGGTGTTCCAGTTCCACCACGCTCTGCTTTGCAGACTTTCCGGCTTCGGTTTTCACCGCAATTTTGTGTTCCAGTTCTGCAAGGGAGCCGACTTCATTATAGCTCTGTGCGGCAATCTTTAAATTCTCGATGGCAGCCCACCTTTGCAGTCCCGGACTGTTCTGAAATTTCTCGTCCGAGGTGTCAATGAGCCTGCGGGCAGAGTAGTCCCTTTTGGGGATCGTTGCCTTTCGTTCCCGTTTCCTTTCGATGCGTTCCCTGATACGTTCCTTTGTGTATTCTTTACCCAAAGACTTCGCACTGCCACGCACAAAACGCTCTTTATCCGGAGGGCGGAATGAGATGTATTTGGCAGCTCCTTCTTCAAAAGTTTCCCCTTTGATTTCATACCCTTTGGCTCTCATCAGAAGCAGAAATTCTTCGTAAGTGGAAGCCGACTTGATGCAGAAATTGATGTCCTTTCTGATCTGCGTTTTCCATGCAGAACCGTTCTGGTTAGACTGCCATTCTTTGTATTTTCTGCCACGCTGGGCACCCGGAATGATGACGGAAAGATTGTGCTCCTTGCATAGTTCATCACTCAGTTTTCGGATGTGGTAATAGGACTGTTTGCAGTCGTGATATTTGTTATGTTCGATGTTGTCAGCGGCACAAAAAATGATGTGGTTATGGACGTGTCCTTTATCAATATGGGTGGTAACAACATACGAATATTTTCCCTCTAAAAGTTTATCTGCAAGCTCCTTTCCAATGCGGTGCGCTTCTTCAAAACCAACTTCTCCCGGAGCAAAAGCCTGTATCAGATGATAGGCTTTGTTGGGACTGTTTTCCCGGCAGTGGTCGAGGGTATATTTGAAGTCATAAGCTGCGGTTTCCGGAGAACAGGCATAAGAGAAAACGAACATTTTTTCATCGGTCTTTTCGGGGTTGCAGATGTAGTCTATCGCTTTATCAACGGTTGCTTTGATAGCATGGATTTTTGTGTACGCCATACCTCATTCATCAACTCCTTTACTTCGTCCATATCTTCCTGATAAATGTTTCCAGTGCTGTTTATCCGCTTGGCAATCTGGTTCAGATTTGAGCTGATACGTCCAAGCTCCGTATTATAATTTCTTAAATAACTGTAATCCACGTCATAGACATAGCCATACAAAATGAGCTTTCGTAAGAAAGCGGACTTGCTTTTCATGCCGGATACTCTGAACTTCTCGTCCAGGATATACTGCTCGTCATCATCGAGATAGAATTGCACCGGATTGGTGCGTTTTCTGTTTGCCATTTCTTTAACTCCTTTCTGATTTACGCGAGCAATGAGGAAAATACTCTGCTTGCAGAAGTATTTGACGAATGCCGCGATAGTTTTAGAATTTATTCTAAAACTGGGTACAAAAAAACTGCTGTAAAATGTTCGATGTTTTACAACAGTTTGTTTTAAAGTGTATTCGATTTTTGGATAGAATTATCCAAGAAAAATTGTAGCAAAATTGAAGAAGAAGGTCAATGATTTTACTGTGAAAATTGGCTCAAAAAATATAAGAGGGTTAGGGATACTTCCCTATGGAAATTTACGGGATATGCCTGTGGCATAAAAGTAAATTTCAGCCCATGTGTCATGACAGGGGCAGTGCTTGCTATGGTTGTTTTCGACACTCCCGAAGGGTGTGTCGGTATTTTAATGTAGGTGAAAAAAGGTGGTGGATGTTCTTTTTGAATGATAAGAACAGGATACAATATAATGACCAGTGCAAGAAGTGTGTGCATGAGTGTAAGCAGAGTTTCCGGTGCAGGATTGTGTGGTGTGGGAAGTATTACTCTAAGCGGAGGAAAAGGTAGTGTTTGATTTATTTGATATTTCTGAAAGGGGTTGAGATAAAATATTGGTTTAATAGTTTAATTCGTTTTAAGAAAAAATGAGGAATCTTTTAATCATTTTAAGTGCATAACCCGTTATTATATATATACAGATATTCAATGGAAAGGAGTCTGATGCGTGTTGAGTGATGACGAATTAGTGGAACAGATTCTACTTGGAAATGAAAATGCAGCAGAAGAATTGATAAAACGCTATTATACATCTATTTTACGTTACTGTAGGTGGCATTGCTCTAATCTGGAAAAAGCAGAAGACCTGACTCAGGAAACATTTTTGAAGTTGTTTAAGAATTTATCCGGATATAAAGGGAAAAAGAAATTTAAGGCTTATCTATATACGATTGCAAATCATTTATGTATTGATGAAAGTAGGAAGGTTGAGTTTTCTCCATTAGAAGATGAAGAAAATATAGTGCATGAGTATAACGACATAGTTCGGCTAGAGGATAGGGCAGAGATAAGCTATTTTTTGAATTTTTTATCATCAGAACAAAGGGAAGCAGTCATTCTACGCTTTGGAGAACAACTTAGTTTTGGAGAGATTGCAAAAGTGATGGGATGCAATATGCGAACAGCACAAAGCAGGGTTCGTAATGCTTTAAAAATTATGAGAAAGGAGCAGGAAAATGAAAGATAAAAATTTGAAGGGCTATTTACAGCAATCTTTAGGAGAGGAAGTACAGCCTAAAAGATTAGAGGAAACGATTAAGCTTTGCACTGAAATTGTACGAGAACAGGAAGTGACTAGGGAAGAACCGAGGACAGGTTTCTTTCACTATCTTTCAGATGTATTTCGCTTTGAAGGTATTCCAATATTTGGTTTTCAGGCAGTAACGTTATTTATAGTTTGTTTAACAATTGCCAGCATTGCAGACGTGCCAAAGAATATACCAATTTTTATGCCGCTGTTTGTATTGGCTATCATGCCAGCAATTTTTAAAAGCCAGTATTATGGAATGAGCGAGATTGAAGCGGTAACAAGAGCTTCTGGTGCCCAAATCACGTTAGCAAAGCTAGTTTTGGCTGGGGCAGCTAATTTGGTGTGTATAACAATTCTTTTGTGTATGGAAGTTTATTTGCAAAATTCTTATAAAGAGATTGGACAGATGGTTCTATACTGCCTAGTTCCGTACTTAGTGTGTATGGTTGCGTTGCTACGTTTGATCCGTTTGCAAAAGAAACAGAGTTTACAGATATGTGCGATTGTAATGCTGGGTTCCTGCATTTGTTGGGGTATGTCAGCAAGAATATTGCCATGGTTATATGAAACATCAGCAGTGGGGGTGTGGATTGTTACATTTTTGATTTTTGCCATGTTCTTTATAAATGAAATTCATTATATTACAGAGATGAGAAAGGAAGGAAAAATGTATGGAATTGTCGCTTGATCGTTTAACAAAACAGTATGGCAGGAAAATAGCGGTAGATTGTGTTAGTGCAACCTTAAAGCCGGGAGTATATGGTCTTTTGGGGGCTAACGGTGCAGGTAAAACAACATTGATGCGTATGCTATGTGCTATTTTGGAGTCAACCTCAGGGGAGGTATTGCTGGATGGAAAAGAAGTAACTTCGATGGGGGCAGATTACCGGAATGTGTTGGGTTATTTACCACAGGATTTTGGATATTATCCAAATTATACTGCGATGGAGTTCTTAATGTATATTGCAGCACTGAAAGGAATACCGAAGAATGTTGCAAAAAAACGTGTGACTGAATTGTTGGAAGTAGTTGATTTAAGCCATGTGGCAAACAAAAAAGTAAAAACTTTTTCTGGTGGTATGAAACAAAGAGTAGGAATTGCACAGGCGTTACTTAATAATCCGAAAATTTTGATTTTGGATGAGCCGACTGCGGGACTTGATCCGAAAGAGCGTGTCCGTTTTCGTAACCTGCTCTCAGAGTATGCAGGCGATAAAATTGTAATTCTTTCCACACATATTGTATCGGATATAGAAGCAATAGCAGATGAAGTGCTATTGATGAAAAAAGGAAAATTTGTATTGCAGGGTACGGTTCCTGAGTTGATTCACAAGGCAAATGGTAAGGTTTGGGAGCTTTCTGTTTCTCCACAAGAAGCTAGACAATGGCAGACAAAAACAACGGTTGCTAATTTACGGCACGAAGGAAAAGAAATTATATTGCGTATTATTTCAGACAATATGCCTAGTGAGCGAGCGGTTCCTTGTGAAGCTACATTGGAAGATCTTTATTTATTTTATTTTCCCACAGAGGAAGGAGTGAAATAGAATGGAACTATTTTGGTTAGAGCATAAAAAGTTATGGCGAAAGAAAATTGTTAAAATATGTGTGTTGTTGTGTTTTGTTTATTATGTAATTTTTGGAAGCATACTTTCGTTTCAATGGTTCGGTTTTGGCAGTTCAGATGACTATACAAGTGCTTTTGGCAATAATTTTGATGGATATACAGTAATAAAGGATAGTCAGGAATATGCACTTTCATTTGGTGGAGAATTGACGGATGAAACCTTGCAGCAAATAGTAAGTGATTATCAGCAAATGGAAGCTGACGGTATGGAGGAAGAACTGGAAAAGACAGACTGGCAGATAGTTAATGGTTGGCTCGGAACATTGTATCCGGAGCTTCGAGATACCAGTAATTATAAAACGATGATAAGCTATGTTGATCCGGATAAGTTAACAGGCTTCTATGAAAGAAGACAGCAGGTGCTTGATGAGTTTTTGGAGGTCAGTGGTCAGGTAGGAGCTGAAAAAGAGTTTTTACATCAGATAGAGAGAAAGGTAGAAAAACCATTTCATTATGAGTGGGTAGAAGGCTGGTCAACGCTTCTTGGTAGTATGGTTGCGGATCTGGGAGTTGTGATGGCTTTGTTTCTCGGTATTGTTTTATCCTCTTTATTTGCTGGCGAATGGCATGATAATACAAGCGCATTAGTATTGACGACTCGAAATGGTTGGGGGAAAATCGCTCTTGCCAAAATTCTTACTGGTTTAGCGTTTACAGTGGAGTTATTTGCATTACTTGCTGTTTCAAGTGTTATATCACAGTTGTTTTTTATGGGAACTGCCGGATGGGATATGCCGATTCAGAATATCAAGCTGATTGCTGTTGCACCTATGAATATGCTGCAGGCAGAAATTTATGAATATGCTTTTGTACTGCTTGGAGCAATAGGTTTTGCCGGAATTGTTATGTTTATATCAGCGGCTGTAAAAAATAATGTACTTACCTTACTGCTTAGTCTGGCTGTTGTATATGGACCAATGATGATTGCAGAATATCTTCCTTATGGAATGCAAAAAGCATTGGATTTAATACCATTGGTAGGAAGTTCAACAGATATTTTCAGAACTAATACTTTTAGTATTTTTGGGAAGCTTATCTGGTCACCATATCTACTTATTACAATTCCTGTCTTGATTGGTATTCTATGTATGCCATTCGCTATAAAGAGCTGGTCAAGAAGGATGAAGGCATAAATAACAATATGGCAAAGAAAAGAGATAAAAAAAATAAGTTGCGAGGGAAATGGTTGAGAGGAATTATCATAGTTTACTTGCTTTTGATACTATGTAATCTATTTCACGAATTTCCTTCAAGATTAGGGAATTTACATAGTATTCCGGTTTCGGAGGAGTGGTATTTAATTGTAGTAAACCGTTGGAATGAAACACCGGAAGATTATAGAGTGGAATTAACAGAATTATCAAATGGTCAAAAGGTGGATAGCAGGATATATCCGTATTTACAAGAAATGTTTGATGCAGCAAGGAAAGATGGAATATATCCGGTTGTTCGGGAAGGCTATCGAACTTATGAAGAACAGCAGAAAATATTAGATGATAAGATAAAAGCTTATATAAATGAAGGATATTCACAGTCAAGAGCAGAAAGAACTGCTAAGGAATGGGTAGCTTTGCCCGGAACAAGTGAACACCAATTAGGTATTGCAGTTGATATTAATGCTGATAAATCAAAGAGCTCAAATGATGAGGTATATACGTGGCTTGTCGCAAATGCACATAATTATGGTTTCATATTACGGTACCCACAAGGGAAACAGGAGATTACAGGGACAAGCTATGAGCCATGGCATTATCGATATGTAGGAGTAGATGCGGCACGGGAAATTTATGAAAGAGGAATATGTCTTGAAGAATATTTTGAGCAAGATGAGTTAAAGGAGTGAGTGTATGTTAGAACTGAAAAATATTTCTTATTTTTATAAATCACAAAAAGATAAAATGGTCTTAGAACAGATTCCTTATCAGTTTGAGAACGGAAAGATGTATACTGCATTGGATGAAAGGATAAGAGAAGCACTTATGAAGGAAGCTGAAAGATTTTCAGTTCCGGATGATCTAAAAGATAAAATAATGAAAAAGATTGAAAAACAAAACAATTAAGCTACGCAAGGACGATTCTGAACGAGGAGGTGATGTATATGGGAAAATTTTAGTTCTGACATTTGAAGATAGTGAGGAAGAAATTCTGAATCATATAATATCCTGTGTCAGTACGGGAGTAAGAGCATTTCAAGTAATTGAAAATGCAAAAACAAATTTGAGATTTAATGGATTAGAAATAGATGATATAAATCGTTCGGTAAGAAAACAGAAACAGGATATAGACCTGACATTTACAGAGTTTGAAATCCTCTATCTGTTAGCCAACAATCCAGGCAGAGTGTTCAGCAAGGAGCAGATTTATGATATTGTCTGGAAGGAATCCTATTCCGGCGATTACAACATCGTCATGAGCCATATACGCAACATACGGGAAAAGATAGAAGATAACCCAAGCAAGCCTGTTTACATACAGACAATATGGGGTGTAGGCTATCGTTTCAACAAAAATTTAAGCAGCGGTCTGTAATGAAGAAATACAGATCACTGCTTATTTTTCGCTTCTGACACCTAAAAGATATTCACAAGATACTTGGAAATATTCAGCAAGGGCAACCACTTCATAATCCGGCACAAAGCGTGTTCCTTGTTCTATTCGTAATACAGTTAAATCGCTGAATTCATATCCGGCAAGCTGGAGCTGTTCTGCCAGTGCTTTTTGCGATAGCTGCCTTTCAGTCCGCAATTCCTTTACTCTCTGACCTATCAGATTTTTGGAATTGCTTTCTTTATTCCAGTAAATTTTCATATCATCACCAACTTTCTAAAGATGAAGTGTCACATGATTGATTTTACGGAATAATCTTGATAATATACTTCTAAAGATGAAGTGCGGAAAAATATTGTTGTAAGAAATTTAAGGATTGATAATACTGCCTGTAAAATGCAATACTTATTTAGAGAAAGGTGGATACAAAAATGAATGAAGTATTTGAAAAGCTATCTGATGTTTTTGAGGAGCTTCGCAGTGAAGCAGACGAACGGGAGTATTCCATACAGACAGAGGAAACAAAGAAAGCAGATAAGGAACTGAAAAAAGCAAACCGGGAATATGAAAAACTCTTATCTGAGCTTTTAGCAGAGCAGAGAAATTTTTTAGAAAACTATATGGATATTGTAGATCATGCGCACTTTCAGGAGCAACAGAGAGCCTATTATCAGGGTATCGTAGATGCAGTACAGATACTTGCCGGATTGGGGATTGTTAAAGAGAGTGTTAAGGTAAAAGAGTTACTGAATACAATAATGAAATAAGAAAGCAGGGTGGAGTGTCCGATCATGGAACTTCCACCCTGTTTTTCTCCAGAATAATTCAGAAACAATCAAGTTAAAATCAAAATCTTTCTGCTATTCTAATTTGTGGGTTTGTTATATGTCCGAAGATAGGCTTCCACAATGGCAAGAATCGTTGTTATCTGTTCTTCTGTACATTGTGAGAGATAGACCAGCAGCCTTTGATAATCCAAATTGTCGGTTGGAGCTGCCGGATAAAAGAAAGGATCAGCGGAGATATGTAATGCACGAATCAGTTGCCCCAATTTCTCAAGGCTTGGAATATTGCCATGATTTTCAATTTCCTTGATATACCTTGAGGAAACACCGGACATTTCTGATAACTCATCGTATGTCAGCTTTTGATCCAGTCTAGCCTTTTTAAGACGAAAACCCATGTCTTTATCAATTTTCTTAGATTTAGCCATATATGCACCTCCATGTATAGTGTATAGTGCACGTTTTGGTTTGGAAATGCACTAATAATTCACTTTGGTAAAGGGGGATAATGCACTAATAGAATATAGGAACTTTGGATATTGCATATAAAAAAACGCAGTATTCAAAGGTTTTTTCACGTTGTTTTGTCCTTTGAATATGTTTGGGAGAGTTATGTGTTCTGAACAGTTTAGAGGATATTTTTATGTTATTAGGAACCTGTCCGGCATTTTGCGTGGAAAGGTAATTTTATAGGTCGCATCTTCGTAGATGCGGCAAAGTATATCATTGAAAGTGCACTATATGCACTTGGATTGTGTGGTAAAAGTTTAATATCAGATATAGGAAACGTCCTGTGGGTATGTACCTGCAAGGGCGTTTTTTATATACATAAAATTTTTTTCAAAAAGTTGTCGATTTTTCGACGCTGCTCATATTTCCATTCGTGCTACGGAGTGAAAGGGAGATATTTCACTCTGTTCCAAATGGGTGCGGAAGGAGGTGAACTCTTATGGAGCAATCTTCTTCCGAAAAGCAGTTAAGAATAAGGAAACAGTTTGACAGCTTTTGTAAAACCCTGTTAAAGAATGAAATGATTGACTATGAACGGGCAAGAAGCTATCGGCAAAAGCATGAAGTTTCTTTCTCGGAACTAACGCAGGAGGAGTTGAGTCGGTTGAATACTGAGGATGATTACATAGCAGAATCAGAGGTGTTTCGTGTCCTTGATTATGATATTGAGGTAAAGGACGAGCTGATCAGTGAAGCATTGAAGTATCTGCCGGAAAAGAAGCGGAATGTTATTTTGCTGTCTTTTTTTCTGGATATGACAGATACGGAGATTGCAAAGCACATGAACCTTGTCAGAAGTACCATTCATCATCACCGTGTAAGCTCACTTCAGGCATTAAAAAAGATTATGGAGGGAATCAGGAATGGAGAAATCAAGTAAATGTTCAAAGTTGCTGCCTTACCATATCATTGCGGCAGCAGCTTCCGGCGATGTGGAAGCAATCAATGAGGTTTTGAAACATTACGAGGGGTATATTGCAGCTCTGTCTACAAGAATGCTCTATGATGAGTGCGGGAATCCGCATTACTGTGTTGATGAAACTTTACGTCGCAGATTAGAAACAAAGCTGATTACGAAAATATTGGCTTTTGAAGTTGCATAGCAGTCGGTCAGCGGTGTCCCTTTCCATTCGCTGATCGGTGCGTATGCACCATGTACCTTGACAACTGAATATTGATTGCATACAGGACGTGAGGATATGCGGAGCCACTAGGCAGATTCGCCAAGAGATACCTGCTCTTTTTGAGTGAACGTGAGGAAATGTTGAAACACTACATTGAAGCAAAGGTATGGAGCGAGAAGAATTTGGCAAAATGTGTAGCAGTTACACAGGGCGATGAAGCATATCTGTGATAATGATACTTCCGGAGAGATCCGGTCAATTTGAATGACGGTGCAAGACCGATGTGGGCAGAGTAATGAACTGCCACCTGTATGGATTTTTTGTTATCTGCTGATGAGAAATAGGAGCATAGATTCCTGTTTGTCATGGGCGGATAAAGTGCTGCCTATTATGAGAAAGATGGAGGTGTTGAAAATAGATAATACAGAGGCAAAAGTGAAAGGAAAGATGGTTCCAATATGGGAGAAATATATGCTAACAGTTGATGAGGCTGTTCAATATTTTGGAATTGGAGAAAAGAAGATAAGGCTGCTAATTTCTGAGAACGTTGATTCCGATTATTGCTTTACTGTTCAGGTGGGGAATAAATCATTGATAAACCGACATAAATTTGAGGAATTCCTTAATCAGACAACTTCTTTGTAGTAATAAAAGAAATACAGAACTTTATCACTTTAAAGTGGTAAATGCCGCCCTAGTATGATATAATATGACTGTCGTGCTAGGGCTTCTTCGTAGAAAGGAGCGAAGGCGTTTGAGTGAAAGAAATCGCAATCAGAAAAGACGTGATAAGAAAGGACGTATTTTACGAAACGGAGAAAGCCAGCGAACGGATGGAAGATATGCATTTGTTTATACAGATTGCTTTGGGAAGCAGAAATTCCTTTACAGTTGGAAGTTAGAATCGACAGATCCACTTCCGGCAGGAAGAAGACCCTGTCAGTCACTTAGAGAGAAGGAAAAAGCCGTTTTAAAAGATATAAATGATGGTATTACTCCATATGGTGACAATTTGACAGTTCTTGAGTTAGTAAAGAAGTATATAGGTCAAAAGACAGGTGTTCGTCATAATACAGAAGCGAATTATAACTTTGTTATCAACATTATTAAGAAAGAGGAATTTGGTGCCAAAAGGATTGATAAGGTAAAACTATCAGATGCAAAGGCGTGGTTGATTAAGCTTCAGGCAGATGGTAGGGGATATAGCACCATTCATTCAGTCCGGGGAGTGGTAAGACCTGCTTTTCAAATGGCTGTAGACGATGATTTGATTCGTAAAAATCCGTTCGAGTTTCAACTATGTACAGTAGTTGTAAACGATAGTGTAACAAGAGAAGCCATAACCAGAAAACAAGAAAGAAAGTTCTTGGAATTTATTAAGAATGATGAGCATTATAAACGATACTATGATGGTATGTTTATCCTCTTTAAAACCGGGCTTCGTATTTCAGAGTTTTGCGGATTGACACTTTCCGATATTGATTTTGAAGAAAAACAAATAAGTGTAAATCATCAGCTTCAAAGGACCAGAGGAATGAAGTATATTATTGAGGATACGAAAACATCAAGTGGAACCAGAATCATTCCTATGACCGAAGAAGTGTATGAATGTTTTAAGCGTATTGTTGAAAATCGGAAAAAACCCAAGAAGGAACCTGTGATTGATGGATATAAGGGATTTTTGTTTTTGGATAAGAAGGATATGCCGGAAGTTGCCTTGCATTGGGAAAAACATTTTGAGTGGGCATTGGCAAAACATAATCGAATCTATAAGGAACAATTACCTAAGATCACACCTCATGTTTGCAGACATACTTATTGCAGTAACATGGCAAAAAGCGGAATGAATCCCAAGACACTTCAATATCTAATGGGGCATTCTGATATAGGAGTTACCCTGAATACATATACGCATCTGGGAGCAGAGGATGCCAAGGAAGAACTTGGCAAATATGCTAAAATGGCTTAAAATTTAAAAATATTGATACAACTAAAAGATAACCTAAGTGGAAAAAGTCTTTAGTAAAATGAGAAAATCGAGCTGTTTTACTAAGATTTTTACTAAATTTGGATGACAAAATATACGAATTTATGCCACGATATGCGACGAAAACGAAGAAAACAATCTATCACAGCAAATCGTATAAAGTGGCGTAAAATCAAGGAAAATCAGCATTTTCAAGGAGTTTTTAAGGCATGATTAAAATATTATTTGTGTGCCACGGCAACATCTGCCGTTCCCCAATGGCAGAATTTATTTTAAAAGATATGGTAAAGGAGCGTGGCATGGCAGAGCAGTTTTACATTGCCTCGGCTGCCACAAGCACGGAAGAGATATACGGAGACGTTGGCAATCCAGTCTATCCACCGGCAAAAGCAGAGCTTGCAAAGCATGGGATTGGCTGTGAGGGGAAAAGGGCTGTGCAGCTTAAAAAATCGGATTATGAGAAATACGATTATCTTTTGGGCATGGATTCTTACAATATCAGAAATATGCTTAAAATATTAGGCGGTGACAAGGATAAGAAGGTAAAACGCCTTTTGGATTATACCGATGAACCGAGGGATATTTCGGATCCCTGGTATAGTGGAAAGTTTGATATTACATATCAGGATATCGAAGAAGGGTGTGAGGCATTTCTGAAAACAATTTGCTCTCTTTCTTGAAGATTAAATTTTTTTGTGACCTTTTGATACCCCAATATTTATAAGTATACCTAATAAGAAAAAGAAAATAATTTCATACAGCTAATACAAGAAATCCATTGTCAAAAAATGGCTGAGATGTTAGAATAAAATTAGTGACAGTTCAGTCATAACAATTATCATGGGTGTGAGCTGAACAGTTACTAAAACTACACCTGTAGGTGTAATAATAGGAAACAGCCAAAGGATAAGGAGGTTTTGACATGGAGAAAATGTCATTAGAAAAAGAATTAAGTGGGAATTCTTACCCGGGACGAGGAATCGTTATTGGAAAATCAGCAGATGGTAAGTATGCGGTAACTGCATATTTCATTATGGGAAGAAGCGAAAACAGCCGTAATCGTGTTTTTGTAGAAGACGGGGAAGGAATCCGTACGCAGGCATTTGATCCTTCAAAATTGACAGATCCAAGCCTTATTATTTATGCACCGGTGCGTGTGCTTGGCAATAAGACCATCGTTACCAATGGAGATCAGACGGATACCATTTACGAATTGATGGATAAGCAGCAGACATTTGAACAGGCACTTCGTACCAGAGAGTTTGAGCCGGATGCACCGAATTACACACCACGTATTTCCGGTATCATGCATGTGGAAGATGGAAAATATAACTATGCTTTATCCATTTTAAAGAGCAACAATGGCAATCCGGATGCCTGCAACCGTTATACATTTGCATATGAAAACCCGGTTGCCGGAGAAGGACATTTTATCCATACTTATATGGGAGATGGAAATCCATTACCAAGCTTTGAGGGAGAACCGACACTTGTTGGGATTTCCGGTGACATTGATGCGTTCACCAAACAGGTATGGGAAAATCTCAATGAAGATAACAAGGTGTCTTTGTTTGTGCGTTACATTGATATTGCAACAGGAAAATATGAGACACGTATTATAAATAAAAATAAATAATTTGTCTGTACGGTGACAGATAAAAATATGCGACGGACAGGGAAAATCGGGATAGAAGAATAAGTGAGGAAAAATCATGAAAGAGTTAGAATTAAAATATGGCTGCAATCCAAATCAGAAACCTTCCAGAATTTACATGGAAGAAGGCGAACTGCCAATTAAGGTTTTGTGTGGAAAGCCGGGGTATATCAATTTTTTGGACGCTTTTAACGGATGGCAGTTAGTAAGTGAGTTAAAGAAAGCAACCGGACTTCCGGCAGCAACTTCCTTTAAACATGTATCTCCTGCAGGAGCAGCAGTTGGTTTGCCGCTTTCTGAGGTAGAGAGAAAAATTTACTGGGTAGATGATATGGATGTGGAATTCACTCCGCTTGCAAATGCCTATGCGAGAGCCAGAGGCGCAGACCGTATGTCTTCCTTTGGAGATTTTATTGCATTATCGGATGTTTGTGACGTGGCTACCGCAAAGATTATCAAAAGAGAAGTATCCGATGGTGTGATTGCACCTGGTTATGAACCGGAAGCATTAGAAATCTTAAAAGAAAAGAAAAAAGGAAATTATAATGTAATTGAGATTGATGCAAACTATGTGCCGAATCCAATCGAGAAAAAACAGGTATTTGGAATTACATTTGAGCAGGGAAGAAATGAATTAAATATTGATGAGCATTTCTTTGATAATGTGGTAACAGACAAGAAAGAAATTCCGGAATCTGCCAAGAGAGATCTTGCCATTTCCATGATTACATTAAAATACACCCAGTCCAATTCTGTATGTTATGTAAAAGATGGTCAGGCAATCGGTATCGGTGCAGGGCAGCAGTCCAGAATCCATTGTACACGTCTTGCCGGACAAAAGGCAGACAACTGGTGGCTTCGTCAGTGTCCGAAGGTATTAAATCTTCCGTTCTTAGACAGTATTCGCAGAGCTGACAGAGATAATGCAATCGATTTGTATATCGGTGAAGATTATATGGATGTTCTTGCAGATGGTGCATGGGAACATATCTTTAAGACCAAACCGGAAGTATTTACAAAAGAAGAAAAGCGTGCATGGTTAGACAAGAACACAAATGTTGCACTTGGTTCCGATGCATTCTTCCCATTCGGAGATAACATTGAACGTGCACATAGAAGCGGTGTTTCTTATGTGGCACAGCCGGGTGGTTCTATCCGTGATGATAATGTTATTGAGACATGTAATAAATATGGTATGGCAATGGCATTCACAGGAATCCGTTTGTTCCATCACTAAAAATGCATAGCATTCAGAGGGGAAAGTGGCTTAATGACATTGTATATGCACGTCATGAGCAACTGCCCCTACTGATATAAATATGTCCCCTGCCTCTACTTATATTTCTATAACTTAGAGGTATGGGACTGCCTGAATGGTTCAAATTAGAACATGGGTTTCCGCAAAATCACATCCAGTAAAGGTACAATCTGATGTTTCTGAGCAAAAAGACAGGTATCATCTAAGGTTTGCTTGTCTAAAAACATCGTGGGTTCGTGAGCATCTCTTCCTAAAATAAAAGAATTACCAAGCGAAGAAGCAAGGGAAAAGAAGCGGTTGCTTGGATATTGTCTTTGTTCCATAAGACCGAGAAGGTTGATTTCTAAAGGAATGTTTAATTCTTTCGCAGTGAGGCACAAGCGTGTCATCTGTCTTTTATAAACTTTTTCATCGCCTGTAAAATTAATGAGGTCAGGATGTGCGAGGTATGAAAAACAATTCGTGCGAAGGGCCTCTATTACCGTATCTACATATTTGGTGAGCCTTTCTTCATCCGGGCTTGGTCTGCCACAGTAATTTCCGTCTCCTTCCATTCCTAGAAAATGCTGTCCGAGAATCAGATAGTCAATGTGATAAGGAGCGAGAAACGCTTTTAAATCATCCCAGAGGTCTTTTAAATATTCTGCCTCAAATCCCAGAAAAATTTCGATATCATCTTTATATTCGGCTTTTAAGGCCTGTACGCTTGTTACATAATCTTCCGTTTCGTCTGTTGCCATACGAATATGGGAAACATATCCGTCCTTAAAGGGATAAGGAACATGGTCGGAAAAGCCAAGCTTTTTAATGCCGGCACTAATTGCGGCTTCTACATATTCGCGATCAGTTCCAAATGCATGCTGACAGCGTGTGGTGTGCGTGTGATAATTACAAATCATAGGATAAGTCATAATATACTCCATTCTGCCGGTTCTTTTATAATAAAATCGGACTTTGTTTAAATTCATTCGGATTATTTTGTCCGGTTTTTGCTGTTTTTACAGTACGGTAAACATCCGATGCAAAAATATCTGTCTTTAGCATAGCATAAGAAGCGGCAGAAAGCGAATTTTTCGCATCGGCAAGCTTGGAAATCAAAGGAATACTGCTGTTATGCTTTATGGAAGAAAGCAAAAGAGAAGCATTCTTTGAAAAACCGAGGATACGAAGATACAGGGGATGGTTTGACTTCGCAAACAGAAGTTTGTCGTTCGTAATGCCCAGTAAAATATGGGTTAGCGCCCGGTTTATTCTGGTGTAGGTGAGTTCTTTCGATTTTAAGGAAAGTGCAAAATCAGACCAGTTTGTAAAGCTGGAAACTTTATTTTGAATTCGGTTCGATAAATCTTCACTTACGTCTGAATAAGAAGAAAATCCGAAATCCATCTCGCGAAGTAATTGATAATGCAAAAGTAAAGAAAAATCGTTTTCGGATAAGAATGCCTGCTTGTTTTGGTTATTGTCTAAAAGCTCCAAAGAAGAAGCAGGAAGGAACGAAGAAATATCAGAAACTAACGCGGATTTTGACGGATTCAGTAAAACAGTTCGGATTGCACTTGCAGAGGCAAAATGACCACTTTTAGAAATATCAGTGTCATTGTAACCACTGCCTTCCCGTTTGATGATGTGCGGTTTTATAGAAGAAGAAAGTGCAAAAAGTGCTTTACAATATTCTATGCCTAAAATATTGTTTGGCGAAGATAAAAGCTCCTGGGAAGAATCAGGCAGGGAGGTTTCGGTTAAAAGTGCAGAACTTCTTGCGACGGGAAAACTAACCCCTTTTTTTAGCTCATTTTTTAATGTGTTTTTAAAAAACGCAGGTTCCTTATTTAAAAATTCAGCGAGAGTCAGAAAATCCGTAATAGAATCTGTTTCTGCACCGAAACATAAATCTGTGACAACTCCTGTTCTTGCAAGCAAAGAAACACCACCAAGTGCAAACAAATTAGCACTTGCGGTAGCAAATACACAGGGAAGCTCCAAAACAAGATCCGCGCCGTTTGAAAGCGCCATTCTGGTACGCTCCCATTTGTTTACGATAGCAGGTGTGCCGCGTTGCATAAAATCACCGCTCATTACAACAATAATAAAATCGGCATCCGTTCTTTTTCGTGCCTCAGTAAGCTGGTAAAGATGACCATTATGAAAAGGATTGTATTCGGCAATGATTCCGGTAACCTTCATGAATAAAACCTCCTTTAGCAATTTATAATGAAACCAAAGACAGATATATCTTATCACAAAATATGGAGTGCGCGAAGCGTGAAAGCAAAAAACAGATAAATTACCGTGTGTGCATCTAAAAACAAACAAAATTAGCCTTGTATACAATTTTAGAATGTTTTATAATGAAAAGCAGAGAGAAGCCCGCTTGGTGAAAAGTAAGAAGGGCTTAAGTTGCGTATAGCAGAAAAGGAGATATCATATGAACGTTTTAGTAATTAACTGTGGAAGTTCTTCCTTAAAATATCAGGTAATCGATTCTGAAACAGAGGAAGTATTAGCAAAGGGACTTTGCGAAAGAATTGGTATTGACGGTATCTTGAATTACAAACCGCAGGGTGGAGAAAAAGAAGTAACAAAGGCAGATATGCCTACACATAAACAGGCCATTCAGCTTGTGCTTGATGCATTGGTAAATCCAAAGACCGGTGTGTTAAAGAGCCTCGCCGAAATCGGAGCCGTAGGACACAGAGTAGTACATGGTGGGGAAAAATTTGCATCCTCCACTATTTTGACAGAAGAAGTATTAAAGGTTATTGAAGAATGTAACGATCTTGCACCGCTTCATAATCCGGCGAACTTAATCGGTATCCGTGCATGTCAGGAACTTATGCCAAATGTACCGATGGTTGGTGTATTTGACACGGCATTTCATCAGACTATGCCGGAAAAAGCATATATGTACGGAATCCCATATGAATATTATGATAAATACAAAGTGCGTAAATACGGTTTCCACGGAACCAGTCACAGCTTTGTATCCAAGAAAGTAGCAGAGCTTGTCGGAAAACCATATGAAGAATTAAAGACAATTGTCTGCCATCTTGGAAATGGTGCGAGTGTATGTGCTGTAGATTGCGGAAAATCCGTAGATACTTCCATGGGACTTACCCCATTAGAGGGACTTATTATGGGAACCAGATGTGGTGACATCGATCCTTCTGTATTAGAGTTTATCGCCAAAAAAGAGAATCTTGATATTACCGGCGTTATGAATATCCTGAATAAGAAGTCCGGTCTTCTTGGAATGTCTGACGGAATCGGAAGCGATTTCAGAGATATCAGAGAAGCAGCTTATGCCGGAAATAAAAAGGCAACTGATGCCATGGATGCATTCGCATATCGTGTTGCAAAATATGTCGGTGCTTATGCAGCAGCTATGAATGGTGTGGATGTCATTGCATTTACGGCCGGAATTGGTGAGAATGCTTCCGCACTTCGTTCCCAGATTTGCCAGTACTTTGGTTATCTTGGCGTTACAATTGACGAAGAAGCAAATAATGACAACAAAGATTATATGACAATTTCCACACCGGATTCAAAAGTAAAGGTCATGGTAGTAGCAACGAATGAAGAACTTGCAATCTGTCGTGAAACAGTTGCATTACTGTAAAAAGTTGTTGACAAAACAGAAGTGACTATGTATAATTGTTTGAGTGTGGTTAGGAGAATATCATGAAAATAGATATCACAGATGTTGTTTCAAATGAAAACAAGCGTGTTACAAAAGAAGTGGAGATTGATTTTACCTCTTTTGAGTCTAAATCCGGTAATTTCCCAATCATAAAGAAAACGCCATTCACGTTACAGCTTACGAATGAAGAAAATAAGCGTATGCTTATTGAGGCAGAAGTAGATGTAACGATTGAAATACCATGTGATCGTTGTCTAACACCGGTTGCGGAAGAGTTTCATATTGAAGTATCGAGAGAGGTACCGATTGGTGAATGCGAGGCTGCATCAGAGGATGAAGACGAATTTGATTATGTGGATGGATTTAATCTGGATGTAGATAGACTTATCTATGGTGAAATTTTGGTGAACTGGCCGACGAAAGTTCTGTGCAAGGAAGATTGCAAAGGAATTTGTAGGATTTGTGGAGCGAATTTGAATACACAGACCTGTGATTGCCAGAAAACAGAACTGGATCCAAGAATGGCAGCTATCCAAGATATCTTTAACAAATTTAAGGAGGTGTAACCATATGTCAATTTGTCCAAAGAACAAATCTTCCAAAGGAAGAAGAGATAAAAGAAGAGCAAACTGGAAAATGACTGCTCCAACATTAGTAAAATGCAGTAAATGCGGTGCTTTAATGATGCCACATAGAGTTTGCAAAAACTGCGGATCATATAATAAGAGAGAAATTATTCCTCAGGATTAATAGGAACGCATAGGGAGTGTGAAAGCACTCCCCTTTTTGTTTATTATAGTAGAAAATTTCGAAAGGAAGGGTAACTATGGCGGATATTTTTAATTATGATAACAAAGTTATGCAGGCATTAGGCAAATTGTTTGATATTCTTTATGTCAGTGTATTGTGGATACTTGCCTGTATTCCGATTGTTACGATTGGTGCAGCAACAACAGCTTTGTATTATACGGTAAATAAAGTAGTAAGACATACCAGAGGATATGTCTGGAAAGATTTCTGGGGAGCATTTCGTTCTAATTTTAAGCAGTCAACAATTGTGTGGCTTGTGGTGATGGCAGTTTCTGCATTACTGATATTTGATACTTATGTGATGTGGCATGTGGCGGCAGCTGGACAGAGTGTTGGAAAAATTTATTTATTCTTTACGATAGTGGAAATTTTTGTTGTAATGTGGGCAATCTATTTATTTTCGTATATTGCAAGATTTGAAAATACAACGAAAGCAACGATGAAAAATGCATTTATCATTACGTTTGCAAATTTGCCGAGAACGTTATTGATGCTTGCTGTTTTATTACTTGGAGTATTTGTGGTATATTTGTTTACTTATTCCATTGTGCTGGTTCCGGGACTTTGTGCTTTACTTATCAGTTATCCGATGGAAACAATTTTCCGCAAATATATGTCAGAAGAAGAACGTGCGGCAGAAGATGAAAGAAACGGAATCTATGTATCAGACCAAAAGTAAGGATTGCAAAAGAGGTGGAACGAGAGTTGTTCCACTTTTTTGCGTATAGGAAATCTACCTCAAATTAGTTTATGGAAATGCGAGAGTGTACAAAGCACACTTTTGTTCTTGATTTATAGAATAAGATATAGTATATTTTGGTATAGATATGTAGCAGCAGTCCGTAAGGAGGAGAAGACATGCAGGAAATAACAAGAGTCGTGCTTGATGCGATGGGCGGAGATCATGCACCGGCAGAGATGGTGAAAGGTGCAATTGATGCTGTGAATATGCGGGATGACATCGTAGTTATTCTGACGGGGCAAAAGGATGTTATAGAAGATGAATTAAAAAAATACACATACCCGGCAGAGAAAATAGAGATAGTCAATGCCGAAGAAGTGATTGAAACAGCAGAACCACCGGTTATGGCGATTCGAAAAAAGAAAAATTCCTCAATTGTAGTAGGAATGAATATGATTAAGAACAAAGAGGCAGATGCATTTGTTTCAGCAGGAAGTTCCGGAGCAATTTTAGTTGGTGGACAGGTCATTGTCGGACGAATTAAGGGGGTCGAAAGACCACCATTAGCGCCGCTTATTCCGACGGAGTCCGGAGTATCATTATTAATTGACTGTGGCGCAAATGTGGATGCGAGAGCCTCTCATCTGGTACAGTTTGCAAAGATGGGCTCTATTTACATGGAAAATGTTGTCGGAATCAAAAATCCGCGTGTTGCGATTGTAAATATCGGTGCAGAGGATGATAAGGGGAATGCCCTGGTCAAAGAAACATTTCCATTATTAAAAGAGTGTAAGGACATTAATTTTATTGGCAGTATTGAAGCAAGAGAGATTCCGCATGGAGGAGCAGATGTTATTGTCTGTGAAGCGTTTGTTGGAAATGTTATCCTGAAGCTTTATGAAGGTGTCAGCAGTACGTTGGTCAGTCAGATTAAAGCGGGACTTATGAGTACGTTAAAGAGTAAAATCGGAGCAGCACTTGCAATGCCGGCATTAAAGAAAACGCTAAAAGGTTTTGATGCTTCCAAATATGGCGGAGCCCCGTTGCTTGGGTTAAATGGTCTTGTAGTAAAGACACATGGAAATTCCAAAGCAAATGAAGTGACGAACTCAATTATTCAGTGTGTTACTTTCAAACAGCAGGATATCAATGGTAAAATCAAAGAAAAAATTACCGTTTTAAAAGAAGAAAGCGAAGCGGTGTAGAAAGGGAATAAAAATGGAATTTGAAAAATTAAAAAAAATTATTGCAGAAGTATTAAATGTTGATGAAGATGAAATTACAACAGAGACAACTTTTATTGATGATTTAGGAGCAGATTCTTTGGATGTATTCCAGATTATCATGGGATTAGAGGAAGAATTTGACATTGAAATTGCAAACGAGGATGCAGAGAAGATTGTTACAGTCGGAGATGCATTAGAGCAGATAAAAAATGCAATGAATTAACCTTATGGGGGACAGTTTTCGTTCCTATAAGTGGGAAATATGGTTGTAGGATTCGGGTGTCAAAATCTACCTTTTGGCACCCGAATCTGTATCAGAGATTTCTACAAAAGTATCGAAGAAAGAGGAGGTAAGAATGCGAAAACAGCTAGAATTTCAAAATGTAATCGGTTATCAGTTTCATACACCGGGACTGTTGCAGCAGGCATTGACACACAGTTCTTATGCGAATGAAAAACACATGAAAAAGCATTCCGACAATGAGAGACTGGAGTTTTTGGGAGATGCGGTCCTCGAAATTGTTTCCAGTGAATTTTTATATTTGAATTATCCAAACCTTGCAGAGGGCGATCTGACAAAAATGAGAGCGAGCCTTGTCTGTGAGCCGACACTTGCTTTTTGTACAAAGCAGTTAAATCTTGGAGAGTACCTTTTACTTGGAAAAGGTGAGGATATGACCGGAGGAAGGAACCGGAAATCTATATTATCGGATGCACTTGAAGCAGTAATAGGCGCAATTTATTTAGATGGTGGTTTTGCTAGTGCAAAAGAGTTTATTCTTAAATTTATTTTGACGGATATTGAGCATAAGCAGCTCTTTTATGATAGCAAAACTATCTTACAGGAAGTAGTGCAGGCTTCTTATAAAGAAGAATTGAATTACAGGCTTGTAGGAGAAGATGGACCGGATCATGACAAACATTTTGTGGTAGAAGCGCGGATTGGAGAAACGTTTATTGGAAGGGGAGAAGGTCATACCAAAAAAGCAGCAGAACAGGAAGCTGCTTATCAGGCACTTTTGAAGTTAAAACAGTAGCTTATGGTGTATGTACCGAGATAGGATATGTATTTAAAAAGTATTGAAGTGCATGGTTTTAAATCATTTGCGAATAAAATTGTGTTTGATTTCCATAATGGAATTACGGGCATTGTAGGACCAAATGGAAGTGGAAAAAGTAATGTCGCAGATGCAGTGCGCTGGGTACTTGGGGAACAGAGTGCCAAGCAGCTGCGTGGAGCCAGTATGCAGGACATTATTTTTGCAGGAACAGAGAACAGAAAACCATTAAGCTATGCTTATGTGGCAATTACATTGGACAATGCCGACCATAAGCTCCCGGTGGATTTTGAAGAGGTTACGGTTGCACGAAGAGTATACCGCTCCGGCGAGAGTGAGTATCTTTTAAATGGAACGCCGTGTCGTCTTAAGGACGTCAATGAGTTATTTTATGATACCGGTATTGGAAAAGAAGGTTATTCGATTATCGGACAGGGACAGATTGAACGAATCTTAAATGGTAAGCCGGAAGAACGCAGGGAACTTTTTGACGAAGCGGCAGGAATTGTAAAATTCAAGCGGAGAAAGGCAACGGCGCAGAAAAAGCTGGAAGATGAGAGAGAAAATTTGCTTCGTGTCAATGATATTTTATCAGAATTAGAGCGCCAGGTTGCTCCGTTGGAAAAACAGGCAAACACAGCAAAAATTTATTTACAGAAAAAGGAAGAACTAAAAACCTATGATGTAAATATGTTTTTGCTTGAAGTAGAACGAATTGAAAAGGAACAGTCAGAGGTGCAAAAAAAGTACCGGATTGCTGACGATGAATTAAAGGAAGCAAATGCATCGTATGAGAGTACAAAAGCAGAATACGAGAATTTAGAGCGGGCAATGGAAAGCATTGAGGAGGAAATCAATGCGACAAAGGATAAGTTAAATAACACCAGTGTGACCAGAGGAAAATTAGAGGGTCAGATTAATGTATTAAAGGAACAGATTCATACGGCAGAACTTACAGAGGAACATTTGCAAAGCAGACTGGCGGTTATTGAGAAAGAAAAAAACGAAAAAAAGAATCAGAATGCGGAATACGTCAGACAGGAAGAAAAGATCAGGGCAGGAATTGCTGAAATTTCTGAAAAAAGAACGAAAGCCGAAGCGGAATTAGAAGAAATCCAGACGGCAATTGCAAAATGCAAAGAAAGCATGGAGAATGGCAAAAATGAAATTATCACGCTTTTAAATAATAAAGCTTCGATTCAGGCAAACAGAGAACGCTATGATACCATGTTAGAACAGATTAACATAAGAAAGGCAGAACTAACCAAACGCCTGCTTCAAAGAAAGAGCGAAGAAGCAGATAGTGAAAAACTGCTTTTGGAATGTAAAAACGCATACAAAGAGGCGTGTGATGCGATTGAGGCAGTAAAGTCTTCCATACAGGAGATGGAAGAAAAAGAACGCGACTGGGGAAGAAAGAAAAAAGAAGTAACAGAGCAGTTAGAAGGCATTAGAATTCAGTATCATAAGGAACAGTCCCGACTGGAATCTTTAAAGAATATTGCAGAACGTTACGACGGATATGGAAACAGTATTCGTAAGGTAATGGAACAAAAGGAGAAAGAAAAAGGAATTATCGGTGTTGTTGCGGATCTTATAAAAGTAGATAAGAAATATGAGACGGCAATTGAGATTGCACTAAGCGGAAATATCCAGAATATCGTTACGGAAGATGAAAGTACTGCGAAACGAATGATTGGATTTTTGAAGCAGAATCGATTAGGGCGTGCAACATTTCTCCCACTTACCAGTGTAAAAGGAAAAGATAATTCCAAGAATGAGAAGTATTTAAAGGAAGAAGGAATTCTCGGGTTTGCAAATAAACTGGTCGAGGCAGATGCCCGTTATGAGGGAATTATGTCCTATCTGCTTGGCAGAGTGCTTGTGGCAGACACCATAGACCATGCACTTTCGCTTGCAAAAAAGAGTCAGTATTCGCTTCATATCGTAACATTAGAAGGGGAATACTTAAGTCCCGGAGGTTCCATGGCGGGCGGTGCTTTTAAAAACAGCAGTAATCTGCTTGGCCGAAAGAGAGAAATTGAAGATTTAGAGAAAAAACTTTCACAACTTGTGGCAGAAATCAAAGTTGACCGTGTAAGAATGGAAGAAATCAAAACGGCAGAGGCACTTTTAGTAAGTGATAAAGAAGCAGAAAAACTAAAACTGCAGGAATTATTTTTGAAAAAAAATACGGCAGAACTGAATTTGAAACAGGAAGAGGAAAAACAAAAAGAAAGTGAAACTGTTTATGCCGGATTAAAACGGGAAAACGAAGAAATTGAACGTCAGATATTAGAAATCAATTCCAATAAAGAGCAGATTTTAACGGAGATAGAGGCTGCAACCAAGCGGGAAGAAGAAATTAAGACCGAGACAGAAAAGCTGCAGAATGTATTAAATGAGCAGGCGCAGATAGAGGATGTGGCAGCAAAAAAGGTATCTGAAATTCAGTTAGAAGAGGCTAATTATAATCAGCAGGCAGAATTTGTTATTGAAAATACAAAACGTATTACGGCTGAACTAAAAAAACTGGATGAGGAAGTGCTTGAAGTACAGGCACAGATGAAAGAAGCCACAGCAGATGTAGAAAAGAAAACGAATGACATCAAAGAAATCGAAAAAACAATTCTTGCTTCGGATGACAGCCATGTGGATTTAGAAAATTATTTAAAAGACTGTCAGAAAAAGAAAGAAGAAATGTCAACAGAATACAAAGGATTTTTCCAGAAAAGAGAAGACATTTCAAAGCATATCAGTGAGCTGGATAAAGAGGTTTTCCGTTTAAACAGCCAGAGAGAAAAGTTAGAAGAAGCATTAGAATACCAGAATAATTATATGTGGGAAGAGTATGAACTTACGCTGCATCATGCGATGACATTACGGAAGAAAGAAGATACGAGCCTTCCGGAATTAAAGAAAAAGATTACTACAATCAAGGAAGAGATCAGAAAGCTCGGAGATGTGAATGTCAATGCAATCGAAGATTATAAAGAGATTCTGGGACGCTATGAGTTTTTAAAGGGTCAGCATGACGATTTGATTGAGGCTGAAAAAACTTTACTTGGCATTATTGATGATCTGGATACCGGAATGAGAAAGCAGTTCACGGAGAAATTCGCAGAAATCCAGCATGAATTTGATAAAGCGTTTAAGGAGTTGTTTGGCGGCGGAAAAGGTACACTGGAATTAGTCGAAGGGGAAGACATTTTAGAGTGCGGAATCAGAATTATTGCGCAGCCGCCGGGAAAGAAATTGCAGAATATGATGCAGTTGTCCGGTGGAGAAAAATCATTAACGGCGATTGCACTTTTATTCGCAATTCAGAATCTGAAGCCGTCCCCGTTCTGTCTTCTGGATGAGATCGAGGCTGCACTTGATGATTCCAATGTCGACCGCTTTGCAAAATATTTGCATAAACTTACAAAAAATACGCAATTTATTGTAATTACGCACAGACGTGGTACAATGAATGCAGCAGACAGACTTTACGGTATTACCATGCAGGAAAAGGGTGTTTCCACTCTGGTTTCCGTAAACCTGATTGAAAGTGATTTGGATGCGTAAAGGAGTGTATATGGAAGAAAAGAAAGGCTTTTTTAGAAGACTGGTTTCAGGTCTTACGAAAACAAGGGATAATATTGTTTCCGGAATTGATGCGATATTCCATGGATTCAGTGAAATTGATGATGATTTTTATGAAGAAATCGAAGAGATTTTGATTATGGGAGATATTGGAGTTCATGCGACGGAAAATATCTTGGATTCTTTGAAACAAAAAGTAAAAGAGAACCATATTAAAAAACCGGAAGAATGCAAGGAGATGCTAATAGAAAGCATCAAAGAACAGATGCAGGTGCAGGAAACAGCATATCGTTTTGAACAGGAAAAATCGGTTGTTTTAATTGTGGGTGTCAATGGTGTCGGAAAGACAACTTCAGTAGGAAAGCTGGCAGGAAAATTAAAAGCACAGGGAAAAAAGGTGGTGCTTGCGGCAGCAGATACATTCCGTGCGGCAGCAGGAGAACAGTTGCAGGAATGGGCAAATCGTGCCGGCGTGGATATCATTGGTGGCAAAGAAGGCTCTGACCCTGCATCCGTTATTTTTGATGCGGTTTCTGCAGCGAAAGCAAGAAATGCCGATGTATTGCTTTGTGATACGGCAGGAAGACTGCATAATAAGAAAAATCTGATGGAAGAATTAAGAAAAATTAACCGTATTTTGGAGAAAGAGTATCCGGATGCGTATCGTGAAACATTAGTGGTACTGGATGCTACTACGGGTCAGAATGCACTCGTACAGGCAAAACAATTTGCGGAAGTGACCGATTTGACAGGAATTATTTTAACGAAGATGGATGGAACGGCAAAGGGCGGTATTGCAGTAGCAATTCAGTCTGAGATGCAGATTCCGGTAAAATATATTGGTGTTGGGGAAAGCATTGATGATTTACAGAAATTTGATCCGGATCAGTTTGTAAATGCATTGTTTGACCGAAAAGACGAAGAGGAAGGAGAAAATTAAAATGTTGACATTGGACAAGTTCGAAGAGGCAAGTGAAAAGGTAAAAGAGGCAACCACAGAAACGAAGTTAATTTACAGTGAATTTTTCAGTAATCAGTGTGGAAATAAGGTCTATTTAAAACCGGAAAATTTACAGAATACCGGTGCTTATAAAGTGCGTGGCGCTTATTATAAAATAAGCACATTATCAGAGGAAGAAAGAGAAAAAGGACTCATTACCGCTTCCGCAGGAAACCATGCACAGGGTGTTGCTTATGCAGCCAAATGTTACGGAGTAAAGGCAACCATCGTTATGCCTACTACAACACCGCTCATTAAAGTAAATCGTACCAAAGGCTATGGTGCAGATGTAGTATTGCACGGAGATGTTTATGATGAAGCATGCGAGTATGCACTGAAGCTTGCAGCAGAAAAAGGTTATACTTTTGTGCATCCTTTTGATGACCCGACGGTTGCTACCGGTCAGGGAACCATTGCTATGGAAATTTTTAAAGAGCTTCCATTGGTTGAATATATTTTAGTTCCGATTGGCGGAGGCGGACTTGCTACCGGCGTGTCAACTCTTGCAAAATTATTGAATCCAAAAGTAAAAGTGATTGGAGTGGAACCAGCAGGTGCAGCCTGTATGAAAGCATCTTTTAAGAATGGAAAAGTGACAACATTACCAAGTGTTAATACGATTGCAGATGGTACGGCAGTAAAAACACCGGGAGAAAAGATTTTCCCATATTTACAGAAAAATCTGGATGATATTATTACGGTAGAAGATCATGAACTGGTGGTTTCCTTCTTAGATATGGTGGAAAATCACAAAATGATCGTGGAAAACTCCGGTCTTCTTACCGTGGCAGCGTTGAAACATTTAAATGCAAAAGATAAACGTGTGGTTTCTATTTTAAGTGGTGGAAATATGGACGTTATCACGATGTCTTCTGTTGTACAGCAGGGATTGATTTTCAGAGACAGAATCTTTACGGTATCTGTACTGCTTCCGGATAAGCCGGGTGAGCTTTGCAAAGTATCCGGTATTATTGCAGAAGCGCAGGGAAATGTGATAAAATTAGAGCATAACCAATTTGTTACTACCAATCGTACAGCACAGGTTGAACTTAGAATTACGATGGAAAGCTTTGGAACGGAACATAAGAAGCAGATTATGCAGGCACTGGAGAAAAATGGTTACAAACCAAGAGAAGTTCAGGCAAATTTGTAAAACGGATGGAAAATGAGGGAAGGGCTTTGTATGTTTGGAAGAAGTGAAGATATCTTTGAAGAAGAGAAGACCAAAGACGAAAAGCTTACACGGGAAGAAAAGAAACAGGAGCGTTTGCAGCAAAAAGAATTAAAACGGCAGGAAAAGGAAGACTTAAAGCAGCAGAAAGCAGCGTTTGAAGAAGAAATGCGTAACCGCGAAGAAGAAAGAAAACGACAGGCAAAATTAGAAAAAGAGGATGCAAAAAATGCACGTCTTGCAGCAAAGGCGGCAAAAAAGATTGAAAAGGTAGAAAAAAGGGCAAACAGACCGAAGAAATCCGCACTCAGTGTGATTCTTGCCATTGTACTGACTGTTTTGTTTTTTGCCAGCGGATTCGGTGTTACCGCAGCGGCGTGCGTTATAAATACAGTTACGTTTTCTATTTTATTGATGTGGCCTCTTGTAGTATCGGTGGATGTATTTTTCTTTTCATCCGCAGGTTTTTTTGTCGGAACCGGAAAGAAAGAAACGATATCGGCAGCTGTTTCCTTCGTGAGTCTTGCTATAAGCATTGTACTCATTGCAAAGATCTTTTAAACCATTCAGGCAGGGTGTAAAGAAAAAATACTTGACACCCTGCTTTTTTTATTGTATGATACATAAGGTTTCACGACAGAAGAGTTATTCTGTCATCACAGATAAGGAGTTTTTGATGGAAGAAAAAGTAGAGCAGGCTTATCTGTATGATTTTTATGGAGAGCTTTTGAATGAACATCAAAGCAGAATTTATGAGGCCTTTGTATTTCAGGATTTGTCTTTAGGCGAGATTGCGAAGGAAGAAGGAATCAGCAGACAAGGTGTTCATGATATGATAAAGCGTTGCAATAAGATATTGGAAAGCTATGAAGAGAAGCTTCATCTTGTCGCAAAATTTCTCAATGCAAAGAAAAAAGTATCGAGGATTCATTGTCTTGCAGGTGAGTTTCACAAAAAGAAAGATGAATCCATATTAACCGAGATAGAAGAGATATCCAACGAGATATTAGAGGAGCTATAGTATGGCGTTTGACAGCTTGTCTGAGAAGTTACAGAATGTATTTAAAAATTTAAGAAGTAAAGGACGTCTTACCGAAGATGATGTAAAAGCTGCCTTAAAAGAGGTCAAGATGGCATTGCTTGAGGCGGATGTAAACTTTAAGGTTGTAAAACAGTTTACGAAATCTGTACAGGAGCGTGCAATTGGTTCCGATGTCATGAATGGATTAAATCCCGGACAGATGGTAATCAAAATCGTAAACGAAGAGATGATAAAACTTATGGGGTCCGAGACAACGGAGCTTTCCTTAAAGCCGGGAAGTGCAATAAGTATTATCATGATGGCTGGTTTGCAAGGTGCCGGTAAAACGACTACGACGGCAAAAATCGCAGGAAAGTTAAAGCAAAAAGGGAAAAAGCCACTTTTAGTTGCCTGTGATGTTTATCGTCCGGCAGCCATCGAACAGCTGCAAATCAATGGAGAGAAGCAGGGCGTGGAAGTATTTTCCATGGGCGATAAGAATAAACCGGTCGATATTGCCAAAGCTGCAATAGAACATGCAGAAAAGAACGGCTGTAACGTTGTTATTTTAGATACCGCAGGTCGTTTGCATGTGGATGAAGAAATGATGGCAGAGTTGGTTGACATAAAAAGTAATGTTGATGTTACACAGACGATACTGGTGGTCGATGCGATGACCGGTCAGGATGCAGTTAATGTCGCAAGTATGTTTGATGAAAAGGTTGGCATTGATGGTGTGGTTTTAACGAAGCTTGACGGTGATACCAGAGGTGGTGCTGCATTATCCATCCGTGCGGTGACCGGCAAGCCGATTCTATATGTCGGTATGGGTGAAAAATTGTCCGATTTGGAACAGTTTTATCCGGATCGAATGGCATCCAGAATCCTTGGCATGGGCGATGTCTTAACGTTGATTGAAAAAGCAGAGGCAGAGTTTGATGCCGATAAAGCAAAGGATATGGAGCGCAAATTAAAAAAGGCAGAGTTTGGCTTTGATGACTACTTAGAGTCCATGAATCAGATGAAGAAGATGGGTGGAATTTCCAGTATCCTTAGTATGATGCCTGGTATTGGCAGTGCGCAGTTGTCACAGATTGAAGGAGCCATTGATGAAAAGCAGATGGCGCGCATTGAGGGAATTATTTATTCCATGACACCGAAGGAGCGGAGTAATCCTTCGATTTTAAATCCGAGCAGAAAGCGCAGAATTGCAGCAGGTGCCGGGGTAGATATCAGTGAGGTCAACAGACTGGTAAAACAGTTTGAGCAGACCAGAAAGATGATGAAACAGATGCCAGGAATGTTCGGCGGGAAGAAGAAGGGCGGCTTTGGTGCTCTTTCAAAAATGAAGCTTCCATTTTCCTAAAGCAGAATCCAACAGGAAACTGTTGATTTTGATATAAATACGAATACGTTATGAGGAGGTGAAAGGAATGGTAAAGATCAGATTAAGAAGATTAGGACAGAAGAAAGCTCCTTTTTATAGAATCGTTGTAGCTGATGCAAATTCTCCAAGAGATGGTAGATTCATCGAAGAAATCGGAACTTATGACCCAACAAAGGATCCTAGTGAATATCATGTAAACGAAGAGTTAGCCAAGAAATGGTTAGCAAACGGTGCACAGCCAACAGCTACCGTAAATAGAATTTTTAAAGCTACCGGTATTGTAAAATAATGAGGTGATGTAATGAAAGAATTAGTTGAAGTAATTGCAAAATCACTGGTGGATTATCCGGATGAAGTAGTTGTTACGGAAAACGAAAGTGACAGGGACCTTGTCGTTACCCTGCATGTAGCGCAGGCAGACATGGGAAAAGTAATTGGCAAACAGGGACGTATCGCAAAAGCAATTCGTTCCGTAGTGAAAGCAGCAGCCTCAAAAGAAAACAAAAAAGTTATTGTAGAAATTATGCAATAAAAGAGAGGACCTGTAAAATAGCCGTAAATTATGCGATATTTTACAGAGTCCTTTTTTGTTGTATGGGAAATTTTCATGTATAAGAAGCGATTTATGGAGGAAAAGAATTGGAAGATTTATTGCAGGTAGGTGTGATTACAACGACACATGGTGTCAGAGGTGAGGTAAAGGTATTTCCGACCACGGATGATGCAAACCGCTTTAAAAAATTGAAAAAAGTGATTTTAGATACAGGAAAAGAACAATTAGACCTTGAAATTACGCAGGTAAAGTTTTTCAAAAATCTGGTTATTTTGAAATTCAAGGGGATTGATAACATAAATGATATTGAAAAATATAAGGGAAAGAGCCTTTATGTCACGAGAGAAAATGCAGTAAAGCTAAAAAAGAATGAGTATTTTATTGCAGATTTAATTGGACTTAAGGCAGTGTCAGAAGATGGAACAGAGCTTGGTAAGATTACGGATGTATTACAGACCGGTGCCAATGATGTTTACGTAGTACAGCAGGAAGATGGTCAGGAAGTATTGATTCCGGCGATTCGGGACTGTGTATTGAACGTGGATTTAGAAGCAGGCATCATGACATTACATTTGTTGGACGGGCTTTTGGACATCAATAAGAAATGAAGGAAGAAAAATCTATGAGATTTCATATATTAACGCTCTTTCCGGAGATGGTGGAGCAGGGATTAAATACCAGTATTATTGGTCGTGCGGTAAACAAAGGCTTACTATCCATTCATGCGGTCAATATCAGGGATTATACCGTAGACAGACATAAAAAGGTAGACGATTATCCATATGGTGGAGGAGCCGGTATGGTGATGCAGGCACAGCCTGTCTATGATGCATGGGAAAGTATCGTTGAGGAAATTGGTTATACTCCAAGGACAGTCTATCTGACTCCACAGGGACCGACTTTTACACAGACGATGGCGAAAAATTATGCAAAAGAAAAAGATTTGATTCTTTTGTGTGGTCATTACGAAGGAATTGATGAGCGTGTCTTAGAAGAAATTGTGACAGACTATGTGTCCATTGGTGATTATGTTCTGACCGGTGGAGAACTTCCGGCAATGGTCATGGTAGATGCAATTTCAAGGATGGTGCCGGGAGTTCTTACCAATGAAGATTCCGGTTCGACGGAATCCTTTGAGGGGAATCTGTTAGAGTATCCACAATATTCAAGACCGGAAGAGTGGAACGGGAAAAAAGTTCCACCGATTCTTTTGTCAGGGGATCATAAGAAGGTGGATGAGTGGCGGAGAGAGCAGGCAATTTTGCGAACGAAAGAGCGTCGGCCGGATTTATTAAAGAAGGCAGAGCTGACAGAAAAAGAACGTGCAAGAATTGAAGAATTAGCTTAAAAAAGAGGCAGAGTTTATGGCAGAACTGTATCGGCTGGATATTAGAAAACATCGGAATATTTTAGAAAAAACAGAGATAGAAAAGGCATTTTCCGAGTATCGGATTCAGAAAATAAAGGCTTGCAAAAAGCAGGAGAAAAAAGAAGAGTGTACTTTGTCGGGACTGCTTTTGGATTTTGTATTAAAGCAGCATGGCATGACAGAAAAAGAGGCAGTTTTTACCGAAAATGCAGATGGCAAGCGTTTGTTGGAAACAGGAGATATTAATCTTTCCCATTCAGGGAACTATGTTGTCTGTGCCTATGATAATGCTCCGGTAGGGGTGGATATTCAAAAAATTGTGAGGGATAAAAGCGGGATTGCAAAACGTTTTTTTTCAGAGGAAGAAGCTAAATGGATACAGATGCAGGAGGATATGGCTTTGGCTTTTACCAGAATGTGGACATGGAAAGAAAGCTATGCAAAGCAAAAGGGGAGCGGTATCTTTAAAACGAAGAGCGAATTTTATATGACACCGGATGGGGAAATCTGTGAAAGAAATGCAAAGAATGCAAAAGAACAGATTTATTTTAAGGAAATCTTACTGGATGGATACTGTCTTACGATTTGTACAGAAAAAAAGCCTTATTTGGACGCGATGGCAGAAGTAGTAATAATATAGACAAAATTCACAAAAGACTGGACAAAAAGTTGAAAATTATGTATAATAATACCATAAATGATTTACCATTTTTTGAGAACAAAATATTCACAGAAGAAAGAAGGGGGCAGTTATGGTAAAATTTTTCAAAAATTTAAGCATTCGCTTTAAAATTTTGACTCCGGTCTGTGCATTGGGGGTTTTGGTTGTGATTCTTGGAATTACGATTATTACAAGTGAAGATCAGATTATGAATGAAAGCAGGAATATTTCCGGTACGTATGCGGTATCTATTGAAACACTGGATGATATCACGATACATTATCAGACTCTGCGTCGTGTGGCATTTGCACATATTGTGGCAGACAGTAAGGATAAGAAACAGGAACTGACAGATGAGGCAGATACTTTAAAGTCAGATATTAGTGGTTTTTGTGATGAGTATAAAAAGCTTTTATCTACAGATGAAAAGAAAAATGAATTTAGTCAGTTTGAGACAGATTATGCAAACTATCTCACCATCTATGATGCAATTCTTGAACATAGTGACAAAGGAGAAAATGATGAGGCATCTGAACTTGCAAATAAGGATTTAAGGGAAGCAGGAGTGGCACTTACCGCAGAACTTGATGAGATGGTTGCTGCCAATAAAGCAGAAATGGCAGATGCAGTAGCAGAACAGGAGGCTGTTTATAAACGTGTCACACGTACAATCTATATTTTGATTGTTGTAAGTAATATTATTTTAATTTATGTATTCTGGGTATCCTGGACATGGGTGTGCAAACGCTTAATTAATATCAACAAACAGCTTCGTGAAATTATTACAACGATTGAAGAGGGAAAAGGAGATCTGACAAAACGTGTGCAGTGCTTCTGTACCGATGAAATCGGTAATCTGGCAGCCGGAATCAATGTTTTTATTGAAACGCTGCATAAGATTATGGGACAGATCAATACAAGTTCCGGACAACTTGGTTCAATTGTAAATCTTGTATCAGATAAGGTTTCAACGGCAAATGACAATTCTACCAATATTTCTTCTGTTATGGAAGAATTGTCTGCAACAATGGATGTCATCTCATCTTCTGTGAATGATATTAAAGACAATGTCGGAGTAGTAGATGAGAATATCATGGAACTTTCCGATGCATCCGGAGATTTGTGCGGTTATGCGACAGGAATGAAAGAGCGTGCCGAGAATCTGGAAAAGAGTGCAATAGAGAATAAGCAGAATACCAGTGATGTGGTAAATGGTATTATTGTGAAGTTAAAACAGGCAATCCAGAGCAGTAAGAGCGTTGACCGTGTCAATGATCTGACCGATGAAATTTTAAGTATTTCCAGTCAGACGAATCTGTTGTCCTTAAATGCGTCCATTGAGGCAGCAAGAGCCGGAGAAGCAGGAAAAGGTTTTGCGGTAGTTGCAGATGAAATCAGCCAGCTTGCAAATTCCAGCAGAGAGGCAGCAAATAACATTCAGACAATTAACAATATGGTAATTGAAGCAGTAAAAGATTTGATTGATGGTGCAGATTCCATTGTAAAATACATTAATGAAAGCATTCTTCCGGATTATGAAGAATTTGTAAATGTCGGGCAGCAGTACAATGAAGATGCGGTTCATGTCAATGAAATCGTAAATCATTTTAACGATATGTCCGGACAATTAAAACAGCTTATGGATAGTATTACGGATTCCATCAATGGTATCAATGTATCTGTGGATGAGAGTGCAAAAGGAACGACCAATGTGGCTGTCAGCACTTCGGAGCTGGTTCGTGATATCGGTGAAATTGCAGAGGCAATGAACGACAACAGACAGGTTGCAGGCGATTTGGAAGAAAAGGCAGATCAGTTCATTAATTTATAAAAAATACTTGCAACCATTGTGACTTTATGGTAAACTTTACTGGTTGTGAAATAAACGCGATGGTCCTCTGTTACGAAAGGTATTAAGAACATCAAAATCATTAGGAGGTCACAAGATGAACGCAAGTGAAATTATTAAGAACATTGAAGCAGAACAGTTAAAAGCAGAAGTACCGGAATTCCATGTTGGAGATACAGTTAAGGTATATGCAAAGATCAAGGAAGGAAACCGTGAAAGAATTCAGGTTTTCGAAGGAACTGTTTTAAAGAGACAGGGTGGAAGCAACCGTGAGACTTTTACAGTCAGAAAATTCTCTAACGGTGTCGGTGTAGAGAAGACATGGCCATTACATTCTCCGCATGTAGAGAAAATCGAAGTAGTAAGATTAGGTAAAGTAAGACGTGCTAAATTGAACTACTTAAGAGGACGCATCGGTAAGAAGGCAAAGGTTAAAGAATTAGTAAAATAATAAGGTAAGTAAGAGGAACAATTTCAAAGTGTAAATTGTTCCTCTTGTCGTATATGAGGAACGAATACCATGAGAAAATACAGAAATAATGGACTTGATTTTAATCGAAGAAAGAAGAATGTCAATATTCCTCTGGTAAAGGAAATTGTTGCATGGATTGTAGAGATTGCAATTGTTCTTGCGATTGCTTTTGTGTTTGTCTTTTTTTTCGGGATGCGTACAAGCGTGGTAGGACAGTCCATGGCAGAGACTTTAGACAATGGGGATCAGATTCTGGTTAATCGTTTCATTTATAAAGTCGTTGGTCCGAAGGCAAATGATGTTGTGGTATTTTTGCCGAATGGGAATGAAAAATCACATTATTATGTAAAAAGAGTCGTCGGAGTTCCGGGAGATACCATACAGATTAAAGACGGCAAGGTTTACATCAATGGGGCAGAAGCAGAAGAAAAAATAGATGTTTCGGCGATAGAAGATGCAGGACTTGCGGCAGATGCCATTACGTTAGAGGAAGATGAGTACTTTGTACTGGGTGATAACCGTAACAACAGTGAGGATAGCCGGTATGCGAATATCGGAAATATTAAAAGAGAATATTTGGTTGGAAAAGCATGGTTTGTGCTGACAACTGGAGATAGATTTGGTTTTATCAGATAGGAGAAAAAGAAGATGCAGTTTCAATGGTATCCGGGTCATATGACCAAAGCAAAACGAATGATGCAGGAAGATATCAAGCTGGTAGATCTGGTAATTGAGCTTGTGGATGCAAGAATTCCCTTTAGCAGCAGAAATCCAGATATAGACGAGTTGGGAAGAAACAAGGCACGCTTGATTCTTTTGAATAAAGCAGACCTTGCGGATGATAAAAAAACAGAACTCTGGATGGAATATTTTAAGGGGAAAGGTTATTATGCCGTAAAATTAGATTCCAGACGGAAAAACGGAATGAAGACGATTCAGAATGTAATCGCAGAAGCCTGTAAGGAGAAAATCGAAAGAGACAGAAAGCGTGGAATTTTGAATCGTCCGGTGCGCGCAATGGTTGTTGGAATTCCAAATGTCGGAAAATCCACTTTTATCAATACATTTGCAGGAAAAGCGTGTGCAAAGACCGGAAATAAGCCGGGTGTTACAAAGGGAAAACAGTGGATTCGCCTTAACAAGAATGTCGAGCTTTTAGATACGCCGGGAATTCTCTGGCCTAAATTTGAGGATCAGACGGTTGGAATGCGCCTTGCAATGATTGGTTCCATTAAGGATGAGATTTTAAATATGGATGAACTTTCGCTGGAAATCATAAAGTATATATTGTCAGAATATTCCGGCATTTTAAACCAGCGTTACGGTGTGGATGAGAGTAAGGATGCACAGATGGTTCTTGCTGAAATTGCAGTAAACAGAAAGTGCATGAAAAAAGGCAGCGAATATGACTATAGCAAAGCTGCGGCACTCGTTATGGATGAGTTCCGTTCCGGAGTGCTTGGGAAAATTACGTTGGAGAGTCCTGCAAATCCTGAGGAAAATTTAGGATAATGAAGGTAAAAAAAGAAAATTTAAGAACAATGGTATGTTCCATAGGAAAGCTGATTCTTTATTTTGTATGTGTTTTTGGACTGACTTATTTATTGGTGCATTTTGTAGGGCAGAGAACGGTTGTAATTGGTGATTCCATGATGGGAACTTTAATGGATGGAGATAATATTATTGTAGATAAAATCAGTTACCGTTTTAAAGAGCCGGAACGTTTTGATATCATTGCTTTTCCAAATGGCGACAATGAAAATTATATCAAACGAATTATCGCAATGCCGGGAGAGACCGTCTATATTGATGATGCGGGCGCTATTTTCATTGATGGAGCAGAATTAGAAGAATCTTATGGCAGAGAAGTGATAAAGGATGCCGGACTTGCTTCGGTGCCTGTTACCCTTTCTACAGATGAATATTTTGTGCTGGGCGATAATAGAAATAACAGTATGGACAGCAGGGATGTAAGTGTTGGAAATGTACAGAATAAAGAAATTATCGGACGGGCACTGGTGCGGATTTATCCCTTTGATAAGATAAAAATACTTTAGATACCCCAAAAGCCACAAAAGGGTAACCGGTCATGAGCAGGCAGCGGGACGAATTGCAAATGCCTGCTTTACGGAGAAAGAGTGGATATAAACAAATAAAAGAGGAACGGACATGGAAAAGAAAATAGGCGAGATTAAGGAAGAACTTAAGGCAACAGAAGACGCTCTGTTGCCGGTTTTTTTAGAAAAGTATAAAGGTGATGAAAGAAGTGGTGTGAAAAAGCTTCTGGAACAGGCGAAGAAACGTCTGGATAAATTAGAACAGGAAAAGAAACGTATCGAGAATTTAAAACAGTACGAGAGAGAATATGCTTCGTATTCTGCAATTTGCGGTATTGATGAAGTGGGAAGAGGACCGCTTGCAGGACCAGTTGTGGCAGGAGCCGTAATTTTGCCAAGGGATTGCGATATATTATATATTAATGATTCAAAAAAATTAAGTGCGGCAAAAAGAGAAGTATTGTATGATGAAATCATGGAAAAAGCGGTGGCTGTCGGAATCGGAATGGCAAGCCCGAAACGGATTGATGAGATTAATATTTTGCAGGCAACTTATGAAGCTATGCGGGATGCTATTAAAAAACTTGCCGTAACACCCGATATATTATTAAATGATGCGGTTACGATTCCACAGGTTAACATAAAACAGGTTCCTATCATCAAAGGAGATGCGAAAAGTATTTCCATTGGAGCAGCAAGTATTGTTGCGAAGGTGACGAGGGACCGCATGATGGTTGAATATGATAGGATTATGCCGGAATATGGTTTCGCATCAAATAAGGGATATGGTTCCAAGGAACATATTGAAGCATTAAAAAAATATGGACCATCTCCCATACATAGAGCAACCTTTATTAAAAATTTTGTTTCAGAATAATGAGTAGAAAATTCTGCCGGATGAGGTGAGTGTTGTGCAGATATCAGATTTTTTCGGACAATATGATTTAAATACGAATGCAAATACCAAAGGGGAAGATGCGGTAGCAGCAAATACACAGACGAGTGCCGCGAAAGAACTTAGTGCCGTATTACGGAACCTATTTGCAGGAGATATTTTTGAGGCAACGGTCAATGAAATTAAAAACTCGGAGGTAACCCTTGGACTTTCGGATGGGCAGACGATTTTGGCAAGATTACAGGGGCAGGTACAATTGCAGGTAGGCGAGGCAATGTTCTTTCAGGTGAAATCGAATCAGGGCATGCAGATGGAAATCAAACCATTTCCGATGGGGGCAGAGGGAAACCCAACGTTACTTAAGGCATTAGACGCTGCAGGGTTAAAGGTGACAGAGCAGAATCTTTCCATGGTGCATAGTATGATGGAACAGCAACTTCCTATTGATAAAGAAAGCCTGCTTCATATGGTGCGTCTCAGTGGCAGTCATCCTTCCATTCCGCGTTCTACCCTGGTTGAAATGACAAAGTACGAGATCCCTGTCACGGAAGAAAATGCGACCGTGTTTGAAAATTATAAGATGGATCAGGGAAAGGTAGAACCAAAGTTAGAACAACTGTTTCGTGATTTACCGCAAAAGTTGGCGGATGATTCAATGACGGTGAAACAGGTAGCAGAGTTTCATAACAGGCTGGTATCTATTCTTACTGGAGAGGAACAGGAACTTGTAGGACAAAAAGAAGGATTGCAGGAGCAGAATTTTTCTGCCGAAAATACCGGGGAAAACCAGGTGAATGATACGACCAGACAGGCGGTAGAATTACAAAAACAGGGAGAAAATCAAAGCGGTCAGGCGGTAATGGAAGAACAACAGAAAGCGCAGGAAGTGCAGACAGAAGTTAAAACGGTAAGTCATGTGCAACAGGAAGTAGTACAGACAGCAGAGTCTCAAACAGCAGGAAAAGCAGAGAATACACCTTTTACGCAAAACGAGGCACAATTGCCATTACTTTCGCATACAATGACGAAGCCGGAACTTGCAGAATTAAATCAGGCACTTGAGACATTTACCGGAAAACCGACAGATGCTTCAGAGATGACGGCAAAGCAATTGCTACAGATGGTGAAAGATTTTCTTTCCGGTGAAAAGTTGATGCCGGAAGAAAATATTCGGAATCTTTTTTCAAAAAAATCGTATCAGCAGGTTCTTCGGCATGCATTGGAAGCAGAATGGCTGTTAAATCCGAAAGACCTTACGGATTCTGAAAAGATGCGGAATTTTTATACAAAAATGGATAAGCAGATGGGACAGATTTCAGAACTGTTATCCCAAAATACACAGACAATGGGAAAGCCGATGCAGACACTTTCCGATGTTCAGAACAATTTACAGTTCATGCATGTTTTGAACCAGACCTATACTTATATGCAGATTCCGCTTAAAATGAGCAATCAGAATGCACAGGGGGATTTGTATGTGTATACAAATAAGAAGAATTTGCGGGATAAAGAAGGAGAATTAAGTGCCTTTCTGCATTTGGATTTGGAACATTTAGGGGCTACGGATGTGTCTGTAAAAATGCTTGGAAAAAAGGTCGATACAAAGTTCTATTTATCGGATGAAACGGCTTATCAGCTGATTTTAGAACATGCAGGACTTTTGGAAGAACAGTTGGAAAAGAAAGGATATCACTGCAAGGTCAATGTAGAAAATGAAGAGAAAAAAACGGATTTTGTGAGTGATTTTCTAATGCAGGGAAGACCGGTTGGCGGAGCACTTCACCGTTATTCCTTTGATATGAGGGCATGATGATGTTAGAAAAGAAAGAAGCAAAACAAAAAACGGCGGTTGCGCTTTCTTATACACCGGGGGAGCGTGCACCGAAGATTCTTGCCACCGGAAAAGGTGAGCTGGCAGAGCGCATTATTGAGACGGCGAAGGAAAATGATGTGCCGCTTTATGCGGATGATAAGCTTGCTTCTACTTTGGCAAAATTAGAAATCGGGGACATGATACCACCGGAATTATATGATGTGGTGGCAGAAATCTTAGTGTTTGTCGATGATATGGACAGATTGCGCGGAAAAATAGAAAATAGCGGAAAAAGATAAAGGAAATTTATGCAGGGCAAAAGAAGTGGACAGGAAAATAAAAGACAGATCGGAGCAAAATATGAAATCGTTGCGGCAGAATATTTAAGCAGGCAGGGATATGAGATTTTAGAAAGAAATTATCGCAATTCTTATGGAGAAATTGATTTAGTGGGCAAGGAGGATGAAACACTCGTATTTGTGGAGGTAAAATACCGCGGAACGAAGAATTACGGAGATCCGTTAGAGGCAGTGGATGTGCGAAAACAACGGAAAATCTGTAAAACGGCATTTTACTATTATGTAAACCACGGATATGAAGAAGGAGTCCCCTGCAGGTTTGATGTGATTGCAATTGATGCAGACGAAAAAATCAGGCATATTAAAAATGCATTTGAATTCAGGCTTTAAATAAATGGAGAACTGTATGGAATTAAAAAAGAAAAATGAAAAAGAAATTTTGCAGCTTGTGGAATGTGAAATAGAAACAGGGGAAAAAATACCTTTGCTTCGATATCCGTTGCTCGAAAAAACCGGTCTGGTAGAGCATTGTTTTACAACAAGAATGGGCGGTGTAAGCGAGGGTATTTTTTCATCTATGAATTTGAGCTTCACAAGAGGTGATGATGAGAAGGCAGTAAAAGAAAACTTCAGGCGGATTGCAGGAACTTTTGGGAAAAGTTGTAACGACTTTGTATTTACGGATCAGACGCATACGACAAATGTGAGAAAAGTGACAAAAGAAGACCTTGGAAAAGGAATTACAAAGGAACGGGATTATGCGGATATTGATGGTTTGATTACGAATGAACCCGGAATTATTTTATCTACTTTTTTTGCAGACTGTGTTCCTCTTTATTTTGTTGACACAAAAAATAAAGCGATTGGCATGAGCCATTCCGGTTGGCGCGGTACGGTAAACCGTATGGGGAAAGTAACAATTGATGCAATGACAGAAGCCTATGGCACGAATCCAAAAGATTTAATCTGCGCCATCGGACCATCCATCTGTGTGGATTGCTATGAAGTAAGTTTTGATGTCGCAGAAGCTTTCATGGAAGCATTTAAAGATAATACAGACGAAATCCTGTATGCAAAAGAAAACGGAAAGTATCAGCTGAATCTGTGGCGTGCCAATGAGTTGATTTTATTAGAAGCAGGGGTAAGGAAAGAGAATATTGCAACAACGAATCTCTGTACCTCCTGTAATGAAAAATATTTATTTTCCCATCGGGCAAGCCACGGAAAAAGAGGAAATCTCGGTGGATTTCTGATGTTGAACGTTTCATAGGCAATCTCCCACTTCAAATGCACAGGGCATTAAGTGGGAGTATGCGAGAGGTTTTTATTCTCGTTCTTTTACAAAAAAGTCAACCACTCTTTGTACTTCTTCAAGACAGGCACCGCATACGGTTCCGGCGCCTGTTTTTTCCTGAACCTCTTCTAGTGTGGAAGCTCCGGCATCAACAGCATCTTTTATCATACCATTGGTTACATTTAAACAATTGCAGACGACTTTATCAAGATTCATAATACACCATCCTTTCGCTGTTAGTACAACGAATATAAATTAACTGCTACATTTACTTGTCTGCTTGTTCGATTACTGCGTTGTCGTCAATCGACGTAGCCACCGCTACGCCTCATTCCTCCGCCTTGTACTCGGAAGCAATCATCCTCCGTCAATGTAGCAGGAATTTATTATCCGTTGTACTAGTCTGTGTAAAGCATGGTTCTTTTATACATCTTCAATGGTTGGCATTAAGAAAAACTTAAGGAAATCCTTTCTTTATCTTTATTGTATTTCGAAATGACAGATGCTATATTGAGTGTATCAATACAAATAATACAGTAAAAGGAGGGATCACATTGATTCAGTTAAATTATCGTGATGCAAAACCGATTTATGAACAAATTAAAGATGGATTGAAGCATCTGCTGCTATCGGGTGCCGTTGCAGCAGGTGAAAAGCTCCCTTCTGTCAGGGAATTGGCATCCAGTCTTGCAATTAACCCGAATACGATACAAAGAGCTTATAAGGAACTGGAAAATGAAGGATATATTTATTCGGTTTCTGGGAAAGGAACTTTTGCAGCAGAGAAGCAGGATGTGGTCCAGATAAGAAAAGATGAATTGTTCTTGGAGTTTGACGTCGTTATATCAGAGTTACTTTATTTATCCGTAGAACCAAAAATTCTGGCAGAGAGAATCGAAAGTCTGAGTGAAGGGAGTAAAAAAATATGATACAGGTTGAAAACGTTGTAAAAGAATTTGATGGTTTTCGTGCATTAGACGGGCTTTCTCTTCATGTGGGAAAGGGTGAAGTTTATGGGTTGGTCGGACCAAATGGTGCGGGAAAATCCACGATTATACGTCATATCACAGGTGTATATAAGCAGGATGCCGGAACAATCTTAGTGGATGGACAAAAGGTATTTGAAAATCCAGACGTGAAACAGAAATTTGCCTATATTCCGGATGAGTTGTTCTATTTTATGCAGGCAGATACGATGGAGATGAAACGCTTTTATCAGGGGATTTATCCGGATTTTGATGAAAAATTATTTGAAAAAATGAGAAAATTTTTCCCAAATATTGATACGAAGCGCAGTATAAGGCGACTTTCCAAAGGAATGCAGAAGCAGGTCGCATTCTGGCTTGCCATTTGCTGCAGACCAGAGCTTCTTATTCTGGATGAGCCGGTAGACGGACTGGATCCGGTTATGAGACGACAGATCTGGAGTCTTATCATGGCGGATGTTTCGGAACGAAAAACAACAGTATTTGTTTCTTCCCATAATTTAAGAGAGTTAGAGGATGTCTGTGACCATGTCGGCATTATGCATCAGGGAAAGATTGTTCTGGAACGTTCTTTATCGGAACTTCAGGGAAGTGTTTGTAAGATTCAGGCTGCATTTCAGGCAGGAATGCCGAAATTACCGGAAGAGTTTGAAATCTTACATATGTCCAATACGGGAAGAGTATATACTTTAATTGTGAAAGGAAATCCTGTAGAGGCAAAAAAACAAATTGAGCGGTTAAATCCAATGTTGGTAGATGTACTGCCACTTACATTGGAAGAAATCTTTATTTATGAGTTAGGAGGTGCAGATTATGCAGTCAAAGATATCCTTTTTTAATAAGACTATTTTTAAAAAGAACATAACACATTATTGGCCGCTCTGGTTGGGATATCTTATCATTTCTTTATTTGAGATCCCTTTTGCAATTTATTTAAGTGGTCGTGGCATGGAATACTATGGTTATACCGGGGAGACATTAAAAGCAGAGCAGACATATCAGTATGTGAATCAGATGAAAACGCTGATTGAGCCCGGGGTACTGTTTCTTGCGGCATTGCTTGCGGCTATGATTATGCTGTCTTATTTGTATAACAGCAGAAGTGCCAATATGTTTCATTCGCTTCCGCTGAGAAGAGAAGAATTGTTTTTCACAAACTATTTATCAGGATTATCTTTCCTTTTGATTCCAAAGCTTATTGCAACCTTCCTTGGAGTATTTGTATGTGCAGCAGTTGGAATCACGGAACTTCAGTATCTGCTTATTGCTTTTTTGTATATTGCAGGAATGCTTACTTTCTTTTATTCGTTTGCTTTTGTGGTAGGTATGCTGGTAGGGCAGCTGTGGGCTTTTCCGGTCTGCTATCTGGTTTTAAACTTTATAGAAGTTATTATGGAAGCGGTAGTACGGCTTTTAGCCACCAGTATCTGCTTTGGAATGGGATATAACTGGAAATTATCGAAATTATCGGTTTTATCACCTGTGGTATATCTTACGAATAATGCAACCATTGAGATTGATTATCTGGCAGAAGGAACTTATCAGTATAGCGTGTCAGGGGCAAAAAGCGTGCTTATTTACTTTTTACTTTCCATTCCGATGGTGATTCTGGCACTTTTTATTTATAAGAAGAAAAAAATGGAAACAGTGGGAGATCTGGTAACGATAAAAACGTTAAAACCGGTGTTTCGCTGGATTATTACAATTTGCGGTGCACTTGGGGGAGCTGTGATATTTGGTCAGTGCTTTTATGATACTGCTTCTCCGACGGCAGAGTTTATAATTGTTTTAATTATGACAATGGTAAATGCAGTTGTTTTCTTTTTTGTTGCACAGATGTTTTTGGAGAAGAAATTTAAAGTGTTTACGAAAAAGCGTTTTCTGGAAGTCGCAGCCGGAGCAGCTGTTCTTGCAGTAGCTTTATTTGCACTTGAATTTGATGTCTTTGGGATTGAAAAAAAAGTTCCAAATCCAAAGGATGTAGAGTGGGTTGGTCTTGAAAATAGTAACAGTGTTCTGACAGAGGAAGACGAAATAGCCATTGTAACGGAGATTCAGAGTCAGATTATCTCAGAAAAGAAAGAATTAGAGAATGAAATGCAAAAAAGCAGAGATTCTTTTTATAATTTTATGATCTGTTATAAACTAAAAGACGGTTCACGCTTAGAGCGTGCTTATAATATTCCAATTAATAATGAGAGATTTAAAGACGAAACAACAGAGCTTGCACAATTAGTCGATTTATTGGCAAAACCGGAAAACTATATGAGAACTTTATTTGGAAATAATTATAAGACGACAGAATTAAGAAGTGGATATTTGGAAACATATGCAGTTGATGAACAAGGAAATGTGGTAGAGAACGATTTAAGTTTTGACGCGAAGAATGCAGAACGTATTTATGATGCAATACGTAAAGACATGGAGGAAGGAAGCTTTAAAAAGTCAATTGCTGCCAATATGTGTTATAGCAGTGAATTGGATAAAGAAATTTTTGCAAACTGTATTTCCCTTGACTTTTATAATGAAAAGGGCATTGTCTATCCGTACAGTATGATGGATGATTACAATAATGGTGTGATGGCAAGAGGTTATTATAATAACAATCAGCAGTTAGATAGTGCCTATATTACAATCAATGAAGACTGTAAGCATACCATTGAGGCATTGAAACAAATTGGTGCGATTCAGGATGAAGAGGATTTAGTTACTTATGCTAAGCTGAATGAACATTATCAGCAGATGGGAATTGAATAAAGATAAGAAGTAAAAGAAAAGAAGAACCGCTGTTTCTGTGAAAAAATTGCAGAATCGGCGGTTTTTCTTGTGGAAATGAGCAGCTCGCAGAGAAGAAAATAGCCTATATTGCTTTACAAGCGGTTAGAGATATTGTAAAATCAAGCAGTCGGGATAATACTGACGTGTATAAGAAAAGGAGTAAAATTATGAGTAAACCAGTAGTTGCGATTGTAGGCCGTCCGAATGTGGGAAAATCTACACTTTTTAATGTTCTTGCAGGAGAACGTATCTCGATCGTAAAAGATACGCCGGGTGTGACAAGAGATCGAATTTATGCGGATGTGTCATGGCTTGATAAATCTTTCACATTGATTGACACCGGTGGTATTGAGCCGGAAAGTAAGGATATTATTTTATCCCAGATGAGGGAACAGGCTCAGATTGCGATAGATACAGCAGATGTTATTTTATTTATTACGGATGTAAGACAGGGGCTGGTTGATGCGGATGAAAAGGTGGCAAATATGCTGCGCCGTTCCAAAAAACCAGTCATTCTTGTTGTAAATAAAGTAGATGATTTTAAAAAGTACATGGCAGACGTGTATGAGTTTTATAATCTTGGAATTGGAGAACCGGTCCCGGTTTCAGCAGCTTCCATGCTTGGAATCGGTGATATGTTAGATGAAGTCGTAAAGCATTTTCCGGAAGAAAAACTGACAGAAGAAGAGGATGACAGACCAAGGATTGCGGTCATCGGAAAGCCGAATGTCGGAAAATCTTCCCTGATCAATAAATTAACCGGAGAAAAGCGTGCGATTGTGTCGGATATTGCGGGTACGACAAGGGATGCCATTGATTCGGTCGTAAAATATAACGGCAGGGAATATATTTTTATTGATACGGCAGGTCTTAGAAGAAAGAGCAAGGTAAAAGAAGAGTTAGAGCGTTACAGTATTATCCGTGCGGTTACGGCGGTAGAACGGGCAGATGTTGTTATTATCGTAATTGATGCGACGGAAGGTGTGACGGAGCAGGATGCGAAGATTGCCGGAATTGCCCATGACAGAGGAAAGGGAATCATTATTGCGGTTAATAAATGGGATGCAATTGAAAAAAATGATAAGACAGTAAAGGAACACACGGATCGCATCCGCCAGGTGTTAAGCTTTATGCCGTATGCAGAAATTTTATTTATTTCAGCGGAAACCGGTCAGAGATTGCACAAATTATATGAAATGATTGACATGGTCATGGAAAATAACAGCCTTCGTGTAGCAACCGGTGTATTGAATGAGATTGTGACCGAAGCCGTTGCCATGCAGCAGCCACCGTCTGATAAGGGAAAACGTTTAAAAATCTTTTATATTACGCAGGTTGCAGTCAAACCGCCGACCTTTGTTATTTTTGTAAATGACAAGCAATTAATGCATTTTTCTTATACCAGATATTTAGAAAACCGGATTCGTGATTCTTTTGGATTTAAAGGGACATCTTTGCGTTTTATTATCCGGGAAAGAAAGGAAGACCAATAGATGTTAATACTGGAACGTGTACTTTCACTTGCAATTGGCTATTTTTGCGGTTGTTTTGTGACAGGCTATTTTTATGGAAAATCAAAACAGGTGGATATCCGTACGATGGGAAGCGGAAATGCAGGTACAACCAATACGCTTCGTAATCTTGGCTGGAAAGCGGGAATCATTACTTTTCTGGGAGATTGTTTTAAATGTGTGCTGGCAATTCTTCTGGTACATTTTATTTTTCGAAATGATAAGGCTGAAGTGTTAAAACTTTTAGAATTATATGCGGGACTTGGCGCTATTTTAGGGCATAATTTTCCGTTTTATCTTGGCTTTAAAGGAGGAAAAGGAATTGCCTGCACAGCGGGGCTTTTAATCGCGTTCTGTCCGTTTGAAGTTCCGGTTTGCCTGTTGCTTTTTGTGGCAGCGGTATTACTTACCCGCTATGTATCGGTAGGTTCTATTTTAGTAGTATTAAGTTTTTTTGTGCAGACGATTGTTTTTGGACAAATGGGCTGGTTTCATATGGAGCCGCAGTACCTGATGGAACTTTATATCTTGAGTGCAGTCATTACCGGTATGGCAATTTTCAGACATCGCAGCAATATCAAACGATTGCTGAATGGCACGGAAAACAAATTTAAAATGAGTAAGAAAGAAGCATAGATGGGGAGGAACATAATGTCAAAAATCAGTGTGATTGGAGCAGGCAGCTGGGGAACAGCGCTTGCAGTAGTATTACAGAAAAACGGACATGATGTGACAATCTGGTCAATTGATGAAAAAGAGATTGCCATGCTGAAAAAGGAAAGAGAACACAAGGATAAACTTCCGGGAGTAAAGATTGACGAATCCATCAATCTTACAACAGATTTAAAGGAAGCAGCAGATGGAAAAGATATGCTTGTGATAGCAGTTCCATCGCCTTATGTGAGAAGTACAGCGAAGTCTTTGGCACCTTTTGTGACGGATGGACAGCTTCTTGTCAGTGTGGCAAAAGGAATTGAAGAGGGAACTCTTATGACCCTGTCTCAGATTTTAAAAGAAGAGATAAAAAATGCAAAGGTTGCTGTCCTTTGCGGACCAAGCCATGCCGAGGAAGTGGGCATCGGACTTCCGACAACTCTGGTTGCCGGAGCGGAAAAAAAGGAGATTGCAGAATTTGTGCAGACAGTTTTTATGAATGAAAGGCTTCGTGTATACACGAGTCCGGATGTCCTTGGAATGGAGCTTGGTGCTTCTCTTAAAAACGTGATTGCACTGGCAGCCGGCATGGCAGATGGACTGGGTTATGGTGATAATACAAAAGCAGCACTTATTACACGAGGAATTGCGGAGATTTCCAAGCTCGCATGCAAAATGGGTGCAAATCCAAAAACATTGAATGGACTTACCGGAATCGGGGATCTTATTGTGACCTGTGCCAGCAAGCATAGCAGAAACCGCAAAGCGGGAATGCTGATTGGCCAGGGTTATACGATGGAAGAAGCCATGAAGGAAGTGAAAATGATTGTAGAAGGAGTGTACTCCACAAAAGCAGCGATTGAACTTGGAAAAAAATATGACGTTTCCATGCCGATCATCGAACAGGTAAATGCTGTTTTGTTTGAGAATAAACCGGCAAAAGAAGCGGTAATGGATTTAATGCTTCGTGATAAAAAAGTAGAACATGATGATTTGCAGTGGGATTAGGAGAGCATATGAGTGAAGAAAGAATTAAAATACAGTATTTAAATGATGAGATAGAAAAGCTTTGTTATATTGACGGAAAGAGCGACTGGATCGATCTTCGGGCGGCTGAAGATGTGGAACTAAAAAAAGGTGATTTTGCTCTCATTCACCTTGGTGTTGCAATGAAACTGCCAAAAGGGTATGAAGCGTGTCTGATTCCAAGAAGCAGTACTTATAAGAATTTTGGAATTATTCAGACCAACCATATGGGACTGATTGACGAAACTTACTGTGGGCCAAATGACTGGTGGAGAATGCCGGTTCTTGCCATGCGTGACACGGTGATTCATAAGAATGACAGAATTTGCCAGTTCCGTATTCAGAAACATCAGCCGGCCATTTCCTTTGAAGAGGTAGCGTATTTAGAAGGAGAGGACAGAGGAGGATTCGGGAGTACCGGAAAGCAATAAGAGTTAAGATAGAAGAATTTTCGTCGGTTTGTACATAAAAGAGACGATTCTTCGTCAGAGTGACGAAAGAGGAAAAAATACCGGAGGCCATTTGTCAGAACCTACAACAAAAAGAAAAAATCTTTGTGGAATCCACGTATGGTCAAATGCCGGGATTTCCGTTATAGTTATTTTATCAGGTAGGAACAAAAGATGTTTTTACATAACAGTTGATTTATAACTCAGGAGGTATATAAAAATGGCAAGTTTATCATTAAAAAATGTATGCAAACGTTATCCAAACGGCTTTGAAGCTGTTAAAGATTTTAACCTTGAAGTAGCAGATAAAGAGTTCATCATCTTCGTTGGACCATCCGGATGTGGAAAATCTACTACACTTCGTATGATTGCAGGTTTGGAAGATATTTCTTCCGGTGAATTATCTATTGACGGAAAAGTCGTAAATGACGTAGAACCAAAAGACAGAGATATCGCAATGGTATTCCAGAACTACGCATTATATCCTCATATGACCGTATTTGATAATATGGCATTTGGTTTGAAATTAAGAAAAGTTCCAAAGGATGAAATTAAGAGAAAAGTAGAAGAAGCAGCTAAGATTCTTGATCTTGAGAAATTGTTAGACCGTAAGCCAAAGGCTTTGTCCGGTGGACAGAGACAGCGTGTTGCCATGGGTCGTGCAATCGTTCGTAATCCTAAGGTATTCCTTATGGATGAACCGTTATCTAACCTGGATGCAAAATTAAGAGTTCAGATGCGTACTGAGATTTCAAGTTTACATCAGAGATTAGGTGCAACAATCATCTACGTTACACATGACCAGACAGAAGCTATGACACTTGGAACCAGAATCGTTGTATTGAAAGATGGTGTAATCCAGCAGGTGGATTCCCCAATCAAATTATACAATGAGCCACAGAATTTGTTCGTAGCAGGATTCATCGGATCTCCACAGATGAACTTCGTTGATGCAGAATGTGTTGTTGAAGGTGAAAAAGTTACTTTGAAGTTCGATAAATTCAGCGTAATCTTACCACCGGCAAAAGCTAAGAAGTTAATCGATGGTGGATATGCAGGAAAGACAGTTGTTCTTGGTGTAAGACCGGAAGATGTCAGTGATGCTCAGATTGAGATTGAAACATTCAAAGACAGTTTGGTAGAAGCTGAAATCAGCGGATACGAATTACTTGGTGCAGAAGTATTACTTTACTTCCATATTGGTGATACACAGTTTACTGCAAAAGTTGATTCCAGAACACCTGCTCGTCTTCATGACCATGTAAGATTTGCAATTGATCCAAGTAAAGTACATGTTTTTGATAAAGAGACAGAATTGACAATTACAAACTAATTTTGTAAGATATACGGTAGAAAGTGAGAACGTACTTCCTATCGTCTTGAACGAAAGATATTACGAGAACCGGATGTTATGTTGCATCCGGTTCTTTGTTCCTTTCTGGGAAATTTTTTGAATTTTCCGGAAGGGAACAAAGGCGCTTCGGGAGAAAAGAAAATTAGTAATAAGAAAGCATAATGGAGAGAAAGATGTTATCAAATCATAAAATTCAGGCTGCATTGGATGAAATAAAAGAAATATCAAGAACTGATCTGGCACTCTATGATGAAAAGGGCAGAAAAATTGCGGCAACATTTGAACCGGAAGAGGAAGTTTATCAGGCGGTTGGCAGTTTTTTTGAATCTTTGGCGGAAAGCCAGATGTTATTAGGATGTCATTATTTTAAAGTGATTATTGAGGATGAGGTGGTATTCACCTTAATTGCAAAATCGTCTTCTGATGAGGCATTTATGGTGGGGCGACTTGCCGTATGTCAGATTCGTAATATTGTGGTATCTTATAGAGAACAGTTTGATCGCAACAATTTTATGCAGAATATTCTGCTTGGAAATATGCTTGTGGTAGACATGTATAATAAGGCGCAGAAACTTCATATTGAACAGACGAGAAGAATTGTTTTTGTAATTGAAGTAGAAGGAAAGAATGATGCTCTTGTTATGGAAACGATAAAAGGCATGTTTTCGGAGAGAAATAAGGATTTTGTTACGCAGGTTGATGAGCAGAATGTAATATTAATTAAAGATGCTACAAACATAAAAAGTGAAAAAGAAGCAGAAGATATAGCGAAAATGATGGTAGATAACCTGCATATGGAAGCAATGGTAAGAGTGCGTGTGGGTTATGGTAATTATGTGGACAAGTTACAGGATATTCCAAAATCTTATCAGGAAGCGAAGATGGCTTTGGAAGTGGCAAATATTTTTTATATGCAGAAAGAAACAATTTCTTATGCAAAACTTGGAATTGGAAGGCTGATTTACCAGCTTCCAATGAGTCTTTGTGAAATGTTTATTTCAGAGGTGATTGGCGATATTAAGCTGGATCTGGATGAAGAAACCATGGTGACGATTCAAAAATTCTTTGAAAACAATTTAAATATCTCAGAGACAGCAAGACAGCTTTATGTGCATCGTAATACGTTAGTTTACCGCTTGGAGCGTTTACAGAAGATGATTGGTCTTGATATCCGCAAATTTGAGGATGCCATGACTTTTAAAATAGCGATGATGGTAATTTCGCATATGAATTATCAGAGACAATCTTTAATGGATGAAGATTAGAAAGAATGAAACAGATAGGGAGTAGATGAAATGGCAGGGAATACAACATATGATGCAAGTAGCATTTCCGTACTGGAAGGTTTAGAGGCGGTGCGGAAAAGACCGGGAATGTATATCGGAAGTGTATCAAGAAAGGGATTAAATCATCTGATTTATGAGATTGTGGATAATTCGGTCGATGAGCATTTGGCAGGCGTATGTGACAAAATATGGGTAACATTGGAAGCGGACGGCTCCTGTACTGTGGAAGATAATGGACGTGGAATTCCGGTTGAAATGCATAAAAAAGGTGTTTCGGCGGCACGCATCGTATTTACGACATTGCATGCGGGTGGCAAGTTTGATAATGCTGCTTATAAGACCAGTGGAGGTTTGCATGGTGTCGGTTCTTCAGTGGTAAATGCATTATCCACTTACATGGATGTGGAAATAAGCAGGAATGGAGCGATTCATCATGATCGTTATGAAAGAGGTGTTCCGGTTTTAGAACTTGAAAAAGGCTTACTTCCGGTAATTGGAAAAACCAAAAAGACAGGAACAAAGATTAATTTTCTTCCGGATCCGGAAATTTTTGAAAAAACACGCTTTAAAGAAGACGAAGTAAAGAGCAGGTTGCATGAGACTGCTTATTTAAATCCGAATCTTACCATTATTTACGAGGATAAACGTGGCGAAGAGGTAGAACATATTGAATTTCATGAAGTGGATGGAATCATTGGCTTTGTCAAGGATTTAAATAAAAATCTGGAAACCTTGCATGATGTGGTCTATTTTAAAGGCGAGAGTGAGGGAATTTCCGTAGAGGCTGCGTTTCAGTATACGAATGAGTTTCATGAGAATATTTTAGGATTTTGCAACAACATTTATAATGCGGAGGGCGGAACACATATTACAGGATTTAAGACAACGTTTACGACGGTAATCAATTCTTATGCAAGAGAACTTGGAATTTTAAAGGAAAAAGATGCAAACTTCACCGGAACCGATGTCAGAAACGGAATGACAGCGGTTATTTCCATTAAACATCCGGATCCGCGCTTCGAGGGACAGACTAAGACGAAACTGGACAATCAGGATGCGGCAAGGATTACCGGAAAAATTACCGGTGATGAGATTCAGCTTTATTTTGATAAGAATTTAGAGACATTAAAAGCAGTGATTTCCTGCGCAGAAAAGGCCGCAAAAATCAGAAAAACAGAGGAAAAGGCGAAAACAAATCTCTTAACGAAACAAAAGTTTTCTTTTGATTCCAATGGGAAACTGGCAAACTGTGAATCGAGAGATGCCTCACAGTGTGAAATTTTTATCGTCGAGGGAGATTCTGCCGGTGGTTCTGCCAAAATGGCAAGGAATCGTATGTATCAGGCAATTATGCCGATTCGGGGAAAGATTTTAAATGTAGAAAAAGCAAGTATAGATAAGGTGCTTGCAAATGCAGAGATAAAGACGATGATTAATGCGTTTGGCTGCGGATTTTCCGAAGGATATGGTAATGATTTTGATATCACAAAGCTTCGTTACGATAAGATTATTATCATGGCAGATGCCGATGTGGATGGTGCACATATCTCCACGTTACTTTTGACATTGTTTTATCGCTTTATGCCGGAACTTATCTTTGAGGGGCATATTTATCTTGCGATGCCACCGCTTTATAAGGCAATTCCAAAGCGTGGGAAGGAAGAGTATCTGTATGACGATGATGCCTTGGCCAAATATCGCAAAAAGCAGAAAGGACCTTTTACTTTACAGCGTTACAAAGGTCTTGGTGAGATGGATGCGGAGCAGCTTTGGGAGACAACATTAAACCCGGAAACCAGGTTACTGAAAAAGGTCGAGATCGAAGATGCAATTACCGCGTCGGATGTGACTGCAATGTTGATGGGGACAGATGTGCCGCCAAGAAAAGCGTTTATCTATAAATATGCAAAAGAAGCAGAGATAGATACTTAGAAATAGCGTTCATGAGTAAGTAGCGAAGCGGAGTGCGAATGCCCGTTTTAATTTGATTGGAATAGAAGGAAATTATTATGCAGACAGAAGATCGTTTGATTCATACAGAATATTCGGAAATAATGCAGAAATCTTATATTGACTATGCGATGAGTGTCATTATTTCAAGAGCCCTGCCGGATGTAAGAGATGGCTTAAAACCGGTACAAAGAAGAACTTTATATGATATGTATGAGCTTGGAATTCGTTATGACAAGCCATATCGTAAATGTGCCCGTATTGTCGGAGATACCATGGGTAAATATCATCCACATGGTGACAGCTCGATTTACGAGGCACTTGTCGTGCTTGCACAGGATTTCAAAAAAGGAATGGCACTGGTAGACGGACACGGAAACTTTGGCTCCATCGAGGGGGATGGTGCCGCTGCCATGCGTTATACGGAAGCACGTTTGAAAAAAGTAACGCAGGACGTGTATCTGTCTGATCTGGATAAAGATGTCGTTGATTTTGTGCCGAACTTTGATGAGACGGAAAAAGAACCGGAGGTTTTACCGGTAAAGGTGCCAAATATTTTAATTAACGGAGCAGAGGGAATTGCGGTTGGTATGGCAACGAATATTCCACCGCACAATTTTGGCGAAGTGATTGATGGTGTGATTGCCTATATGAAGAATCCGGATATCAATACGGAACAGATGATGGAATATATCAAAGGACCGGATTTCCCGACAGGAGGTATTGTGACGAATAAGGATGAGCTTTTATCCATTTATTCGACCGGTGTCGGAAAAATTAAAATCCGCGGTAAAGTTGAAGTGGAAAAGGCAAAAGGCGGAAGAGAACGTCTGGTCATTACGGAAATCCCATATACGATGATTGGCCTTAATATCGGAAAGTTTTTAAATGATGTTTATAGTCTGGTCGAATCAAAAAAGACAACAGATATTGTAGATATTTCCAATCAGTCTTCCAAAGAAGGAATCCGTATTGTTATTGAAGTCAAAAAAGGTGCTGATATCGAAAATTTAAAAAACATGCTTTATAAAAAAACAAAGCTTGAGGATACGTTTGGCGTCAATATGCTTGCAGTTGCAGACGGAAGACCGGAGACGCTTGGTATAGTACCGCTTATTCGCCATCATGTGAATTTCCAGTATGAACTTGCAACCAGAAAGTATAAGACACTCCTTGCGAAAGAACTGGATAAAAAAGAGATTCAGGAAGGATTAATCGGTGCCTGCGATGTCATTGATTTAATTATTGAAATTTTGCGTGGCAGTACGAATATCAAAGATGCCAGGGCATGCCTTACTATGGGAGATGTTACCAATATTCATTTCAAATCAAAAGAATCTGAAAACATGGCAAAAGAGCTTCATTTTACGGAGCGCCAGGCAACTGCAATTCTTGAAATGCGTTTGTATAAACTGATTGGTCTTGAACTTGAAGCACTTAAAAAAGAACATGAAGAAACATTGAAGAATATTGCACAATACGAAGATATCTTAAGTAATCGTGCAACGATGGCAAAGGTGATTATTAAGGAGCTGGAACGCTACAAAAAGGAGTATGGTGTAGCACGTAGGACAAAGATTGAAAATGCAGCAGAAGTAGTTTTTGAAGAAAAAAAGATTGAAGAGATGGGTGTTGTAGTTCTGATGGATCGTTTTGGGTATGCAAAAACGATTGATGTTTCTACGTATGAGCGGAACAAAGAAGCAGCAGATACAGAAAACCGCTATCTTATTTTCTGTAAGAATACAGATAAAATTTGTCTTTTTACAAATAAAGGGCAGATGCATTTGGTAAAAGTGTTAGACCTTCCGTATGGTAAGTTCAGGGATAAGGGAACGCCGATTGATAATGTGAGTAACTATAACAGCAGTGAGGAAGACCTTATTTATATTACCAGTATGGAGCATATCAGAAATCAGAAAGTTTTGTTTGGAACGAGAAATGCAATGATAAAGCTTGTGGATGGCGCTGAGTTTGATGTGGCAAAGCGCACAACAGCGGCGACTAAACTTTCCGAAGAAGATGAGCTTATTTTTGTGCAGGTGATGGAAGAAACAGATCATATCGTAATGCAGTCGAAAAAAGATATGTTCTTACGAATCGAGGGAAATACCGTTCCGGAAAAGAAAAAGGGAGCAATCGGAGTAAGAGGGATGCGCCTTGCCGTGGGAGATGCCTTAGAAGCCATTTATTTATTAAAAGAAGGCGAGAGTGTCAGTGTTACGGTAAAGGATAAGGAAGTTGCGCTAAACAGGCTTCATGTGGCAAACAGAGATACGAAAGGAGTAAAGCGTTAATGAAAACCATTCTTTTTGATTTAGATGGGACAATTGTAGATTCCGGGTATGGAATTACAAAGTGTGCACAGTATGCGCTTTCCTTTTTTGGAATAGAAGAACCGGAATTATCGAATCTGCGATTCTTTGTAGGACCTCCGCTTATGGACTCTTTTATGGAGCATTATGGCTTTACGGAAGAAAAAGCAAAAATTGGAGTGCAAAAATACAGAGAGCGTTATCATAAAGTCGGTATTTTTGAGTGTGAGCTTTATCCTGATGTGGAAGAAATGCTAAAAACACTTAAGGAGAGTGGGCATACGATTGCACTTGCATCTTCAAAACCGGAAAGTTCCTGTGAAACTATTCTGAAACATTTCGGAATATTCGAATATTTTGATGAAGTGGTCGGTGCAGAGATGAATGGACCGAGAAATGCAAAAAAAGATGTATTGCTTGAAGCGTTAAGACGTCTTGATAAGAAAGCAGAGGAATGTGTTCTTATCGGTGATACGAAATTTGATGCCTTAGGGGCAAAGGTGGTTGGTATGGAATGTGTCGGTGTTTCGTATGGTTACGGAACAAAGGAAGAACTTATGGATGCCGGGGCGAAGGCTGTTTTAATGGATGTAAAAGAGGTGAAAAGTTACCTTGAAAAATACTAAATTTTATCATGTGTGGAATGTGTTATATCCGGTATTGGTGTATGTGATTCTTTCAGATTGCGTGTATACCATTCTTACGATGGCGGGAGTGGAAGAATTTTTAAGCAAAATGGCACTTCAGATATTGACGGCACTCATTTCTTCACCGGTCATTTTCTTTCTTTATCACAGCGATAGAAAGATGGAAAAAGCACAGACAAATGCTTTTGAAGAAGAAATGGGAACAAGACAAAGAAAAATTGTACAAAAGCTTACCCGGCTGTTGCTTATCTGCTTTGCTTCGGCACTTCTGGCAATTGGGTTAAATAATCTGATTGCACTTACTCCGATGCAGGAGCAGTCGGCGGGTTATCAGAAAGTAACGAAGACATTTTTTAGCAGTACGTTATGGATCGAATTACTGGGAACATCGGTCATTACGCCGATTATTGAGGAAACATTATACCGCGGAATCGTATTTAAGAGATTGAGGGCATGGAATCCGTTTTTACCATCCATGATTTTATCTGCAGTTATTTTTGGAGCGATGCATTTTAATCTGGTACAGTTCCTCTATGCCGGATTCATCGGAGCATTTCTTGCATTTGTGCTTGAAACGGAAAACAAGTTGTATGTACCGGTTTTGGCACATGCTACTGCGAATGCAGTATCGGTATTTCGAGTGGAAACAGGTTTTCTTGGATGGCTTACGAAGGAAAATCCGTTTTTGCTTCCTATTTCAATTATTATGCTTTTGGTGGCAGGAATTGTGATTTGGTATATAGGGAGAAATAAAACCTCTGTAAATTAGATGGATATCTGGTTTACAGAGGTTTTTTTGCTTGACAATCTTAGTTTATGTTGTTTGGGTCAAAAGGTTGCAAATTAATTTTTGTTTGTCATATTGCACAAAGATGTAATTTGTCATTTGTTCCGAATTACGGATATAACATTTTCTAAATGTTCTGACAAGTGTTTGAATCACGACCGCAATCGCCCACGATTCGCCATCCATGGCTCAACATGGGCTCTCATCAACATCCTGTTGCTGAGTTGCTGGAATAGTTTACAGAACATTAAGAAAATCTAATATCCTTCATAAGTCACAAATACCAAATTACATTTTTATGCAATATGACAGATTAATGTTTTTTTGCAACCTTTTGACACCAACAACAGTTTATTAAAACGCGAGAGTATGCATTGATTGAAAAAATAACATATATTGTCAGAAAAATAATGCGCAGAAAACACAATAATCAAATAATCAGACAATTTAACAAAAAAACTTGTTTACAAAGTAAAAGAAAAGTTGTATAGTAGGATTTAGCAAACGAAAAGTCTTTTTTCGTAGTATAAAGAAAGGAAGATACGATGGGAGCACAGTTAAACGAAAGCAGTGCAGTAGCACAGGGCATGTATGATCCACGATTTGAGCATGATAACTGCGGTATCGGAGCAGTAGTAAATATCAAGGGTGTGAAGAGTCATGCAACCGTAGAAAATGCACTTAAAATTGTTGAAAATCTGAAACATAGAGCAGGCAAAGATGCCGAAGGGAAAACTGGTGATGGTGTTGGTATCCTTTTACAGATATCGCATAAGTTCTTCACAAAAGCAGTAAAACCTCTCGGCATTTCTTTAGGTGGAGAAAGAGATTATGGTATTGGTATGTTCTTTTTCCCACAGGATGAACTGGCACGAAACCAGGCAAAGAAGATGTTTGAGGTTATTATAGATAAAGAAGGTATGGAGTTTTTAGGCTGGAGAGAAGTACCAATCGATCCGACCAAGCTTGGAAAAAAGGCCGTAGACTGTATGCCATATATCATGCAGGCATTTGTAAAGAGACCAAAAGATGTTGCAAAGGGACTGGATTTTGACCGTAAATTATATGTAGCGCGTCGTGTGTTTGAACAGAGTAACGATAATACCTATGTAGTTTCTTTGTCCAGCAGAACGATTGTATACAAAGGTATGTTCCTGGTAGACCAGCTGCGTCTGTTTTTTGCAGATTTACAGGATAAAGATTACGAGTCTGCCATTGCAATGGTACATTCCCGTTTTTCCACGAATACGAATCCGAGCTGGGAGAGAGCACATCCGAACCGTTTTATCGTTCATAATGGTGAAATCAATACCATTCGTGGTAATGCAGATAAGATGTTGGCAAGAGAAGAAACCATGGAATCGGAGCATCTGAAAGGTGAATTGCAGAAAGTTCTTCCGGTTGTTAATACCGAAGGATCTGACTCTGCAATGTTAGATAATACTTTGGAATTCCTTGTTATGAGTGGTATGGATCTTCCGCTTGCCGTCATGATTATGATTCCGGAGCCTTGGTCTAATAATGCTTTAATGGCACAGAATAAGAAAGATTTCTATCAGTATTATGCAACGATGATGGAGCCGTGGGATGGACCTGCTTCGATTGTCTTTTCGGATGGTGATAAGATGGGTGCGGTTCTTGACCGTAATGGTTTAAGACCTTCCCGTTATTATATTACGGATGATGATCAGTTAATCCTTTCTTCTGAGGTAGGTGTGCTTGATATCGATCCGACCAAGATTGTGGTAAAGGAACGTTTAAGACCGGGTAAGATGTTATTGGTTGATACGGTAGAAGGCCGTGTGATTGATGATGAAGAATTAAAAAATTACTATGCAAGCAAACAGCCTTATGGAGAATGGCTGGATCGTAATCTGATTCAGTTAAAAGACTTAAAGATTCCGAATGAAAGAGTTCCGGAATATACGAAAGAAGAACGTCAGAAGATGCAGAAAGCATTTGGTTACACTTATGAATCTTTGAAGGATGTTATTCTTCCGATGGCAAAGAACGGAGTTGAGGGAACGGCAGCAATGGGTATTGATACTTCTCTTGCTGTGTTGTCCGGAGACCGTCAGCCATTATTTAATTACTTTAAGCAGTTATTTGCACAGGTTACCAACCCGCCAATTGACTCGATTCGTGAAAAAGTAGTTACCTCTACTACAGTATATATTGGAGAAGACGGAAACCTTCTGGAAGAAAAGCCAATCAATTGTCAGGTGCTTAAGGTGAACAATCCAATCCTTACCAATACGGATATTATGAAGATCAAGACGATGAAGGTAGAAGGATTTAAGGTAGTTGTTCTTCCTATTATATACTATAAAAATACCAGTCTTGAAAAAGCAATTGAGCATTTGTATGTAGAGGCAGACCGTGCTTATCGTGATGGTGCCAATATTTTGATTCTTTCTGATCGTGGCGTGGATGAAAACCATGTGCCGATTCCATCCTTACTTGCAGTTGCAGCATTACAGCAGCATCTGGTAAGTACCAAGAAGAGAACTGCGGTAGCAATGATTTTGGAATCAGGTGAACCGAGAGAAGTACATCATTTTGCAACCCTGCTTGGCTATGGTGCATGTGCAATCAACCCATATCTTGCACAGGATACCGTAAAACAGCTGGTAGACGAGCATATGCTTGATAAAGATTATTATGCTGCAATTGATGATTACAACAAGGCAATTATCAATGGAATTGTAAAAATTGCTTCTAAAATGGGTATTTCCACCATTCAGTCCTATCAGGGCTCTAAGATTTTTGAAGCAATCGGTATTGATAAAGAAGTAATTGATAAATATTTCACAAACACGGTAAGCCGTATCGGTGGAATTACGTTAGATGATATTCAAAAAAATGTGAATGCATTGCATTCCGAAGCTTATGATCCGCTGGGATTAGAGACAGATTTAACCTTAGACAGTGTAGGCCGTCATAAGATGAGAAGCGGGGCAGATCAGCATATTTACAATCCGCAGACGATTCATTTGTTGCAGCAGTCTACCAAGCTTGGGGATTATAAGATGTTTAAAGAATATACGGATCTGGTTGACAGCGAAGAAAGACATATGAATATCCGTGGACTTTTGGATTTTGAATATCCAAGGAAAGGAATTCCGCTTGAAGAAGTGGAGAGTGTGGATTCTATCGTAACCAGATTTAAGACTGGTGCCATGTCTTATGGTTCTATTTCAAAAGAAGCCCATGAGACACTTGCCATTGCCATGAACCATTTACATGGTAAGTCAAACACCGGTGAAGGTGGTGAGGATCCGGAGCGTATTGCAAGTAAAAACAGCAAGGTAAATCGTTGTTCGGCAATCAAACAGGTTGCTTCCGGACGTTTTGGTGTTACCAGCCGTTATCTTGTAAGTGCGGAAGAAATTCAGATTAAGATGGCACAGGGTGCAAAACCGGGTGAAGGTGGACATCTTCCGGGCAAGAAGGTTTATCCATGGATTGCAAAGACCAGACTTTCTACCCCGGGTGTAGCATTGATTTCACCGCCACCACATCATGATATCTATTCTATTGAAGATTTGGAACAGTTAATTTATGATTTGAAGAATTCAAACCGTGATGCAAGAATTTCCGTAAAACTGGTATCAGAAGCAGGTGTCGGAACCGTGGCGGCCGGTGTTGCAAAAGCAGGTGCACAGGTTGTACTGATTTCCGGTTATGATGGTGGTACGGGTGCAGCTCCGCAGAGTTCTATTCATAATGCCGGTCTTCCTTGGGAGCTTGGACTTGCCGAGACACATCAGACACTTATTATGAACGGACTTCGTAATAAAGTCCGCATTGAGACAGATGGTAAGTTAATGAGTGGACGTGACGTTGCTATTGCAGCATTACTTGGTGCAGAGGAATTTGGTTTTGCAACTGCTCCGCTTGTAACCATGGGCTGCGTTATGATGCGTGTCTGCAACCTGGATACCTGTCCTGCAGGTATTGCAACACAGAATCCGGAACTTCGGAAACGCTTCGCAGGAAAGCCTGAGTATGTAGAGAACTTTATGCGTTTTATCGCAGAAGAATTAAGAGAATACATGGCAAAATTAGGCTTCCGTACGGTAGATGAGATGGTAGGAAGAAGCGATTTATTAAAAGTTCGTGATGATTTAACAGATCGTGAAAAAGAAATTGATCTGTCTAAGATTTTGCATAATCCGTTTGCAGATACCAAAAAGAAAGTTATTTTTGATCCAAAACAGGTATATGATTTTGAATTAGAAAAGACAAAAGACGAAAAGATCTTGTTAAAACAGCTTGCTTCTGCTTTGGAAAAAGGAGAAAGAAGAAGTATTGATGTGGAAGTTACCAATACAGATCGCTCTTTTGGTACGATTTTTGGTTCTGAAATCACAAAGAGGTATGATGATACCTTAGATGAAGATACGTTCATTGTAAAATGTAATGGTGCCGGCGGACAGAGCTTTGGTGCATTTATTCCGAAAGGACTTACCTTAGAGTTAGTCGGAGACAGTAATGACTATTTTGGAAAAGGCTTATCCGGTGGTAAGCTGGTCGTATATCCTCCGGCTGGAGTAAAATTCAAAAAGGATGAAAATATCGTAATTGGTAACGTTGCACTTTATGGTGCCACCAGCGGTAAGGCATTTATCAATGGTGTGGCAGGTGAGCGTTTCTGCGTAAGAAATTCCGGCGCTACCGCAGTTGTAGAAGGTGTCGGTGATCATGGATGTGAATATATGACAGGTGGACGTGTTGTTATACTCGGAAAGACCGGAAAGAACTTTGCAGCCGGTATGAGTGGTGGTATTGCTTATGTACTTGATGAGGATAATGACCTTTATACCCGTATGAATAAAGAAATGGTATTCTCAGAAGAAGTTTCATCCAAATATGATGTTCTGGAATTAAAGGATATGATCAAAGAACATGTTGCTTTGACCAACTCAGAAAAAGGAAAACAGATTTTGGACAACTTTAGTGAATATTTACCGAAATTTAAAAAGATTATTCCATATGACTATAACCGTATGATGAATGCAATCGTGCAGATGGAGGAGAAGGGACTTTCTTCCGAACAGGCACAGATTGAAGCATTCTATGCAAATACGAACAATTAAGGAGGGGACGCAAAATGGGAAAACCAACAGGATTTTTGGATTATGAGAGAGAAACAGCAGAGGCGGTTGCACCAAAAGAGCGTATTAAGAACTTTAACGAGTTCCATACACCTCTCTCAAAGGAAGAACAGCAAAAACAAGGCGCACGCTGCATGAATTGTGGCGTACCGTTCTGCCAGGCAGGAACCATGATTTCCGGAATGGCATCAGGTTGTCCATTGCACAACCTGGTTCCGGAATGGAATGACCTTGTCTATACAGGAAACTGGGAACAGGCTTATAATCGTTTGAAAAAAACAAATAATTTTCCAGAGTTTACTTCAAGAGTATGCCCGGCTTTGTGTGAAGCAGCATGTACTTGCGGACATTGGGGAGACTCCGTGTCTGTCAAAGAAAATGAGCATGGTATTATTGAAAATGCTTATGAACAGGGTTATGCAGCAGCAAAACCACCAAAAGTGCGTACCGGAAAGAAAGTTGCCGTAATCGGTTCCGGTCCTGCCGGACTTGCAGCAGCAGACCAGTTAAATAAGCGTGGACATCTGGTTACGGTATATGAGCGTGACGATAGAGTGGGCGGACTTTTAATGTATGGTATTCCAAACATGAAGTTACAAAAAGAAGTCATTGACCGTAAGATTAATGTCATGAAAGAAGAAGGTATTGAGTTTGTAACAAATACTGATGTCGGAAAAGATGTAAAAGCAGCAAAGCTTTTAAAAGATTACGATCGTGTCATCTTAGCGTGTGGTGCAAAGAATCCACGTGATATCAATGCGCCGGGGCGTGATGCAAAGGGAATCTACTTTGCGGTTGATTTCCTGACATCTACGACAAAGAGTTTATTAAATTCTAATTTGACAGATAACAAGTATATTTCTGCAAAAGGGAAAAAGGTAGTAATCATCGGTGGCGGTGATACCGGTAATGATTGTGTTGGTACCTGTATCCGCCATGGTGCGGCATCGGTAACACAGCTTGAGATGATGCCGAAAGCACCGGATACCCGTGCGGAAAATAATCCATGGCCGGAGTGGCCGAAGGTCTCAAAGACAGACTATGGTCAGGAAGAGGCAATTGCAGTATTCGGACATGACCCTCGCATCTATACTACTACGGTAAAAGAATTCTTAAAGGATAAGAACGGCAATTTATGTGGACTTAAGGTTGTAAAATTAGAGAGTAAAAAGGATGAAAAGACCGGACGTATGCAGATGGTAGAAGTTCCGGGTTCTGAGAGCAAGATGGATGCAGATATGGTTCTTATTGCAGCAGGATTCCTTGGAGCACAGAAATATGTAGCAGATGCGTTTGGTGTAGAATTAAACCAGAGAACCAATGTTGCAACCGAAGACGGAAAATACAAGACAAATGTTGCACATGTGTATACAGCAGGCGATATGCACAGAGGACAGTCTCTTGTTGTATGGGCAATCCGTGAAGGCCGTGAAGTGGCAAGAGAAGTGGACGAAAGTTTGATGGGATATTCTTATTTATCCGTACAGTAGGAAAAACGGGAGAAGCGTATGAATGCATTTATGTATCGTATCGTGCCATTTCTTATTGCGATGGTTGTGGGTGAATTTATTTATTACAAATTAGATCAATCCTATCAACTGACAGAAAAGATGTATCAGAAATTACACATTCGTAGAGAAAATTTTGGGACAATCTGTGTTTGTGTTTCGCTTCTTATTATTTTGCTTTTCGGCATTTTGGGAGTTTATGTGCCGTTATTTCCGACCATTGTTTATATGGTTTTAAGTGGAATACTGACAGGATTTGTTATAGCAATTCAAAGAGCAGTACGATAAATAGAAAACGATAAAGAAGGCGTGCAGAGAATATCTGTGCGCCTTTTTGTGGTGGTGCGCAGCTCGCAGAGAAGAAAATAGCCTGATGGCACACTGCTCACGCGTGGAACAAAAGTGGCACAGATTAGTTTATTGAAATGCGAGAGTGTGCTTGGAAAAGTCATGAAATACTTTGCGGATTTTACGTGATATGATAAAATAAAACCCGAATTATTCACAGTAGCCAAGTGAAATCTGTAATTCGTGCGTCAAGCTTGCTTGTAAGCCGAATTTATGATTTCGCTTGGCGAGTGAATAATTCGGGTAAAACAATATGGAAAGACAAAAAGAAAAATTGTAAGATACTACAAGTGGCAGAAGGAGAAAAAGAATATGAAGGCAGTATTTTTTGATATTGACGGAACGTTGTGGGATAATCATGCAGTAATTCCGCAAAGTACGAAAGTGGCGATAAAAAAGTTGAAAGAAAACGGATATCTTTCTTTTATCTGCAGTGGCAGGACACGTTCTTTTATTTATGAACCGGAACTTCTGAATCTGGGGTTTGACGGAATCGTGGCAGGATGCGGGACTTATATTGAGGAGCACGGAAAAGAAATTTTTTATAAAGGTCTGACGACAAAAGAAATAGAAAAAGCACTTGGCATTTTTCGTATGCATCATCTTCCGGTTGTAATGGAAGGAAAACATTATATGTATCTGGATGAGGCAGAATTTGAAGATAAGAATTATACGGAAAAAATGAAAAAGCAGATGGGAGAGAGCTTACAGCCAATTACCGGAAATGAAGGGAAGTGGGAAATTTCCAAATTTACCTGTCATATCAAGGACGGCGAGGTAGAGCCGGTTATTGAAAAATTGAAGGATGAATATGAAATCATGATTCATGAGGTACCGATGGCAGAATTTGTACCAAAGGGATATAGTAAGGCATCTGGCATCAAAAAGGCATGTGAACTTTTGGATATCAAATGGGAAGATACCTATGCATTCGGTGACAGTGTCAACGATCTTGCCATGTTGCGCTACGTGGCACACGGGATTGCTATGGGAAATGGAAGTAAAGCAGCGAAAGAAGCGGCAGAATATGTGACAAGTGATATTCATGAAGATGGAATTTATAAAGGACTGCAGCATTATGGATTGATCTAGTACAGCGAATATAAATTAACTGCTACATTTAGTATTCGTTGTACTAGTACAACAAATATAAAATATCTATAAAAACGTTAAAAATGAGAAAAAAAGAGAAAACGAGAGAAAATAAGAGGTATAAAGAGAAAACAAAGTAGAATCAGAAAAAAATTCTGGTTGCACATTCCATATGAAAAACATAATATATGACTATCAGTTAGCACTCGAAAGAAATGAGTGCTAATAACAAAATCCACTAAGTAAAAAGTAGCTTAAATTTAAGGAGGAATTGAAATGAAATTAGTACCATTAGGAGACAGAGTTGTATTGAAACAACCAGAAGCAGAAGAGACAACAAAATCAGGAATCATCCTCACAGCAAGTGCACAGGAAAAACCACAGGAAGCAGAAGTAGTTGCAGTAGGTCCTGGCGGAATCATTGATGGAAAAGAAGTTACTATGCAGGTTAAAGAAGGTCAGAAAGTAATTTACTCAAAATATGCAGGAACAGAAGTAAAATTAGATGGAAATGAATATATTGTTGTAAGACAGAATGACATTCTTGCAGTTGTTGAATAAAAACAAATCCTTAAAAAGCAGATTATAAAATAGAAAATAAATTGGAGGCAGATATCATGGCAAAAGAAATTAAATATGGCACAGAAGCAAGAGCAGCTTTGGGCGCAGGTGTAGATAAATTAGCAAATACAGTAAGAGTTACCATCGGACCAAAAGGAAGAAACGTTGTTTTGGATAAATCCTATGGTGCTCCACTTATTACAAATGATGGTGTTACCATTGCAAAAGAAATTGAATTGGAAGATCCATATGAAAACATGGGTGCTCAGCTTGTAAAAGAAGTAGCTACAAAGACAAATGATGTAGCAGGTGATGGTACAACAACTGCTACTGTATTGGCACAGGCTATGATTCAGGAAGGTATGAAGAACTTAGAGGCTGGTGCAAATCCAATCATCTTAAGACGTGGTATGAAAAAAGCTACAGACGAAGCTGTAAAAGCAATCAAAGCAATGTCTTCTAAAGTAAATGGTAAAGATCAGATTGCAAAAGTTGCATCTATTTCTGCCGGTGATGAAGAAGTCGGAAACATGGTTGCAGATGCAATGGAAAAAGTTTCCAATGATGGTGTTATCACTATCGAAGAAAGCAAAACAATGCAGACAGAGCTTGATTTAGTAGAAGGTATGCAGTTTGACCGTGGATATATTTCCGCTTATATGTGTACTGATATGGATAAGATGGAAGCAACTTTAGATAATCCATATATTTTGATTACAGATAAAAAGATTTCTAATATTCAGGAAATTCTTCCATTATTAGAGCAGATTGTACAGTCCGGTGCAAAACTTCTTATTATCGCTGAGGATATTGAAGGAGAAGCACTTACCACATTGATCGTAAATAAATTACGTGGTACATTCAATGTAGTTGCAGTAAAAGCTCCTGGATATGGTGACAGAAGAAAAGAAATGCTTCAGGATATTGCAATTCTTACCGGTGGTCAGGTAATTTCCGATGAACTTGGATTAGATTTGAAAGAAGTTACCATGGATCAGCTTGGTCGTGCAAAATCTGTTAAAGTTCAGAAAGAGAACACAGTTATCGTTGATGGTGAAGGCGATAAAGATGCCATCGAAGCAAGAATCGGACAGATTCGTACACAGATTGAAGAAACAACTTCTGATTTCGATAAAGAAAAATTACAGGAAAGACTTGCTAAACTTGCAGGTGGTGTAGCAGTTATCCGTGTTGGTGCTGCAACAGAAACAGAGATGAAAGAAGCAAAACTTCGTATGGAAGATGCGCTTAATGCTACAAGAGCAGCAGTAGAAGAAGGAATCATCGCAGGCGGCGGTTCTGCATATATCCATGCTACCAAAGAAGTTGCTAAATTAGCAGAAACTTTGGAAGGTGATGAAAAGACCGGTGCTAAGGTTATCTTAAAAGCATTGGAAGCTCCATTGTACTACATTTCTGCAAATGCAGGTTTAGAAGGAGCAGTTATCATCAATAAAGTAAAAGAATCCAATCCTGGAGTTGGTTTCAATGCTGCAACAGAAGAATATGTTGATATGGTTGAAGCTGGTATTCTTGATCCGGTTAAGGTTACAAGAAGTGCTTTGCAGAATGCAACATCTGTAGCATCTACATTACTCACAACAGAATCTGTTGTTGCAGATATTAAAGAAGATGCTCCTGCAATGCCGGCAGGTGGAAATCCTGGAATGGGAATGATGTAAAATCATTTGGTTTTCAGGTAAATAAAGTAAAAAGAGTAAAAAAAGAGGGGGACGTTCGCCTAAGAATGTCTCCCTTTGTGCATTTTCTATCGTTTACATAGACAAAAATCATAAACCATGATAAAATAGCAATGTTTATTGAAAAAATTTTTAGGAGGAAAATAAATATTATGAAGAAAAAAATCGTATCCCTTATGCTTGTATCCGCATTGGTATGTTCTATGACAGCTTGTGGATCATCAAATGAGAAAACAGAAGACAATAGTTCTACTGCATCAAATGCAGTAGCATCTACAGAAGCTGGCACAACAGATTCTGCTGAGGCAGAAACAACCGGTAATGCATTGAAAATCGCAATCGTAAGTAGTCCATCCGGTGTAGATGATGGTTCTTTTAATGAAGATAACTATAATGGTATTTTAGATTTTATTGAGGAGAATCCGGACAGTACCGTTACTCCGATTCAGGAGACAACCGGAGATACAGATGCTGCAGTTCAGGCAGTTGCAGATATCGTAGCAGATTATGATGTAATTGTATGCTGTGGTTTCCAGTTTGCAGGAATCGGAACCATTGCACAGGATAACCCGGATGTAAAATTTATTTTAGTAGACAGTTTCCCATCTGATGCAGAGGGAAATACGATCGAAGCAGATAATATTTATGCTATGTGCTATGCAGAGCAGGAAAGTGCTTTCTGTGCAGGTATGGCAGCAGCACTTGAGACTAAGACGAATAAAGTCGCAGTTGTAAATGGTATTGCATATCCTTCTAACGTAGACTATCAGTATGGTTTTGAATGTGGTGTGAAATATGTAAATGAGACAGAAGGAAAAGAGGTAGAATGTGTAGAACTTCCTTCTTATGCAGGAACCGACGTAATGGGAAATGATGTAGGAGGAAATTATGTTGGTACATTTGCAGACGAAGCTACCGGTAAAGTAGTGGGACAGGCATTGATTGACGAAGGTGCAGATGTTATCTTAGTAGCTGCAGGTGGTTCCGGAAATGGTGTATTTACAGCAGCAAAAGAGGCAACAGATGTCAAAGTAATCGGATGCGATGTTGACCAGTATGATGATGGTGCAAATGGAGACGCTAATATCATTCTTACTTCTGCAATCAAAAATATGCATTTAAGTGTATACAATGCATTATGTAATGTAAAAGCAGGTTCCTTTAAAGGAGAAAACGTAACGTTACATGCAGATACAGAAGCTACCGGTTATGTGAGTGAAGAAGGAAGAAATCAGCTTTCTGCAGACAGCATCGCAAAGATTGATGCAGCCTTTGCTTTGGTAAAGGATGGAACAATTGTTCCTGCAGCTGATGCTACGGTAAATGATATCACACCGGAAGATTTTGAAGTAAAATAATTGATCATAATTTATAACAATGAGAAAATCCGGGCTAAGTCTGCCCGGATTTATCTCATAGGAAAAGCCTTGTCCTCTTTGTTCGCTATGACGTGGTAAGGAGTGAGTCTTGGATTAAAATTAGGAGGATTTACATGTCGGATTACATTGTGGAAATGAAGCACATCACAAAGCGCTTTCCGGGTATTGTGGCAAATGATGATGTGACAATTCAGATAAAAAAGGGAGAGATTTTTGCACTGCTTGGTGAAAATGGTGCGGGAAAATCGACTCTGATGAGCATGCTTTTTGGGATGTATGAGCCGGATGAGGGAGAGATTATCATTCGTGGAAAAAAGGAGAACATTGATTCCCCGAATTATGCAACCAAATTGAACATTGGAATGGTACATCAGCATTTTAAGCTGGTACAGAATTATACCGTGGCGGAAAATATTATTATGGGCATGGAACCGGTCAAAAAAGTACTTGGACTTTTTAAAACGGTTGACATGAAAAAAGCGAATGCAGAGATTTCGGAGCTTTCGATGAAATATGGGTTAGAAGTAGATCCTACGGATGTAATTGAAGATGTAAATGTTTCTATTCAACAGCGTGTAGAGATTTTGAAAATGCTTTACCGTAATGCAGAGATTTTGATTTTTGACGAACCGACGGCAGTTCTGACTCCGCAGGAAATTGAATTTCTTCTTAAAATCATAAGAGGGTTACGGGAAAGTGGAAAAACCATTATTTTGATTACGCATAAGTTGGAAGAAATAAAAAAAGTAGCAGACCGTTGTGCAATTCTTTGCAGAGGAAAATTGGTAGATGTATTGGATGTTGCATCGACAGATACCAAAACCATGGCTAATTTAATGGTGGGCAGGGAAGTAAATTTTGTTACCGAAAAGAAAGCACCATCATTTGGGAAAGAAGTGCTTAAGGTAGAACATCTTACGGTAAAAAATAGAGAACATGTCGATGTAGTAAAGGATGTATCGTTTTCGATTCGCGGTGGAGAAATCTTTGCGATAGCCGGTGTTTCCGGAAATGGTCAGGTTGAGGTTGCGGATGCGATTACAGGACTTTTAAAGGCACACAAAGGAAAGATTTTCTTAAATGGCAAGGACATTACAGGAGAAAGCATCAGAAAACGTACCGAAGAAGGCATTGCATATATTCCGGAGGACAGACAGAATTTTGGCCTGGTGATGGATTTTTCCTTAGCAGATAATCTGGGATTACGTGGCTATTATAGAGAACCTTATGCCAGAAAAGGTGTATTGCAGCAAAAAGTCTTTTCAGAAAATAGTGAAAAATTAATCGAAAAATATGATATCAGAAGTGGTCAGGGTTCTTCTACCATTACACGCTCCATGAGCGGTGGTAATCAGCAGAAAGCAATTATCGCAAGAGAAATCGAAACAGAAGCAGATCTTATGATTTTTGTTCAGCCGACCAGAGGACTGGATATCGGTGCAATTGAAAATATTCATAAACAGATTATTGGAGAGAGAGATAAGGGAAAGGCAATTCTTCTTATTTCACTCGAATTAGATGAGGTCATGAATCTGGCAGATACAATTGGTGTTATTTATAATGGAAGCATCAACAAGATTGCAGATGCAAAGACTCTAACGGCAAATGAAGTCGGAGAATTTATGATGGGGGTAGGTCACCATGAATAAGAAAGAAAGTATTTTAAAGAAAGCGGTGCTTGCAACTATCGGGCATGAAAAAAGACAAAAGATTGCAATTCCGATTTTTTCAATCTTGCTGGCACTTCTTGTCGGTGGAATTATGATTGCATGTATGGGACATAATCCGTTTTATGCGTTCTACAATTTGTTACAGGGCTGTGGAATTGCCCCAAAGGCTTCTTATGCCGGCTATAAGGGCATGATTACAGATTTTATGGATTTTATGGATAATTTGACCCCAATGATTTTCGCTGCGCTTGCGGTAGCGGTGGCACTTCGTTCCGGGCTTTTTAATATCGGTGTTTCCGGACAGATGCTTGCAGCCGGTTTTATTGCTACGGTAACAGTAGGTTATAGTACATTGAGCGCTCCGATTGCAAAGCCGCTTGTCATTATTATCGGAATTGTTGTCGGCGCACTGGTTGGTGGTCTGATTGGATTTTTGAAATACAAATTCAATATCAATGAAGTTGTGTCATCTATTATGATTAATTATATTTTAGAATATGTAATTAGTTTCTTTATTAACACTTACTTCGTGGACCCGGTGTCCCGACAGTCCAAAAATGTATCTGCGGCATCAAGGCTTACTTTATGTGATGTGGTGATCGGAAATTATAAAATGGATATTCCTCTTGGGATTATTCTTGCAATTATTACTGTGATTCTGGTTCGTTTTATCATGAATCGTACCGTACTTGGATTTGAAATGAAAGCAGTAGGATGTTCTGAGACAGCAGCGAAATATGCCGGAATCAAGGTAGGAAAAAATATTGTGCTTACCATGTTTATTTCCGGTGCACTTTCCGGTCTTGCCGGTGTTACTTACTATCTTGGCTATTTTGCTTCGATTCAGCCTAAAGTATTGACCAGTACCGGATTTGATGCAATTGCGGTATCCTTACTTGGAAACAGTAATCCAGTCGGAATTATCTTTTCTTCTTTCTTAATTACGGTGATTGGAAAGGGCAGTACCTATATGAGTTCCGCATCTGGAATTCAGCAGGAAATTGCATCGGTTATCACGGGAATTATCCTTTTATTTAGTGCCTGTGGTGCATTTATTCGTTATAAGACCGGACGTTTGCGTGATATGACAAAGACCGGAAAGGAGGAAAAATAAATGAATAGTATTATTATTGATGGGCTTTCTTTTTCACTTCCTCTTTTCATTATGGCAGTAGGTGGAATTTATAGTGAAAAAAGTGGTGTTACGAACCTTGCTCTGGAAGGATTACAGGGATTTGGTGCATTTATCGGAGCTTTGGTAGCGGTGCTTGCAGCAGAAAAATTAGGCGGAAGTTCTTCGGTACCGTTTTATCTGGCACTCGTTTTTGCAATGATTGGAGGACTTTTATTTTCTTTGATTCATGCGCTTTTATGTATCCGTTTTAAGGCCGATATGGTAATCAGTGGTGTGGTAGTAAACACGCTTGCAATGGCACTTACGGTATTTTTGACAAAACAGATTAATTTAAGCCATTTTAAGGCACCATCGGATAAATTTGTACTCGGAGTAGCAGGGAAAATTACGATTCCTGGAATTTCCAAAATACCGGTTCTTGGAGCAGTATTTACCAATATGTATCCATTTGAACTTATTATTGTTGTCGTAGCATTTATCGCATGGTTTGCATTATATAAGACAAGATTTGGTTTACATTTACGTGCATGTGGAGAGAATCCGCATGCTGTGGATGCTGCCGGTATCAAGGTGGGACAGATTCGTTTCATCGCAGTTATGGTTTCCGGTGCACTTTCCGGACTTGGTGGTATTTGTTTTGCTTATTCTATTTCTGCGAATTTTTCGCCGAATATTTATGTTGGATATGGATATCTTGCAATCGCAGCTTATATCTTTGGAAACTGGAAGATTTTACCGACACTTGGAGCATGTCTTTTATTCGGATTCGCAAGAAGCGGCGGTTATAAGCTGGTACAGGTACTTGGAATGCCAAGTAGTTTCCAGGATCTTGTGATGATTTTACCATATGCACTTACTTTGTTTCTTCTTATTTTCTTCAGTAAGAAAAACCGTGCACCGCGTGCGCTTGGTGATATTTACGATAAGGGTGCGAGATAAAAAAGGATTGTATCAAAGCTAAAAGTATGTTACACTTTTAACAATAAATAAGACACTGGGAGGAAATAAAAGTGAGTAAAATAGCAGTTCTTACTGACAGTAACAGTGGTATCATGCAGTCAGAAGCAGAAGCAATGGGCGTTTTTATTATACCCATGCCGTTTTTTATAAATAATGAAACCTTTTATGAGAATGTAGATTTGACACAGGAACAGTTTTACGCCAAGCTGGTGGAAGGTGTAGATATCTCAACTTCCATGCCATCTGTTGGCAGTGTTACGGATATGTGGGATAATTTATTAAAAGAATATGATGAAGTTGTTTATATCCCAATGTCAAGCGGACTCAGCAGTTCCTGTGAGACAGCATATATGTTATCACAGGATTATGATGGAAAGGTGCAGGTTGTAAATAACCAGCGTATTTCCGTTACACAAAGACAGTCTGTATTAGATGCATTAGAATTAGTGGAAAAAGGAAAATCTGCTGCAGAGATTAAAGAAATCCTCGAAAAGAATAAAATGGAATCCAGTATTTATATTATGGTGGATACGTTGAGTTATCTTAAGAAAGGCGGAAGAATCACACCGGCAGCTGCGGCACTCGGTACTTTGCTTCGCTTAAAACCGGTACTTCAGATTCAGGGCGACAAATTAGATGCATTTGCAAAGGCGAGAACTGTCAAACAGGCAAAAAGCATTATGATTGAAGCCATGCAGAAGGATTTTAAGGAACGTTTCAAAGACGAATCAGGAAAGACAATCCATTTGGAGATGTCTTACACCAATGATTTGGAATCAGCCTTACAGTTTAAAGAAGAGGTACAGGCGGCATTTCCAAATAATGAAATTGTTATGCAGCCATTAGCTTTAAGTGTGGCGTGCCATATCGGTCCGGGCGCACTTGCGGTAGCATGTTCCAAAGAAATACAATATTAAAAAATGCGGGGAATCCCGCATTTTTTGTTGTATAGGAAAATTCTATTCCTTTGGATGGATACGTGGAAGATTTAAGCGGTAATGTGCAGCTAAGAGTCTTATGATAACGATTAGGGTTGCACTTAAAAAAAGAGCTGCCGTGTCATTGACTATTTCGTGCAAAGCAAGATAACAGATTGCACCAAGTAAGGCGGCAACGGCATAAATATGTTTTACAAAAACAAAGGGAGTCATACCGGCCATAATATCGCGTAACATTCCACCGCCGATACCTGTCACGACACCGACAAACAAAAAAAGAAAGACGTTATAATCAGTGCTTATATCCATGGCAGTTTTAATTCCCATTACAGTGAATACGCCCAGTCCGATTGCATCAAGAGCAATCATGATCTTTTCATAAGTAGCTAAAAACCGGCTGGAAAGCAGATCCTGATTCCGGAAAAAAAGAAGAAACAGGATGCAGGAAGTGATGATTGCGGCAATGACATAACTGAAATTCTGAAACATCTTCGGAGGATTGATTCCAAGAATAATATCCCTGATACAGCCACCACCGACGGCTGTGGTAATTCCGAGAACATTAATGCCGAAAATGTCCATGTTTTTGCGGATGCCGACCAGTGCGCCGGAAGAAGCAAAAGCAATCGTCCCGATTAATTCAAAAATGTATATAACAGTATTACTGGAAAACATAGTACCTCCCAAAACGTTTTTGCCACTAGTATAAACAATTTTAAGGAAAAAAACAATGAATATTAATCTAGAATATTACAAAATTTTTTATTATGTCGGAAAGTTTAAAAATATCACGTTGGCGGCGGGAGAGTTATCCCTGTCGCAGCCGGCAGTCAGTCAGGCGGTAAAAAATCTGGAGAAAAGTCTCGGAAGCACTTTATTTATCAGAACTTCAAAAGGGGTACGACTAACTGACGAAGGGGAGGTCTTATATTCTTTTGTGAAACGCGGGTATGAGTCGATTCTGCTCGGAGAAAAGAAATTGCAGGAAATGCAGGGATTCGGGAAAGGAGAAATCAGAATCGGGGCAAGCGATATGACGCTGCAATTTTACTTATTATCCTATTTAGAGCGGTTTCATGAGGCTTATCCGGGAATTCGTGTCAAGGTGACGAATGCACCGACACCTGAGACACTTCACAATTTGCAGGATGGACAGATTGATTTTGGAGTTGTCAGTACACCGTTTGAAAAAAATGCACATTTAACGGTGTGGCCGGTAAAAGAAATCGAAGATATTTTTGTGGCAGGCAGTAATTTCTCTTATTTAAAAGGAATGGAACTTGAGTATAAAGAGTTAGAAAAGCTGCCAATCATGTGCTTAGAGGGAGATACATCGACCAGACGTTATGTGGAGCAGTATTTAAGAGAGGAAAATGTCTATCTGCATCCGGAGTTTGAACTTGCAACGAGTGAGATGCTGGTTCAGTTTGCAGAGCGAAACTTAGGAGTTGCAAGCGTAGTGAAAGATTTTGCAGAAGAAAAAATAGAGGAACATAAGATTTTTCAATTGCAGTTTAAAAAGAAAATACCAGAAAGGCAGTTTTGTGTGGTGACGGATCAGCGTGTGCCATTATCAAGTGCGGCAGAACAGTTACTTCGGATTTTGAATTGTTCAAAATGATTTTGCGATAAGTAGAAATTATGATAAATATAATAAACATTGATTTTACTTATATAAACTTTTCATGTATAATCATATTGTTTCAAAACAGAAAAGCAGGAGGATAAAAGAATGGTAAAAGCAGTTGTTGGTGCAAACTGGGGAGATGAAGGAAAAGGTAAAATTACCGATATGCTTGCAAAGGAAGCAGATATTGTAATCCGTTTTCAGGGCGGAGCCAATGCAGGTCATACCATTGTAAACAATTATGGTAAATTTGCATTGCATACCTTACCTTCCGGTGTGTTTTATAATCATACGACAAGCGTAATCGGAAATGGTGTCGCTTTGGACGTTCCGAAGTTGTTTGCAGAAATTAAATCAATTACGGACAGAAATGTGCCGATGCCTAAGATTTTGGTTTCAGACCGTGCACAGATTGTAATGTCTTACCATATTCTTTTTGATCAGTATGAAGAAGAAAGACTGGCAGGTAAGTCTTTTGGCTCTACAAAGTCAGGAATCGCTCCTTTTTATTCAGATAAATATGCAAAAATCGGTTTTCAGGTAAGTGAGATTTTTGATGATGACGTGATTAAAGAAAAGGCAGAACGTGTCTGCGCACAGAAGAACGTACTGTTAGAGCATCTGTATCACAAGCCATTGTTGAAACCGGAAGATATTGTAAAAGAGTTGCAGGGCTATCGTGAGATGTTAGCTCCTTATGTATGTGATGTTTCCACTTATTTGTGGAATGCTTTACAGGAAGGAAAGAACATTCTTTTAGAAGGTCAGCTTGGAACCTTAAAGGATCCGGATCACGGAATTTATCCGATGGTAACATCTTCTTCTACTTTGGCAGCATATGGTGCAATCGGTGCAGGAATTCCACCTTATGCGATTGAAAAGGTTGTGACTGTATGTAAAGCATATTCCAGTGCCGTAGGTGCGGGAGAGTTTGTCAGTGAAATTTTTGGCGAAGAAGCAGATGAATTAAGAAGACGTGGTGGTGACGGCGGCGAATTTGGCGCAACAACAGGTCGTCCAAGACGTATGGGATGGTTTGATGCGGTTGCTTCAAAATACGGATGCAGAATGCAGGGTACGACGGATGTGGCGTTTACCGTATTGGACGTTTTAGGATATCTGGATGAGATTCCGGTATGTGTCGCTTATGACATTGACGGAAAGGTGACAACAGACTTCCCGACGACTACCATGCTTAAGAAGGCAAAACCGGTTTATGAGACATTACCGGGATGGAAATGTGATATCCGTGGTATTAAGAAATATGAAGATTTACCGGAAAATTGCAGAAAATATATAGAGTTTATTGAAAAACAAATCGGATTCCCGATTACCATGATTTCAAATGGACCGGGAAGAGACGATATTATTTATCGCTAATATACTGGTGTGGCGTTCTTAAATTAACTAGTTAAAAGGCACGTAGCTTGCCATATGACAAGCTATGTGTCTTTTTTGTGTATGGAAAAATAATTGCTTTCATCCTGTTCACACAAAAAACACAGTTTCAACTTCTTTTTAACACACTTTTTGAATACCCTTGATAGTGGGATTTTTAGAGGACAACAGGTGAAAAAGGAGGAAATATTTTGATTGAAATTGATCATTTGGTAAAAAAGTACGGCGATCATACCGCTGTAGATGATTTGAATTTACATATGGAAGCCGGAAAAATTTATGGATTTTTAGGACCGAACGGAGCCGGAAAATCTACAACAATGAATATCATAACAGGATATCTGGGAGCTACCTCCGGAAGTGTCAAAATCAATGGATATGATATTTTTGAACAGCCAAAGGAGGCAAAAAAATGTGTCGGCTATCTGCCAGAGCTGCCTCCGCTATATACAGATATGACAGTAAAGGAATATCTTGATTTTGCCGCAGAGTTGAAGAATATAGAAAAAAAAGAGCGAAAGAATGCGGTAGAAGAAGCAATGGAACTTACGAAGCTTACCGATATGAAAAATCGTCTGATTAAGAACCTTTCCAAAGGTTACAGACAAAGAGTCGGACTTGCTCAGGCAGTACTTGGTTATCCGGAAGTCATTATCTTAGATGAACCGACAGTCGGGCTTGATCCTAAGCAGATGATAGAAATTCGTGAGCTGATAAAAAGTCTTGGAGAAAAACATACGGTTATATTAAGTTCCCATATCTTATCGGAAGTCAGTGCGGTATGCGATCATATTTTTATTATTTCGCATGGAAAACTGGTGGCAAGTGATGCAACCGAAAACTTAAAGCTTCGCATGTCGAACGGGCAAAAAATAGAGCTTGTGGTAAAGGCAACCCAAGAAGAAGCCAAAGAAGCATTGAAGCAGGTTTCGGATGCAGAATCAGAGGTATTTGAAAATGGAACGGAAGAAAATACGATTCATATTCTTTTAAATGCCAAAAAGGATAAAGACTTAAGAGAGCAGGTTTTTTTTGCATTTGCAGAGGCAAAACTTCCTATTCTTTCCATGAAAGCCGATGAAAAGTCCTTAGAGGATATCTTCCTGGAGTTGACAGAAAATGATAACAGCAAAGAAGACAGAAAGGAGAAAGAAGCATGCTAGCTATTTTTAAAAGAGAATTTAAATCCTATTTTCAATCGGTAATCGGCTGGTTATATATTGCCGTTACGCTTGCAATTTTTGGACTGTATTTTACCGTTTATAATATGTCTTACGGGTACGGATATGTTTCTTATACAGTTTCTGCAATTTCATTCTTATTTCTAATTACGACTCCGGTATTAACTATGCGGATTTTAGCGGAAGAGCGAAATAGAAAGACAGATCAGCTTATTTTAACATCACCGGTTTCCGTCGGAAAAATCGTGGTGGCAAAATATTTATCCATGGCAGCAATATTTACAATCTGTGTACTTGTTATGTGTCTTGCACCGGTGTTCTTATCGGCGTTTGGTAAAGTAGCATTGCCGGAAAGTTATACAGCCATTCTTGGTTTCTGGCTTTATGGACTTTCGTGTATTGCAATCGGTACGTTTGTATCTTCTTTAACAGAAAGTCAGGTAATATCGGCTGTTGTTACTTTTGTATTTTTGTTCCTTGGATACATGATGGGCGGAATTACAAATATGATTTCAGCAGGCGGAAATCTTTTGACAAAGATTTTGGGTTGTTATGATTTAACGGCACATCTGGATCAATTCTGCTCCGGTATTCTGGATGTGACAGGAATTGTGTATTACTTATCTTTGATTTTCCTCTTCCTGTTTTTTACAGTGCAGTCGATTCAAAAGAGACGTTGGAGTATCGGAACCGGAAAATTAAAACTTGGCGTGTTCAGTATCGGCATGATTCTTGTTAATCTGGCAATTGTGGTTGTGATTAATCTGGCTGTTGTGGCATTGCCGGAAAAAGTGACTTCTATTGATATGACAAATGAAAAACTTTATACCCTGACAAAAGATACCAAAAACTTTTTAAAGGATATGGAAGATGATATTACGATTTATGTTTTAAGTGCGAAAGATACTTTAAAAACACAGGACAAAACACTATATCAGACGCTGGAAAATTATAAAGATACTTCTTCCCATATCAAAGTAGTGTATAAGGATCCAAAGGTATCGCCACAGTTTTACAGCAATTACACCGACACGGCACCTTCTGCGAACAGTGTTATTGTAGAGAGTGCAAAGCGTTTTAAGGTTATCGATTACAGCAGCTTATATGAGACAAACGTGAATTATCAGACGTATTCCCAGGAAACAACAGGTTATGACGGCGAAGGTCAGATTACCAGTGCCATTTCTTATGTAACCAGTGAAGAGATGCCTGTGATTTACCAGATCACCGGACATGGCGAGACGGCGTTATCTTCTGCTTATACGGATGCGATTGAAAAAGCTAATGTTACGTTAAAGCAACTTACACTTTTAAAAGAGGAAACAGTTCCGGAAGATGCTGCAGCAATCATTGTAAATGGTCCGACAGAAGACTTTTCTTCGGATGATGCCGCAAAACTTTCCGACTATCTGAAGAATGGTGGAAAAGCATTTATTACGACCGGTTATACCGAAAAAGAACTTCCGAATTTTGAAGCAGTTTTAGCAGAATATAACCTTTCTCTTGCAAAGGGAATTGTAGTGGAAACTAATTCTGACGGATATTATCAGAGTCCGTTTTATCTGCTTCCGGAAATCGGTTACAGTGAGTGGACTTCTGATGTTATGAATAATTATGTATTTTCTCCGTATTGCCGTGGAATTACACATCCACAGACGGAAGAAGATGGTGAAATTACCTATACGGATTTGTTAAATACTAAGGCAAGTGCATTTTCAAAAACAGATGTTGCCAATATGAATTCTATTGAAAAAGAAGACGGGGATGTGGATGGACCGTTTGCGATTGGCGTAGAGGTAGAAAAGAAAGTGGATGAGGAGAATACCACGCAGTTGTTTGTATTTGCCAGTGCAGAGATGTTTACGGATAATGCGGATCAGATGGTTGCAGGCAATAACAGTAAATTGTTTACCTCCTGTATCAAGAGTTTTACTTCCTCAGAAGATACAGATGGAGCAGTTGTGATTCCGGTAAAAGAATACGATACAGCAAAAATTACCGTTTCTGCAATGACTGTAATTTTGTGCGCAGTTGGATTTGTGATTCTGCTTCCTGTTGTGCTTTTGGGAATCGGTATCGGAATCTGGGCAGTAAGGAGAAAAAAATAAATGAAAAGCCAGAAAAGAACATTTTTGATATTAATAATTCTTCTCATTGTTTGTCTGGGTGCCTATTTTGGCATCCGGGCTTATAACAACAAGGCAGAAGAAAACGAAAAAAAAGAGAAAAAAGCGGAAGAAATCGTCGTTACAAATGTGAATACAGATGATATTACAGCCTTTTCCTATGCATACGAAGAGAATCAGTTGTCTTTTTCCAAACAGGGGGATAACTGGGTCTGCGATAATGATACGGCATTTGCGTTGAATCAGGATGCAATTGAAACCATGCTTTTGACATTGAAAGACTTAAAGGCTGAGGATGCAATTGATGCCCAAGAAAATGAAGAAGGCAGTGAAGATTATGGATTCTCCAATCCGACAATGACACTTACCGTGGAAACAAAGGATAAAAAGATAACGTTTACTTTTGGTATGCATAATGAATTGATGAATCAGGATTATATGATGGTGGATACAGATCAGACGGTATATCTTATGGAAACTGATGTAAAAGCGGCATTTCAAAAATCACTTGTAGATTTAAAAGCAACCGAAGATCTCAGTACAGAGAGTACCGAGAACGAATAAAATACAAATGCGTAGAAATGTGTGTGGAAAGTTGGATGTTTCTGATAACACACATTTTGCGCATAAAGTAAGTTCTTCATGAATGAGAAAATTATAAGGGTGAAGAGGATTAGTCTGCTTTATCGTTTTCTGTATCCTCATCCTTATTTTTATAAGAATAATGATTTTTTAACAGCCGGTAGATAAAAGTATATGCCCAGATCAGTACCGGAACGACAATTGTGGCATAAATGGAAGCACGCAGGCAATTCATCGCATTTTCGCTTCCGATTAAGGCAAATACCAGAGTAGATACATATAAAGCTACCAAAAGAATGCAGCCTGTGATGGCAAGAATCTGTTTTACTTTTTTCATGGAAACACCTCGCTTTTTGATATTGTTATCATAACGAAAATGTTATCGGTCGTCAATATACAAAAACAAAGGAAATAAGTCTGCTTTTTTCGCATTTATGTAACAGTTTTTTTCGGAAAACGAAAAACTGCCCTTTGTTTTGAAACAAAAGGCAGCTTTTTCCTTATAGGGGAGGATAAGTATTCGCATCTTTGGTAGAACCGGTAAAAGAACGGATGGGGGTATGCGTTGCTTTTACCGGCTAATCATAGTATGAACGAAATTGCAAAAAGTATACAAAAAAGTTTGAAAAATTAGTAACTATGAGGTATACTATTCTATATGCATGATTTGCAAATAATAAGTGAAGAAACAAAGGAAGGGTATATAAAATGGCTTTATTAGAAGAATGGCAGAAAGTAGCCTATGATCAGCATGCAGATAAAAGAGAACTTCAAAAGTTCTGGCAGAGATATTTTTTAGTGGAAAAAGGTGTATATGAAAAACTTCTTACGAACCCGGATGAAAAGGTAGAGGGAACGGTAAAAGAATTAGCTGATAAATACGGACTTAGCATCATGGATATGACTGGATTTCTGGATGGTATCAATGACAGCTTAATTGAGCCGAATCCGATTGAAACCATGGAAGAAGATACCAAGGTAAACCTTGCATTTGATAAAGAAAAATTATATAAGAACATGGTCGATGCAAAGGCAGACTGGTTATACAACCTTCCGATGTGGAACAATATCTTTGATGAACTTACCAGAAAGAAACTATATCTGGAGCAGAAGAAATCAGGAACAGTTATCGTTGGTAAAAAAGTAGGTCGTAACGATCCATGTCCTTGCGGAAGCGGTAAAAAATACAAATTCTGTTGCGGAAAATAAAAGCAGATATTGTGTTTCCGGTGTTTTGGAATTTCCCAGGACGCCGGATTTTTGTGCTTTGACCACAATTTGACCACGAAATTTTTATGACCACAGATTTTCACGAGGTCTTTGCAGAGCGTTTTGCTTCTCCGATTGTGACAATCTTATCATCTTCAAGGCTACCGAATGTCTCAAATTTGTTTACTGCATCATCACGCATCGATTCTGTGACGTGGACGTAGGTTTCAAGGGTGGTCCTTGTGTTAGAGTGTCCGAGACGTTCAGACACGGCTTTGACAGGAACATTAGCTTCTATGAGCATTGTGGCGTGAGTGTGTCGCAGCGCATGAAAGTTAAAATGTATACCGAGTTCGTAATTGATAACTTTGGATGGATATTTCATTGAATCCGTTCCCTGAAAGCTTCCGTCCTCTTTTATAAATACCGGATATACTCTTTCCATCGGAATTTCAAAATTGGCATCCTGCATTGGAATCAGCCGCTTCACTTCTTTATGCGTTTCAGATGTCTCATCTTTTATGTAATATTTCGTATAAAATTCACCGTAGCGCAATTCATTATCTTCTTGCCATGCTTTATATTCTTTAAGGGCAGCAAGGAGAGTATCACCGATAGATATTGTCCGATAGGATGTTGGTGTCTTACAAGCACCAAAATACCAGCGTGTAAGTGCTTTGCCATGTGTGCCGTATCTTTTTGTGGAATCAGATGCCTTGCCATTGACAGGTATTTTCTTGCATATCTTATTGACTGTCAAAGTTCTATTTTCAAAATCAATGCAGTCCCATGTAAGGCCATATACTTCGGAGATTCGCAACCCAGTATAATATGCTGTTAGTATAGCATAGTAGTGTGAAGTATTCTTTTTAAAACGTTCTAGTATCCGTATAACGTCTGATTTACTTAAGATGATAATTTCTTCGCTCTCTGAAGTTTGTGCGGTCTTTGGGAGCGTAACATCTTCTGCCGGATTTGTCTGGATCATCTTTGCCGTAACCTTTGCATATTTAAAGGATCCTTTTACCACTTTCAGGATATTTTTCATAAAATTTTTTGTAAATCCACGCTCCACATATATATTATTTATCATTTCTTGTAATATCATGGTTGTAACGCTTTTTAGTCGGTATGAGCCTATCCTTGGTTTTATATGGTTGTTGATGATATTTCTGTATGCTACGAGTGTGCTGTCCGATATGTTGAGCAGGCAGTAGTTTTTCACCCAGTAATCCAGATAATCTGACACGGAGATTTCGGAAGGAGAGAAGTAAGTGCCTGCATTATTATACTCCGCCAGTGCTTTATTGCCTGCGGCTTCGGCTTCTCCCTTTGTCCGAAATCCGCTTTTGCATACCTGTTTCCTCTTGCCGTCAATAGGGGCAGTGTCAAACCGGTATTCCCAGTTTGGTGCCTTTGGCTTTCCATTTCTGTCCAGCTTGTTCTTATTACGATTCCTTGTACTAACAGTTGCCATAGTATCATCCTCCTTAAAAATGTGTATAAAAATAACAGCTAGCACGGAACTGGTGTTCCGCTTGCGTTTGGCTGCTCCGAATGATACAATATGCTTGCTTATGGCTTCTGTATCATTCAGGAGCATCCGCCTTGTTGTTGGTAGCAGCAGGGCGGTTTTTTATGCTATTCTATGTCTTCGTCCTCGTCAGATTCGTAATCGGTTGAATACATTTCATCACTTGAAATAGATTGTCTATATTCTTCTGCAAGCATTGTTTTGTTAAATTCCGCTGTCGGTTCTATTTCATAAACTATTTGTTCTAGTTCATCGATAGATACGTTGAAAAATTCTTTTCTGCTGTTCACTTTATTTACTCTTTTTGATTCAAGAATCTTATGCATTTTATTTTCGAGAGAAACAGCATCTTCGGAGAAAATAAAACTATGTACATCAAATTTGAAGGGTACACTGGCATCTCCTAATTCATTTACCCTGTCTTGTGGATTCATTCTACGTGTCATGCCTACCTTAAATACATTTTCGCCGAATGATCCAAGGTTACTGATAATATATACAGTTCCGGCTTTTCCGTTTTGCAGAGATGTGATTTCATCTTTCTTGATTGCGACATCAGATAATTTTGATTGTAATTCAAGTATTTTTGCATTAAGTAATTCTATTTCAGAAGAAGCAGCTGTTTCAATTTGTGCTTTTATTTTCTCGATTTCTGCATTATATTTTTGTTCTTCCTGTTCAACTTTTTTCTTTTCTTCTTCAAGAGCCTTTCGTTCTGCAGCCTCTTGCTTCATTTGCTCGCGTAATGCCTGCTGTTCTTGTTTTATTTGTTCTTTCTTAACATAGTAGTTGTATTCGATTTTTACAGAGTTTATAAATAAATATTCTATCTGACCAATAAATTTAGTTAATGTAACAGCAATACTTTGATTTCCATCAGAAGCAATGGAAAGGTATTTCTGAGTGACAATCTTTACTTGCTCAATAGCGTCGTCTAATTTTTCGTATTTTAAATTATATAAAATATTTTGTAGCTCTGCTCTTAATGCGATTACCATAAGCGCATAAATTGCCTTATTTGCTTTTGTTGTGTATCGAGCAGAATATTGATCCAGGATATTATTTATCTCTTTTTCATTGTTATTAAAAGCTTTTCTTAATTCTCTTATATCCATACTGTGTAATTTCAGTATTACAGATGGAGTTATTTCATCAATTGTTCTTTCATATTTCGTGAAAGAGATATAATCATAAGAAAATTTGTCCGTATCAAAGAAATTATCAAGTGTGTATTTTATGCTGTCATATAAATCCCTTATTTGTACAATTTTCTTTTTGTTTGATGCGATAGATTTGGTAAGTTTCTCATTTTCAAGAGATAATCGTTCTATTTCAAGTGATAGCTGTGTTTTATCTGATGAATATCTATTTAATTCCTCGTTTGCTTTTTGGATTTTTTCTTGAACTTCAAAATAATCATGTGCATTAAGGGAATTTAGCTTTTCATTCAAATTATCTATTTCTAATGAAAGAGAATTATTTTGTTCCTGCAAATTCCTGATTTGCTCGTTTTCTATCTGGTTTGCTTCATTCACCTTATTAAATAAAAATTGATTCTGAATCATTAGATTATTTATTTGTTCATCCTTTTGGCTGTTTTCTTTTTTGGCGTAAGAGTTTCTTACTATTAGAAGTATAATTCCTGCGATAAGAGGAATTCCATACAGTGGCCAGAAAAAGAATAAAATACCGATAAACCAATCACTAAAATACCATTTTTTCTTCAAAATATGTTCCTTCTTTCGTATATATTTAGCACATGCTATATAAAATATTTTATGCTACTTACTAGATGAGTTAAATAGAAAATAATCGACTTTTTTCGACTTGATTAAATCACGATATAATTATTTTAGAGTTAGTGTGCATGTGCCATAATTTCAATCAATCCAGCAGATACCTTTTTATCAAAATCCCCATTTTTTATATGTTCTAATTCATGCATATAAGATTCAAGGTTTTTTTCATGAGAAAGATTTTGATTCAGCACGATTGTAAAAAAGTCATCTACTAATATTGTAAAACCCCCAATCGTATTAGGCATATCGCAGTATATTGTTCGCACGTTCTCCATTGTACATCAACTCCTTTTCATACATTGTAGTTTATCATGTGTACAATATTTGGGACAGTTGTTATGTAACCCTATTCTGCGTTGTTGTTTCCGTTTACTCTGTTTATCATGTCAGCTACAAATTGAATATCTTCCGGCTTTGTTTTTCTGGAAGCATCAAACAGAACTTTGTATTCTGGATTTTTAAACATAAATTCTGCCATTTCCCGTGTGTCACTATTCATGTAATAGCTGTCCTCATTGTAATCATCCTTATCTTCTAGTAAATCAGAGCGTCTGATATGGAAATAGTTACACAGAGCATCTATTTTATCCATACGAGGAATTTTTACTCCATTTATCCATGTAGATACAGTTGATTTGTTAAATCCTAAATCGTTTACTAGATCGGACTGTGTCTTTTCGTATTTATTCATATAATATTTTAGTTTTTTAGAGAAAATTTTTTTGAATTCATCTTCTGACATATGATGCCTCCTCTCTGATTATGACTTCATTATACTATGCGTATTTCTAAAAGTAAACTAGAAATAAAAAAAGTTTACAAAAAGTATTGACTTTCTACTTTAAGTAGAGTATAGTGTAGGCATGGAAGGGAAGTGAGATATTGAAAGAATTAAAGATAAGTCTTGCGGCTGCTAGAGTAAATGCAAATATGACGCAGGATGAAGTTGCGAAAGAAATGCATATTTCAAAGGCAACATTAGGAAACTGGGAGAATGGAAAAAATATACCAGGGGTTTCACAATTATCATTCTTATCTAATTTGTATGGGATTCCAATGGATAATATTTTTTTACCCAAACAGTCTACTAAAAGTAGAAAAAGACGCAAGTAAGAGAATGAAAGGAGATGGAGTTAATGATTGAAGCTTATAAGCCTATTTATCGAGTATCTGAGGTGGCAGAACTGCTTTGCACAAGCAAGAGTGTAGTGTACGATATGCTGAAAAATGGAGAACTGCCGTATCTATTAATAAATAACGGAAAAAGGGTTAGGGGTTCCGATTTGGAAAAGTATATTGAGAATCATCCGGTAGAGCAGGTCAAAAATATAGAACAGGAGGTTGTTTGATTGATTAAGACAGGAAACATTCTCATGGTATCCGGAGCCACGGCGGCGATATTGTCAGCCTGCGGTTATGATGGACAACCTGTGATTGGTGGAATCGTGTTTCTGATTGGGCTTGCAATGCTCGGTGTCGGAAATCGTTTGAAACAAATCAATGCGGAGCGTGAGCGAGTTAATCTTCGTTGCAGATTAAAAAGAAAAATAGCACCGTCAGAAACTTTGGCGAGTTCCGGTGCTATTAAATAAAAAACACGTATATGCATTTTTATGTATTGTAACACGGATTTGAGATTTTGGAAAGGAAAATTTATGAAATACAATGAGTGTCGTATCTGTGGCAGTCATGTAGACGCAGGGGAATTAGTCAATGGCATCTGCCTTGACTGCCTGGAAGAAAAGGAAAAAGAAAAGGACATCCAGTATCGAATGCAAAAGATGGTGATGTCAAGAGAATATAAACAAATGGATATGGAGGAATTTTTGAAGTGAATATAACAAAGATAAAAATTAGAAATTTATTTGGAATCAAAGAGTATGAACAGGACGGAAGTTCTGTTGAGTTAAGCGGAGCGAACGGGCTCGGAAAAACATCTGTAATAGATGCAATCCGATATGCGCTGACCAATAAGTCAGACAGGGATTATATCGTACATAAAGGTGAAGATGAAGGAGAAATTATTGTTGAGACTGATACTGGTCTGACTATTGACCGGAAGGCAAGGACGAACAAAGCTGATTATAAATCTGTAAAGCGTAATGGACTGGAAGTGAATGGACCTGAAGCATTTTTGCGTGAGATATTTACACCATTGCAGTTGAACCCAATTGAATTTATGAGCATGGATAAGAAACAGCAAAACGCTATCATTCTTGACATGATTGAATATCCTTGGAACATGGACAAGATTAGAGAGTGGTTTGGTGAGATTCCTGCATGGGTTGATTATGATCAGAATATTTTATGTGTGCTTAATGATATCCAGTCTGAAAATGGAGATTATTACAAAAATCGTAGGAATATCGATAGGGATATTAGAAACAAAAAGGCTTTTATAAAAGATATTGCTGATACGATTCCAGACGGATATGACATAGAAAAATGGAGAAATGCGAAAGCCGGTGAAGTATACCAGGAAATCGAGCGAAAGCAGAAAGAAAATGAAACTATACAGAAAGCAAATCATTTGATTGAAATCCGGGATAATAAGGTACGCAAGTTCGAAGCTGATAGAGAAATTGCAAAAGCCGCTTTGGATAGTGAGATAGATGGCCGGGCAAATCAGATTGACAAAGATATTTCAGTAATGAAAGAACAAATCCACGCGCTGGAAGTTGAAAAAGAGCAGCTTGCATCTAAAAAACAAGATAAGTTAGATGTAATCGAAAATAAATATAAAGCTGATGTAGCGCAGTTTGATGCGGAAGTAAATGAGTACAGAGAATATGCAAATAAGCCACTTAATGATGTTGCAGAGTTACAGAAACAGGCTGCATATATTGAAGAAATGCAGAGCCATATAAATGAGTATGATCGCATGGTGAGAATGGAAGATGAGGTGCATGAAATGTCGGTGCAGTCACAAGCTCTGACTGACAAGATTGAAAAGGCTCGTACACTTCCGGGAGAGATTCTTGCAAATTGTACAATTCCAATTAACGGTTTGACTGTAGAGAATGGAATTCCTCTGATTAATGGACTTCCTGTAAGTAATCTTTCTGATGGAGAGAAGCTTGACCTTTGTATTGATGTGGCATTGCAGAAACCAGAAGGACTTAACATCATTTTGATTGATGGTGTAGAAAAACTTGCATCTGGACTAAGAGAAAAGCTGTATCAGAAATGCAAGGATAAAGGTCTACAGTTTATAGCGACCAGAACGACGGATAGTACGGAAATGGAAGTTGTGACTTTATAGGAGGTAAAGAATGGAGAATACAGAAATAGCAGAAGTAAAGCAGGAAACAGAAGTAAGTACATGTAATGCATTTGCAAACACAGAAGCATTTAATAATTTATATAAAATGGGAAAGATGCTTGCATCATCTGACCTTGTGCCTGTTGCGTATCATAATAAGCCTACAGATTGTGCGATTGCAATTGATATGGCAAACAGAATGAATGTTAGTCCAATGTTCGTTATGCAAAATTTATATGTTGTAAAAGGCAAACCATCATGGAGTGGACAGGCCTGCATGAGTATGATAAATGCGTCTCCGTTATTTAAAGAAGTAAAGCCTGTATATACAGGAGAGAAAAATACAGACACATGGGGATGCTATGTGCAGGCTATAAGAACATCTGATGGAGAAACAGTAAAAGGTGCAGAAGTTAGTATAAAAATGGCAAAGGATGAAGGATGGTATGGAAAGCCTGGAAGCAAATGGCAGACAATGCCAGAACTTATGCTTGCTTATAGAGCTGCTGCATTTTTTGCAAGGGTTCATATACCAAATTCGCTCATGGGTTGCTCTGTTGAAGGAGAAGTCGAGGATATGCAGAAGCAGGAACTTCCAACACCGCCAAATCCATTAAGTAATAAGCATGATGAAAAAATAATGAAAGAAGCGGAGGAAGTATTTGGATGAATTTAACCAGTGAAAATTATTATAGCGTTGAAGCGAATAGAGAATATTTAAGTGTGAGCCAGTACAAGGATTTTGTTGGAACATATGGAAAGCCTGGATGCGAGGAATATGCACTTGCAAAATTAAACGAATCATGGGTTGAAAATATGGAAGATTCTGATGCATTGATGGTCGGCTCTTATGTAGATTCACACTTTGAAGGAACATTAGATTTGTTCAAAGCAAAGCATCCTTGTATGTTCAAGAAAGATGGAAATTTGCAGGCTAAATATTTAAAGGCAAATGACATGATCCAACGTTGTGAACGTGATGAATTGTTTAGCACATTCATGAGTGGACAGAAGCAGGTAATCATGACCGCAGATATGTTTGGAGCAAAATGGAAGATTAAGATTGATAGCTATCATCCAGGTAAGTGCATAGTCGACCTTAAGACATGTCAGAGTATTTCGAAAGTATTTTACCATCCAGACAGTGGACATCTAAATTTTCTTGCTGAATGGGGCTATTACATACAAGGAGCAGTATATCAGAAAGTCGTTGAAATAAATACCGGAGAAAAACTTCCGTTTTTTATCGCTGCTGTATCAAAGGAAAAAGAACCGGATATACAAGTAATTGCAGTTGAACAGAGCTTGCTTGATGAAGCTCTCGCAGATGTTGAGCATAATACTCCGAATATTGTTGCATTGAAAAATGGAGAAATTGAACCAATGCGCTGTGAACAGTGCGATTACTGTAAGCATACAAGAATTTTGAAGCAACCTATATGGTCAAGTGAATTGATTGGAGAGGTGTAAATGAAAGATTCAATTGTAATTGATATGGAATATGCAGATTATGACATTATCGACGGAACACCAAACGTGCATAGGCATCATATATTTGAAGGGACGTCAGATAGGAAGCTTTCAGATGAAGATGGGTTGTGGGTTCCGTTATCCCGTGAACATCATGAAGGAAACATGAGTGTACATAAGAACAAAGAAATGCGCGTTCTCATGCATATTATAGGGCAGCTTGCGTGGGAAAAACATTATATAGCTTGCTACGTTGGATCAAGTGAAACAGACGCAAGAGAAGCATTTAGAAAAAGATATCGCAAAAGTTATTTATAGGTTGAAACACCATAAGAAACAAATCAACAGATGCATAAGAAACAGTACAAATATTTATATCACAGAAATACTTCCCGGTGTAACAGCCGGGAGGAAGGAGGGCAATTTGAATTTAGAAGTAGTCGAATATAAAAATATAAGAGTTCTTACAACACAACAGATTGCGGAAGCATACGGAACAGATGTGCAGGTTATAACAAACAATTATAACAGAAATAAATCAAGATACATAACAGGAAAACATTATGTATGTTTGACTGGTGATGAATTGCGTGAGTTCAGAGCAAAAAATCAAAATGATGTTTTGCCGAATGTAAATAAATTTTATCTTTGGACAGAAAAAGGAGCATTTCTTCATGCAAAATCATTAAATACAGATAAGGCATGGGAAGTATATGACCGGTTGGTAGACAGCTATTTCCAGAAACCTCAAAAACCACTTTCTGAATTGGAAATGATGCGTATACAGCTTGGTATGATTGATGGACATGAGGAGCGTATAGAACGTCTTGAAAACACTATGACCATTGATTACGGACAGCAACAGAACCTCAAAAATGCAGTTAGTAAGCGTGTGATAGACGTACTTGGAGGAAAGAAAGCACCTGCATACAAATCTTTTAGCAAAAAGGTGTTTGCAGAGTGCAACCATGATATACAGGATTATTTTTGCGTAAATTCCAGAAATAATATACCTGCTGTCAGGTACGAAGAAGCAGTGGAATATGTCGATGCATGGAATCCGAGTAATAACACGATTATTGAGATAAGGAATTTCAATTCCGGAATGCGTGAAGTCTATGGAGTATAAATTTATTATTCCTGGGAGACTGGAAGGACTGAATGAATACACGGCTGCAAACCGAACAAATCCATATAAAGGTGGAAAAGTAAAACGAGACTGTGAAACTACAATTATATGGTCCATAAGGCAGCAACTTCGTGGAGTACATATAGAAAAGCCGGTTCTAATCTATTACCGATTCTATGAGTTAAACAGGCGGAGGGATAATGACAATATCTTGTCCTGTGCATCAAAATTTGTGCAGGACAGTTTGGTAAAGACAAAAGTGTTGCAGGATGACAATCAAAGCCATATACACAATTTTTATTTTGATACATTCATAGACGCAAAAAATCCACGAATAGAGGTAACAATAACAGAATTATCCACAGAACAGTCTAATATGACGTTGAAAGAATTATTAAGAGACTTGGGCGGTGATTGATTGGCAGATAGTAAGAAAAACAGTTTTGTCATGTATACCGAGTATCTTAAGCATATTCAGAAGTTAAGCATGGAGCAGCGCGGAGAATTATTTACAGCAATCCTTTGCTACGTATCCGGAGATGATATGCTGGATCTTGAACCTGTCACTGAAATGGCTTTTAGCTTCATACAGGATAGGATTGACCGGGATAGTGCTGCGTATGAAGAAAAATGCAAAAAGCGTATGGAAGCCGGAAAACTTGGCGGCAGACCTAAAGCAAATGCTAATTCAGAAAAGCAAACAAAAGCAAAAAAAGCAAATGGTTTTTCTGAAAAGCAAAATAACCCTGATACTGATAATGAACATGATAATGATACTGATAATAAAAAAAATATAATGTGCGAAGCAAACGCACTGTTTGAACGCTTGTGGAAGATGTACCCATGCAAAAAAGGAAAAGGACAAGTTAGTGATGCTCAAAAGAAGCGGCTACTCGCAATCGGAGAACCCACGCTAGTTAAAGCGATTGAACGCTACAGCCTGGAATTGCAGAAGGACACCGACTGGCGAAAACCACAGAACGGAAGCACCTTTTTTAACTCAGGGTATGTTGATTATCTGGATGGTAATTATGATCCAGGGAAGGAAGCTGACAAGCCAAAACAGCAGAATAAATTCAACAACTTCCCACAGCGCAACTATGATTTTGACGCGCTGGAAAGACAGGTATTAAGGAGGCAGGACAGTGGCTAGAGGTAGAAAAAGTAAATTAGAACCGTATGCTGACGAAATAAAAGCAATGATTTCAGCCGGATGCACATATAGCAAGATAGCAGATGAAATGAGCCTGCACTTTGATGATTGGGCTGTCTCGTATGGAGCAATCGCAGGTTTTGTAAAAAAGAACGGGCTGGAATCAAAGGTAACACAGGGATGCAGGAACGATAGGATATTTATTCCGCAGTGTGATGGGTGTGAGAGCTGCATATTGGTACTAAATACCACGAAATCATCACGAGTGCGTGTCTGCATGGAACTTAAGGAAATAGTGAGCAGGAGCGTGATTACAAGCCCTATGGAGTGCCCGAAGCGGGAGAGGAACGGAAGTGATGCATATGTACATGGCGGTAACCGCTGACAAATACGAATTGCCGCTGTTTGTTGCAGATACAGTGTGGGAAATGGCGAAGCATTTCGGAGTGTCCCAAAACACGGTGTACAGCTCCATGAGCAAAGGACTGTCTGGAAAGCGGAATGGTTACAGATTTGTAAAAGTAGAGGAGGAAACAGAATGAAGTTAAGAATTTTGAAAGCACTTATTAAAGAAGAGGAATTTAAAATATCAAAAATAACGAATTAGCTTTAAGGAGGTAAAGTATCGTGCGATATGTGCATTGGTTAAAAATAGACGGCTATGCGGACATAGAAGAAACTGCAAGACAATTTTTAGCCATCGAAAATTATTTAAACACTTATCCTAAATCACAGGCTATCATGTATCAATATGATAGTGGTTCATTTAATTGGATTGTAAGACTTGAATGCGACCAGAAATATAATGATTTGGATATGGATGTGAACAGTAGCTCAACGAAACTAGAAAGACTTTCTTCAAAACCGAAAAATATCGGAAGAGAAAGAATTTTCAAATTTCCAGAGCATTACAGAAAATACATTGCATAGCTAAATTAGAATTTAGAGAGGTAGAAAAATGTTAGACATTTGTTATGAAGAATTAGACAGACTGAAAGAGGATATTGAGGATGATAATTTTCAAGGTGTTAAATATCTTGATACATGGGATTTTGAGGATGAGTATTCTCATAACCATATTGAAGAAAATAGAGAAAAATTTATTGAATTAGCGAATGATTATTTTAAAGAAGAAAATTTATCCTTTGTAATGAGAGAGATATGTGAAAATGCTATGGTATGTGATAAAAGCGGAGAAATTATTACATAAAAATAAACTGAACTTTACAATAGTTAATTAGACCATGTTTTTATCATGGTAGAAAGGAGACCGGAGCTTCCCGGGAAGATGCGCATCGGCTCCTTTTGAAAAGAATGAAATTTATAGATTTATTTGCAGGAGTAGGTGGATTCCGGCGAGGAATGGAACTTGCGGGGCATGAGTGTGTAGGTTTCTGCGAGTGGTATAAATATGCAACAGCATCATACACATCCATGCACCTTATAACGGAAGAGCAAAGAAAATATCTTGCTACTTTGGATTTAAAGAAAAGGCAAAAAGAAATTTTAAAGGAGGAATACAGAAATGGAGAATGGTATTCAAATGACATTAGAAATGTGGATGCCAGAAGCTTGCCCGAAGCCGATTGTTGGTGTTTCGGAGCCCCTTGCCAAGACTTCTCCGTTGCAGGAAAACGAGCAGGGCTTGACGGAGACAGAAGTTCCCTCGTTAGAGAAGTATTTAGAATCCTTTGGGAAATTGAAGAAGAAAGTAGACCTGAATGGCTTATCTACGAAAATGTTAAGGGAATGTTTAGCAGTAACCGAGGATTTGACTACCTTGAAATTCTCCTTGCAATGGATGAATTGGGGTACGATTGCGAATGGCAGCTTTTCAACTCAAAAGATTGGGGAGTGCCACAAAACCGGGAGCGAGTGTATACTGTCGGACATCTTAGAAGATACGGTTCCAGAAAAATATTTCCTATCACGGGAACAGATGGAGAAAATAGTGTTCCAATAAATAAAATAGCAACAACAAGACCGAATAGACACAGTTCAAGTGATGTGGTTGATTGTAACGGAATAATAGGAACACTTGTATCAAGAGACTATAATGAGCCAAAGCAAGTTGCTGTTCGTATTGATGATGATATTTTGCTCACAGGTAATAATTATAACCAAAGCAAAGTAGTTCATGGGAACGGCGGAATATCAAGAACAGTAATTGGATGCGGTCATTCCGGCAACGAACCTAAAGTAGCAATTCCGGTTTTAACTCCAGACAGAGAAAATAAACGTCAGAATGGCAGACGCTTTAAGGAAGATGGAGAGCCAATGTTTACTCTGACTGGACAGGATAGGCATGGAGTGGGCGTATCTGTTTATGACATGTATAACAAATCTGTAAGGGATGATGGTCTGTGCGGAACACTCACAAGTAACGGAAATACAAGCACAACTCACTGCGGCTCTTTCGGCATAATGCTTCCAGTAAAAGAAGCCACAAAGCAAGGATATTCAATAGCGCATGAGGGAGATAGTATCAATCTGGATAGGACCGGTAGTTCCACAAGGCGAGGAAGAATAGGTAATCAGGTTGCAAATACATTAGATACAAGTTGCAATCAATGGATATTTGTCCAAGTTTCGGATGAACTGACAGTATATGCCATCTGGTACGAGAAATATCAATGCTACATAGCAATTCGTAAGCTAACACCAAAAGAATGTTTCCGGCTACAAGGGTGGACGGATGATTATTTTGAAAAAGCGCAGTTTGTAAATTCTGACAGCCAACTGTATAAGCAAGCCGGTAATGGAGTGACGGTAAATGTTGTATATGAGATTGGGAGTAGGATTCCAATATAGAATCAGAGCAGAGCGGACAGCTCCGGTTTGCGTGAAAGGAGCAGATATGCAGGAAGTATTTGAGAAGATTATTGAGAAGTTGGAAGAAGATGAAAAACATACTTTCGATGGTTGTATAAACAAGAGATATGCAATCGAAATCGTAAAGCAAGAAGCAGAAAGGTGCAAGGGCGGACACTTTGGATGCAATACGAACGGCGAACATGAGAAATGCAATGGCTGTGGGCTAACGTATTGTAAGAGCAGGAATAAGATTTGGTTTGGTGCTTTGGATGATGGTACCGACACAAATGTCGTGAGTAACGGCTGGATTCCAGTATCGGAGAGGATGCCAGAAGAAGCATTCGGATGTTTAGTAACTGTTATGGACTGCAATCCATCAACACAAACTGATTTCGAAAATATACTTCCGTATTTTGTCGGCTATGATGGTGAAAGATGGAATGATGCAGATGGAGAAGAAATTCCGTTTGAGGTTATCGCATGGCAGCCACTACCAGAGCCATATCAGCCTAATGTATGCAACGCAAGTGACTGCCCTATCAATGACGGCAAGGAGTGTCCGGCTGCGGAAGGATGCGCTGGTTATGAGCCGAAGGGAGAGTGAGAAGCATGGCAAATAGACATACATTACATATCAGTAAGTTAGAAGATTTTAAGAAGTGGCTTGTAAAAGACGGATGGGAAATTGAAGAGCCAAAGGGAACTTATGAGGTATTGCGTGCTAGAAAGAATGGAAGAAGCAATCCTTTAATCGTTTACAGAAAAGCAGATGCCAAAGAGCATTTGAGCCTTATGGACAGAGATAGTGGTGTTGTAGGAGCATTTCTTAGAGATTGTAAGAATACTAAGACAAACTCCGACATCTGCTGTGAAAGCATGGAACATGATGGATGTAAAGGATGTAAGTACGAGCATTGCAGTCCAGAAAGTAAAGAGTGCCAAGGATGTAAGCAAAATGCAGTTGATAAGTATACTAGAATGACGCAATTTGACCGCATTAAATCCATGAGTATGGAGGAACTGGCAGCGCTTATTACTAGCGGAGAAATGTGCGCTATTTGTCCTTTTTGCGAATATTACGGGACAAAAGATTGCTACATAGAAAATGAGGGAAAACACAAGAATTGCGACAAAGGAATTATGAATTGGCTACAGTCAGAAGTGGAGGAATAGCATGGGAATATATAAAGTGTTGAACAATATTTATGTATTTTTGATTAAGCTGAAAATCCAGATAAAGTGTCTTCCGGATGAAAAATTTAAGTTGCTTCTTGAAGATAGGAGCTTGGATTATACGCAAAGATTATATCTGTGCTATTTCAGATATATGTAGATTGGAGGAATCAGATGAACGATAGATATTTATACAAGGCGAAAATAGTTGAATACACAGGGAATAATGTAAATGTAGGAGAGTGGGTTGTTGGATGTTTGGTGGTAAACGAATCCGCAACAGATAAATTTAAGTATCGAATACAACCTATAGAAGATGGTTTCTTGTTCGCTCCACCAATAAATCCATCCACAATCTGCCAGTGTACTGGATTAAAGGACAAGAACGGAAAGCTGATTTGGGAGAATGATATCATGGTGGCTCATCTTGACGATGTATTTCCGGAAGATGAAACATATAAAAGAGTTCTGTGGCATAACAACGGATTTTGCACAAATGAAAATCATTCGAAAGACATTGAGCCGATTGACGAATTTGACAAAAATCATTTTGAAGTATGCGGAAATCTGTTTGACAATCCGGAACTGTTGGAGGTGGGAGAATGACAGAGCAGGAGCAGAAAGCAATTAAGTGGATGCAGAATGTGAGAGATGATGCGGTTGTAACATTAGACCATATCGCAAAGGAAGAACCGGATGTAAGTCCGATGCTTTATGCAGGAAGAAAAGAAAAGGCAGAAACAATCATAAATGGATTTGAGGAATTGCAACAGTACCGTGAAATCGGAACGGTAGAGGAATGCAGAGAAGCGGTGGAGAAGCAGACGGCGAAGAAACCAAAGGAAATGTTCTTAATGATTGGAACAGATAAAGGTGGAATATGCCCGTGCTGTAATAAGCCCATAAATAATGTTAGAAATTGTCATTATTGTAATTGTGGTCAGAGATTGGAGTGGTAAAATGTAGAGAAATCTATGTATGTGGCTTTTTATTTTACAATCAAGATAGAAAACGAATAAATACCGTTTAGTCAGATTGATTATTTTACATTTTTAGTATAGTGTTTACAGTATAGCCGTGAATTTTGCAGGGAATGGGAGGTATACTGTGAATAAAAAGATATTAGATGAATACATAGATGCGTGTGAACTGGTAAAGGAAACAGAATTGGAACTTGAGCGTTTGGAGGGGAAACGCAGCACCGTAGCAATAGATAAAGTAACCGGATCAATGAATGATTTTCCATATTCCCAGACATCCTTTAAAATCGAAGGAGCGGTAGAGGTAAGTAGAAATGATAAAGCCATCGAAGCACAGGAATTTGTTTTGCAAGAGCGGAAAAGAAAAGCGGAGAAAATAAAACTCCGGGTGGAGCGCTGCCTTAATGATGCGCCGGTAAGGATGCAGCGAATTATCCTATACCGCTATATGAAGGGACTGTCCTGGGAACAGATTGCAACGAAGATGGGAAGAAATGCAACTGGGAATAGTGTGCGGATGGAATTGAAAAGATTTTTGGCAGAAAAGTAAAAGTTTGTTCGTTTTGTTCACATTGTTCGTTTTTAAAGTGTTAATATGTATATGTAGAAGTAGAAAGCGTGAGGAAATAAATCCTTGCGCTTTTTTGATGTATGTTCTCGGCGGCTCCATGAAACTTAGGGGAGCCGCTACCTCCCAGAAAGGAGAAAAAGAATGAATAAGGAAAAATACAGTGACCCGACCGCGGAAAAGGCTATCGCGCACGTTATGAAAGAATATAGACGAAAAAAGAAACAAGAGGGTGATAGATTTGGCGAGAAGTCCAAACGAGAAAGTAGAGAAAGCACATAAGATGTATGAGGGCGGCATGAAATTAGTTGAGATTGCAAGTCAACTAATAGCCAAAGACCTAAAAGAAGTAGGCGGTGATAGAAATGAATAAAAACGAATCCGCCGAAAAAGATTATATGTCTGGAATGAAATATAAAGACATTGCAGATAAGTATGGAGTATCAATAAACACTGTAAAGAGTTGGAAAAAAAGGTACAACTGGAATAGAAAAAAGGGGTGCACACAAAATGAAAAAGGGTGCACACAAAATAATACAGGTGCAGGATGCGAAAAAGAAGCGGTTGCGGAAGAAGTCAAAGAGGTAATGAGTAATACCGAATTGAACGATAAGCAACGGCTTTTTTGTATTTATTATATCCGGTGCTTCAATGCGACCAAAGCATACCAGAAAGCATATGGCTGTGAATATGCTACCGCAGTTGTGAATGGCCCGAGACTGCTTGGGAACGCTAGGGTAAAAGCAGAAATTCTCCGATTAAAGCAAGAACGGCTTAACCGAGAGTTTCTAAGCGAAACAGATATCTTTCAAAAGTACATGGATATTGCGTTTGCGGACATGACGGACTATGTGGAGTTTGGCAACGGAACATTTAATGATCCAGATACAGGCGAAGAAGTCCAGTACAGCTATGTGAACTTAAAAGATAGCAATGCGGTGGACGGAACGCTGATTTCCGAAGTTTCCAAAGGGAAAGATGGCGCGAAGATAAAACTAGCCGACCGGATGAAAGCACTTGACTGGCTTGCAAATCACATGGATATGGCAACTGAAAAGCAAAAAGCGGAAATTGCCGTTCTGAAAGCTAAGGCAGATGCAGGCAAGGATGATAAGGAAGATAAACTGGATAAGCTGTTTGAACAGATTGAGGGTGCGTTGAAAGATGCTGAATAATCTATATACGCCTAAACAATTAGATACGTTCCGGTTTGCAGTGAACAATGACTACTTTATGCTCATTAACCACGGAGCAAAGCGAACCGGCAAGACTGTGTTAGATAATGACCTTTTTCTATATGAGTTACGCAGAATAAAACGAATTGCGGCAGAACAAGGGGTTGAAAATCCTCAATATATTCTTGCAGGTTCAGATTTAGGAGCGATTAACCGCAATATTCTAATAGAGTTATCCAACAAATATGGAATAGAATTTCATTTTGACAAATTCAACAGATTTAAGCTATTCGGCGTACAAGTATGTTGCTTCGGTCACTCCAAAATAAACGACCTCGGGCGCATTCGTGGCATGACGGCTTACGGCGCATACATAAACGAAGCTACAATGGCAAGGCAGGAAGTCTTTGACGAGATAAAGTCGAGATGCTCTGGATCCGGCGCAAGGATGTTAATTGACACCAATCCGGACAACCCCGAGCATTGGCTAAAAAAAGACTATATCGATAAAGCGGACGGCAAAACGATAAAGCAAGTACAGTATAAGCTTGACGATAACACTTTTTTAAGCGAACGATACCGGCAAAACATGAAAGAAACAACTCCGTCCGGTATGTTTTATGACCGAAATATAAATGGTCTGTGGGTGATGGGCGAGGGGGCAGTATACAAGGACTTCGATATTAACATCCATTACATCAGCCGCGAGGAACTAAAAAAGGTAAACTTTGTAAGGTTCATAGCCGGAGTTGACTGGGGATATGAGCACTTCGGTGCAATTGTACTTTTGGGAGTTGATGATACCGGAACATACTACCTGATAGAAGAGATAGCTAAACAGTTCGAGGAAATAGATTTTTGGCTTGAAAATGCGCTTGCAATAAAAAAACAGTATGGAGATATACCATTTTACTGTGATTCAGCGCGACCGGAATATGTAAAGAAGTTTAAGAAGAATGGTTTAAGAGCCAGAAATGCAAATAAATCTGTTCTTAGCGGCATTGAGCGTGTGGCGCAACTTTACAAGCAGAAGAAGCTACGAATTGTTGATGATGTTGTGAGATTTAAAGAAGAAATATATATGTACGTGTGGAATGAAACGACTGGAGAACCGGTGAAGCAGTTTGATGATGTTATGGATGCAATCCGGTACGCAATCTATACGGACGAAAATAAAGGCGGCATGAGCGTATTGAAATAGAGGTGAGACAATGGAACTTGAAGAAATGAAAAAACTGATTAAAAAATATCAGCCTGGGCATTCCGAATTTATGCGGAGAGCGGCAATAGCGGAACGCTACTATCGCAATGAGACCGATATTCTTTTTAAACCAAAGGACGATAAGGACGATAGTCCAATAAGAAATGCGGACAACAGGATTCCGCGGAACTTTCACGGATTGATTGTAAACCAGAAAGCATCTTATGCATTTACTGCACCGCCGCTCTTTGATGTAGGCAATACAGGTGCGAATAAACACATTACAGAAGCACTTGGAGACGAATACGCAAAGAACTGCATGGAATTATGTGTAAATGCCGCGAATTGCACTGTGGCATGGGTACATTACTGGCAAGGAGACAATGGCTTTGAGTGGGCAGTTGTCGATAGTAAGCAAATTATTCCGGTGTGGGATAAAGGATTAAAGCGGCGGCTGATTGGTGTTTTTAGGGTATACGAAAGCATTGACGAAGATACCGGAGATACATCTACCATTTACGAGTACTGGACTGATACCGAGTGCCAGGCGTTCCGCAGGAACAACGGAATGAATGTGGACGACGGGCTGGAATACTATAATATGTTCGTTAATCCGGAAAACAATGGAGAAATGATTGATTATTACCGGCACGACTTCGGAGAGGTTCCTTTTATTCCGTTCTTCAATAATAATGTCCATACAGACGATTTGAAGAATATTAAGCCTCTGATTGACGTTTATGACAAGGTATTCAGCGGTTTTATCAATGATTTGGACGATGTGCAGGAACTTATCTTTGTTCTGTCCGGTTATGGCGGTACTGAATTGAATGGGTTCTTGCAGGACTTGAAGAAATATAAGGCAATCAAGCTAGATGCTGACGATGACGGAAAGCCGGGAGTAAGCACGCTGAACATCGAAATACCGATAGAAGCCAGAAACAGTGTGCTGGATGCAACCAGAAAGGCAATATTTGAACAGGGACAGGGATTTGACCCGCAACCAGAGAGCTTCGGGAACCAGTCGGGCGAAGCGTTGAAATTTATGTATTCCCTGCTTGAGATGAAAACAGGGCTGATGGAAACAGAGTTTCGGCTTGGATTTTCACGGCTTGTCCGGGCGATTTGTAAGAGCAAAGGAATTGAGTGCGGAACCATCATTCAGACGTGGACACGAACCTGCATTAAGAACGACACCGAACAGGCACAGATCTGTAAGGATTCGGTCGGTATTGTAAGTAAAAAGACAATACTTAAAAATCATCCGTTGGTTGAAGATGTGGATGCGGAACTGAGGCAATTAGAAAAAGAAGAGCAAGAAGAACAGGAAAAAGAAGAAACCTATTCTGGTGTTTTTAATAAAAAACAGGAGGCTGCAGATGGTAAAGAAAATAGAGATACTGGGAACTGAATACACGATTGAAACACACAAGATTTCAGAAGATGAAAAAATGAAAAATAACCAGTGGTGCGGATATTGCGACGAAGAATTGAAGCTGATTGTTGTTGCAGACATGAGCGAAAAAGAATTTGTCGATATCGATTCAACTGCGGCGCAGGAAACATTTAGAAAGAAAACACTTAGACATGAGATTACACATGCATTTCTGAATGAAAGCGGATTGACTGATAACACAAGCGTTCCGAATTGCGGATGGGCAAAAAATGAAGAAATGGTTGACTGGATAGCAACACAGTTCCCGAAGATGCAGAAAGCGTTTGAAGAAGTTGGTTGCTTATAGAAATGGCAGGGAATAACACCCCTGTCTTTTTTGTACGCATTTTTAGAAAGGTGGTGGCGACTTGAAAGACGGAGAATACTGGAAAGAGCGTTTTAAACAGATGGAAGAGGCGCAACACGACACATCATTAAAAAAGGCGCAGGAAATCCAAGAACAGTTTGACAGGTCACTTGCCGCCATCGATGGGAAAATCAATGCCTGGTATCAGCGCCTTGCAAATAATAACGGCGTATCAATGCAGGAAGCGCGGAAGATGCTCGACAAAGGTGAGCTGAAAGAATTTCAGTGGAATGTCGACGATTATATCAAATACGCAAAGGAAAATGAGGTAAGCGGGGCATGGGAAAAGCAACTCGAAAATGCATCTGCAAGGGTGCATATCAGCCGTTTAGAAGCATTAAAGATAGAAACGCAGCACGAAATGGAAAAACTCTATGGAAACTGCATTGACAGCATAGACAAGCATATTCAGAGCGTATATTCCAATGATTTTTACCATACAGCCTTTGAAATCCAAAAGGGAATAGGAGTAGGAACGAACATTCAGAAGCTGAATCCAGATTACGTCGAGAAGATAGTAAGTAAGCCGTGGGCGGTGGATGAAAAGAACTTTTCCGACCGTTTATGGGAAAGTAAGACAAAGCTAATCAATAATATGCATAACAGCTTATCCCGGATGTGCATCACCGGAGAGCCGCCGGACAGAGCCATCAAAGAGATTACAAAAGAGATGGATGTGTCAAAAGCACAGGCAGGGCGGCTGGTTATGACGGAATCTGCAGCATTTGCGAATAAAGCAAGGAAGGATTGTATGATTGACCTAGGTGTAGAGGAATTTGAAGTCGTTGAGACTCTGGATTCCCACACATGCGGCATATGCGGAGATATGGACGGAAAGCACTATCCAATGTCTGAATTTCAGATTGGTGTCACAGCGCCGCCGTTCCATCCGAACTGCCGTGGCTGCACTTGCCCATATTTTAATGATGAGTTTACGCAGGATGAAGAAAGGGCAGCACGCGGAGCGGATGGGAAAACCTATTATGTGCCGGCTGACATGACATATAATGAATGGAAAGATTCTTTTGTGGAAACTCCTAAGAAATCTGATATAATAAAAGAAATAAAAATTCCGAGAGAAATAAGAAACGCAACTGGAATTACAACAGATATTCTCAACAGTATGCAGAAAGGCATTGATGTAATAGAAAATGAATATAATATTCGTTTGAGTAAGATATTAGTAGAGAATTTGGGTAATGAAAAGCCAGATACGCCATATTTTTGTAGATACATAGATAACGATGGAATGCATGAAGCAGTTTTTGTGGTGAATAGTGGATTTGACTTCTCTGGTTTTGAAGATGTTGTTTCGGAAGGATATAGAGTCGGGTACTTTGCCGGGAAAAATATAGAGGATCATATAATCCATGAGATGGCACATGTAATGACCGGACAGCATATACAGAATTCTGATGAGTTTTCAGATTTTATGAAAACGATTGAAAAAGAGTATGTTCCAGGTGTATCGGGTTATTCTGATATTGCGAATGATGGCTTTGAAACAATTGCAGAGGCTTTTGTAAGATTGCGAAATGGAGAGGAAGTTCCAGAAAAAGCCAAAGAGTTGGTAGAAACATATATCGAAAGGTGGAGAAAATAATGATACGAATACCACATTGCTTAAGATGCAAGAATGTAAAAAAAGGAATGGTTTGCGATGCATATCCGGATGGGATACCAAAAGAAGTTTTAGAGAAAGAAAAAAGAGATGGCGATATATGCAACAATGGAGTTGTGTTTGTAAAAGTCAGATAGAGAATGTGAAAGAATTTTTGAAAACAATGAAAGAAAACATACCATGATTATAATAACCACAGGCCATACGGTTTGTGGTATTTTTGTACTCAAAATCAATAATTACAGGACAACCGGAATCTATAAACTGAACGGCGCAGAGGTGACGCTAAGTAAGTTCCTTCGGTAGTCCTGTTTTTATATGCCTTTTTCCGCAGGCGTAAAAGAACGGTAACTACTCAACCGTGAGAATAACCGGTGAATCCCAATACCCGGAGAGCGGGAATAAAAATCTATGGAGGATAAAAGAATGGATTGGTTAAAAGAGCTTTTAGAGAAAGCAACAGTAACAGATGGAAAATTGGATGCAGACGCGCTGATGAAAGCTATTTCCGCAGAATTTCCGAAGCACGCCGTACCAAAAGAGGACTTCAACAATAAAGTCAAGGAGCTTAATACTGCGAATGAAACCATTAAGAACTTGAAGCAGGAAAATGGTGATAATGAGGAGCTCCAGAAGAAGATTGGAGATTATGAGACAGAGATCAAAAATCTCAAGAAATCCGCAGAAGATACCACAAAGACATATGCGCTGAAAGAACAGCTTACAAAGTCTGGTGTGCTGGATCCGGATTATCTCATCTACAAAGCAGGTGGAATTGATAAGTTTACCTTCGACAAAGACAATCGTCCGGTTGGTGTTGATGATGTAATTAAGCCGTACAAGGAAGATAAGGCAATGGCGCATCTTTTTCAGCAGGAACAGCAGAAGCCACCATATCATCCACAGAATGGCGGCACAAGTGGCAACTCTAATCCATTTGCAAAAGAAACATACAATTTGACAAAACAGGGCGAGTTGTTGAAAGCAAACCCGGAACAGGCAAGGGCAATGGCTGCAGCCGCCGGAGTAACAATCTAAGAAAGAGAGGAATGTAAATTATGGGAACTACTTTACAGGACGTAATCGTACCGGAACTGTTTAATCCGTATGTGGTAAACAGAACAATGGAGTTATCCGCACTCTTTAATTGCGGAATTGTAACAAATAACAGCGAATTTGATAAACTCGCATCACAGGCTGCACCAACAGTTAATATGCCGTTTTTCGAGGATTTAACAGGTGAATCCGAACAGGTAATTGAGGGTGCGGACCTTACAGCTGATAAGATTTCATCAAACAAAGATGTAGCTGCAATTATCCGCAGAGCAAAGATGTGGAGTGCAACTGACTTGTCAGCTGCTCTTGCAGGGTCAGACCCAATGAAAGCCATTGGCGATTTGGTAGCCGGTTTCTGGGCACGTGATATGCAGAAAGAGCTTGTTGCTGTGCTTGATGGAATTTTTGGTACATATACGCCTTCTAGCGGAAGCGCTACCACACCGCTTGCTTCTAATATTTTGGACATTTCTTCCAAGAGCGGAACTGCGGCAAATTGGAGCGGAAGCGCATTTATTGATGCTGAACAGTTGCTTGGTGATGCAAAAGCACAGCTTACCGGAGTGGTAATGCATTCAGCTACCGAAGCATATCTTAAAAAGCAGAATTTGATTGATACAGTGCAGCCATCTAACGATGTTGCATTTAATGTATACCAGGGTAAGCGTGTAATCGTTGATGACGGATGTCCGGTAGATAAAGGAGTATATACCACTTATTTATTTGGAGATGGTGCTGTCGCACTTGGAAACGGAAATCCGGAAGGTTTCGTTCCAACAGAAGCAGACAGAGATAAGAAAAAAGGATCTGGTGTTGATTATCTTATTAACAGAAGAACATTTATTTTGCATCCGAGAGGAGTTTCTTTCACGAATGCAAATGTCGCAAAGACGGAAGGACCGTCCAGAGCAGAGCTGAAAGACGCATCGAACTGGAAGCCGGTATATGAACAGAAACAGATCAGAATTGTCGCATTTAAGCACAAATTAGGATAGGTGATTCTATGGAGCTGGAAAAGCTGAAATCCTTGCTTGGGATTGAGGATGAATCCAAAGATGTTACGCTGGAATTTATAATTTCAGACGCGGAAGAAACCATAAAGAACTACTGCAATCTGGAAGAAGTACCGGAAGGATTGCTGAATACGTCATATCGCATGGCTATGGATTTATACAGAAATGAGAACGTGGGGCACGAAGAAAGTGCCATTGGTTCCGTTTCATCTATTAGCGAGGGAGACACTTCGACATCATTTCGGCAGTATGCGGATGATAATTTCAAAGATACAATCCTTAAGAATTACACAAAGACGCTGAATCGATACCGGAAGGTGGTGTTCTAATGAGCCTTACGCAATGGATGCAAAAAGCCAGAGAAGCGCACAGACAAGCGCACAGACAAGCGATAGAACAACTTTATGAGGACACATGCACAATTTATGAGGAACAGGAAGTTACAGACGAGGACACGAACATCACAAGCACAGACACAGTTGCAGTGATTGCTAATCAGCCGTGCAAGATTTCCTTTGAGAATTTGAGTACCACATCTGATTCCGACAATGTTGCAGAGCAGAAAATTGCAGTTAAGCTGTTTCTGGCACCCGAGATTGATGTTAAGCCAGGTAGTACGATTGAAGTCACTCATAATGGAGAGACGGTAAGATATAGTAATTCCGGTGTCGCAGGGAAGTTTTGCACACATCAAGAAATTAATCTTGAGCTTGCGGAAAGGTGGGCTTGATATGTCTGGATTTGGGGAATTTGACATAATAGAGATAGAAAAGTTCCAGAAAAAACTTGAAGAACTTGCAGATGATCCAGATGAAGTGTTGCGAGATTGCGCAAAAAAGATAGCATCAATGCTTTTAAATGCAGCAGTCAACAGAACACCTGTTATTACTGGAACATTAAGACGTGGATGGAACGTACAGATAAGGCTAGAAGGCAACGATTATATAGTTGAGCTTAGCAATAATGTAGAATATGCTCCATATGTAAATTACGGACATAGACAGGAGAAAGGAAGATATGTTCCTTCAATCGGCAAAAAGCTAAAAAAAGGATGGGTTCCTGGAAATAAAATGCTTGAAAAATCAATTGAGGATGTAAGGAATGCAATTCCAAAAGTTCTTGAAAAAGAAATATATGATTATTTAAAGGGTGCTTTCAAATGATGATAGATTCTATTATAACAGGAATAAGCAGGGGAATAGGAAAAGAATTTGGCAAGAAATATATAGTTTACAAAGAAGATGTTGAGCAGGGTATGAAAGAGCCTTGCTTTTTTGTTACATGTGACAATCATGTTACGAATCTATTTCGAGGAAATAAGTATTTCAGCCAGAATCTTTTTTGCATTAACTATTTTCCAGAGAATAAGAAGAAAGCAAAACAAGAGTGCAATGAAGTTGCAGAGCGTCTTACATTGTGCTTGGAATACATAACTTCTGAATGGGACGAAATGCGTGGAACGAATATGCACCATGAGGTTGTTGATGGTGTGCTTAATTTTTTCGTGAATTACGACTGCTTTGTTTACAGAGTTGAAGAACCGGAAGAAAATATGGGAACTATAAAAATTTCGCAGACATTGAAAGGGTGATAAATATGCCAGTAAGGGCAGAAGAAAAAGAGCAGAAGAAAGTCTTTACAAAAGACCAGATTATTTCGTCCAAAAAGTATCGCAGCAACAGAGATTTGTTAAATGCGCTTTTGGATGGCAATGCAAAATACACATTGGAAGAAGTTGATAAGAAAATCAGCAATTTCAAGAAAGGAAAGGTGAAATAAATGGCATTAGGCGGTGGATTATGGACAAGCCAGAATAAGGTATTGCCAGGAGCATACATAAATTTCGTAAGTGCGGACAGAACAGGCTTGAACTTATCAGAACGTGGAGTTTGCGCAATCCCAATGATTCTTGACTGGGGCAAAGACGGAGAGGTATTCAAAGTCAATTCAGAAAATGTCAGAAAAGAATCGTTTGATGTATTCGGATATGATTACTCTGATGAAAAAATGAAACCGATTCGTGAAGTGTTTAGGAGAGCAAATACGTTATATGTTTACCGATTGAATTCTGGCGAGAAAGCCACGAATGATTTTGCAACTGCACTTTACAGTGGAACAAGGGGAAATGAAATCAAGATTGTAATCACGGCAAATGTGGATGAACCAAGTAAATTTGATGTGTACACGTTGGTAGATACAAAAACGGTAGACACACAGACAGTGAAAGAAGCAAAAGAACTTGTGGCGAATGATTTTGTTACATTTAAGACTGACGCTACGTTAAAGGAAACAGCTGCAACACCACTTGCAGGTGGAACAAACGGAGATGTGACAGGTGATTCTCACTTGAAAGCATTAAAGGCTTTGGAAACTGTTGCATTTAACACGTTAGGATGTACATCTGCAGAAGATGATGTGAAGAAGCTTTATGCAGAACACACAAAGCGCATGAGAGATGAGGTTGGAGCGAAATTTCAGACAGTAATCTATAAATCTCCTGCGGATTACATCGGAGTAATTGACCCTACATCAAAAGTTATTGGTGCTGACGAGCAAAACATTGTTTATTGGCTGACAGGAGCAGAAGCAGGATGCAATGTCAATGAGACATTGACAAATACGAAGTATGATGGCGAGTACATGATTGATACATCTTTAGATCAGGACGAACTTAAGACAGCAATTAAAAACGGAGAGTTGGTGTTCCATAAGGTCGGCGATGAAATCCATGTGCTTACGGATATCAATTCATATGTGAGCTTCACGAAAGAAATGAACGAGGATTTTTCGATCAACCAGGTAGTCCGCGTCCTCGACCAGATTGGAAATGATATTGCTTCACTTTTTAACACGTCATATCTTGGCAAGATGCAGAATGATAAATCTGGTCGTGTTAGCTTGTGGAATGATGTGGTTACGATTTTTGGAAAATTGCAGGATATTCGCGCGATTGAGAATTTTGACAGTGGAGCAGTTACAGTAGATGCAGGAGAAGATAAGCGGTCCGTGATTGTTAATGCGACGTGCCAGCCGACTTGTGCGATGGAAAAACTGTACATGACAGTAACAGTAGAATAGGAAGGAGCGATATAAATGGGAAACATAACCATGAAAGCGAAAGATACGCTTTCCGCCAGTTTAGCGGAATGCTATTTGACGATACAGGGCAGACGTTATAATTTCATGCAGGCAATCAAGCTTGAAGCGAAACTCGAGAAAACCAAAAAAGAAGTTCCGATTCTTGGACGTACCGGAAAAGGTAATAAAGCAACCGGGTGGAAAGGAACCGGTTCTTGTACTGCACATTACAACACGAGTGTGCTTCGTAAATTACTTCTTTTGTACAAAGAAACAGGAGAGGATATTTACTTTGACATCCAAATTACAAATGAGGATAAGACAAGCGGTGCAGGTAGGCAGACAGTAATCCTTAAAGATTGCAACATCGACGGCGGTATTCTTGCTAAGTTTGATGCAGATGCAGATTATCTGGATGAAGATTTCGACTTTACGTTTGAGGATTTCGAGATGCCGGAAGAATTTGACGATTTGGACGGATTCTTGGCAAGCCTGTGATGACATTCTCCTCGCGCAGTGGTATAATTTTCATATCACACATAAGGAGGAGAGTGTAATGGGATTGATTAAATGCCCCGAATGCGGGAAAGATGTAAGCGACCAAGCAGAGAGTTGCCCGAATTGCGGTTGCCCGATAAAAAACAATGATGTTCCAAGAGGAGTTGGCGTTTATGGAACTTGGAACCAAGCGCAGAAGCAAAAACCTAAAAAGAAAAGTCATGGATGTTTAACATCAATTTTAGTTATGCTTTTTGTTGTCCTTTTCTTTTCGGTAATTATAGCGTTTGCAGTAAGTAGTGAGGAAAAAGGCAGTGAAAACGGAACCGAGGAACAACAAGAAATCGAAGATGACGTTTTAACAGGAATCAATGCAACGGACGAGCAGAAGAACGCTATAATGTCAATATTAAGCCAATGCGGCATAGATGATATAAAATCTATTACACATGACGAGCTGCTTGATAATGCACATAATGACGGAGAAACCGGATATCGTTTAGCCGTTAGTGATAACATAGACAACATTATTGTTTATTTATCTAGTGATATGAGTGTGTATTTAGTGAGATACGCAGATTATGACTTATATGCAAATGGAACTGTGGAAGCTACGTTGCAAGACTATACCATGACCATAAGCGAAATGACTGATTGGCAACTAAGCTGTGAAGAAACGGTAAAGGAAGTCTTGAAAGCTCCATCAACTGCTGAATTTCCAAGTATAACAGAGTGGGCATTTAAAAAAGAAAAGAATATTGTCACAATCCAGTCGTATGTAGATGCGCAGAATGGATTTGGTGCGCAATTGAGAAGCCAGTTTCAGATAATTATCGATACAGATACAAGTATGATCCAGTCATTTATTTTTGATGGTCAAGAAATGATACAACAATAATAAAATTTAAAAATACCCGCTTACATAGTGTAGGCGGGTATTATTATGCTTATTTTTAGAAAGAGAGGACAAAAATATGTCAAAATTTGCACGTTTTATGAAAGAAAACAAAAAAGTAAGAGAAAATGAAAAGTACATTCCGACTCTTGGCCTTACAGATGAAAAAGGCAATCCGTTGGAGTTTGAATTTAAGCACATTACATCAAGAGAGGATGAAGAAATCAGAGAAGAGTGTACTTATGAAATCCCAGTAAAAGGGAAACCTGGTTTATATCGTGAAAAAACCAATGTATCTAAGTATATGGCAAAAATCATTGCTGCATCCATTGTATACCCAGACTTATATGATGCTGATTTACAGGATTCATATGGAGTTAAGACACCAGAGGATTTGATTTTGGAAATGATTGATGACCCGGGTGAATATAACGCGCTTGGAGAATTTGTGCAGAAATTCCAAGGATTCAACAAAAGTTTTTCTGAAAAGGTCGAAGAGGCAAAAAACTAATTGACGAGGGCGATGGTGATGCAAATTATGCACATTACGCTCTCCAGAAATTACATATATTGCCGTCTGTGTTTTTAAATATGGACGTGCAGGAAAAAGCGTTTGTAATAGCTTCCATCGATTACAGAATTGAAAATGAGAAGAAAGAAGCAAAAAGAATAAAGAACGCAAGTAAAAGGTAGGTGGTAAAATGCCGACAATATCAGCGTCCATTAATTTAAGAGACAACTTTAGCAATGTAATAAACAATATAACGAGTTCCATAAATCTTTGTATATCGCACATGCAGAATATGCAAAGCACGATGGGAGAAAATGTCGACACGTCTATGTTAGATGGTGCGAGAGAAAGTATCAATCAAGTTACTATGGAAATCGACCGCATGAATGAAACGGTTAATAAGAGCAGTAAAGTCAAAGCACCTGATATGAGTAGTACGCGAAAATCTTACAGAGATATTAACACAAGCGCGCAAAATTTGAACCGACATATTAGACAAAATACAGAAAGTCAGAATGCATTCAACCGATCGGTGCGTAGTGGTTCTACCAGTATGAGTTCTCTTGCCGGAAACATAAGAAGCATAGCTGCAGCGTACTTGAGTTTGCAAGGAATAAAAAATACGCTTGATATTTCTGACACGCTTACACAGACTACTTCCAGAGTAAATGCGATGCGTGAAGCATTTGGAGAAACAGACATTGCAACTAATCAGCTAATGAACGATATATACAAATCTGCACAGGATGCAAGAGGTTCGTATATGGATATGGCAGCAGTTGTTGCAAGACTTGGACAGAATGCAAAAAGTGCATTTAGTGGTTCGGAGGAAGTTATCAAATTTACAAATCTCTTACAAAAGCAGATGGTGCTTTCCGGAGCTGCTACAGAAGAAGCGAAAAATGCAATGATACAGTTGTCGCAAGGTTTGGCATCTGGAACGTTACGTGGTGATGAATTAAACTCCGTAATGGAACAAGCTCCCGGAATAACGCAAAGAATTGCTGATTATTTAGATGTAGATGTTGGAAAGATTAAAGAAATGGCAGCAGAAGGACAAATTACTGCTGACGTTGTTAAGAATGCAATATTGGAGTCAGAGGAAGAGATTAACAGTAGCTTTGAAGCAATGCCAACCACATGGGGACAGGCATGGGAACAGATGAAAAATTTTGCAATAAATACTTTCCAACCAGTTCTCGAAAAAATAAATAGTTTTGCAAACAGTGATACATTCCAATCAATTGCAAATGGTGTAAAGACAGCATTTGCTGTACTTTCGGAAGTCGCAAACACGGCTGTCACTGCGCTCGCAAACGCGGCGGATTATATTGTAAGCCATTGGTCTACTATTTCGCCTGTTATTTACGGTGTAGTCGGTGCGCTATTGGTATACGCTGCAGTAAGTGGTATATGTGCAATTGCTACTGCACTGATGAACTGGCAAGTTACACTTACAATATTAGCTATTGCGGCTTTAATAGCTGCTGTAATTCTTGTAGCAAGAAAAATAGCACAGACAGGAGAAGTAGCAGCAACTACGTTTGGAGTGATTTGCGGATGGATAAATGTGGTAAAAGCATATTTTACGAACATGGGATATGAAGCAGCCAATATAGCAATTGCTCTTTGGAATGTGTTTAAAGGTTCGTGCAAAAACATACAGATTGCATTCAAGAATTCATTGAATAATGTTAAAGCTTATTTTTATGACTTGGGAGCAGTTGCATTGCGTGTGATAGCAAATATATGCGCCCAGTTAAGCAAGCTCCCATTTATAAGCTTTGATTTTTCGGGCATTGAAGCAGCAGCAAATAATTATGCAAATTCATATGCTTCAAAAGCTGATGCATTACGGGGAAATAATGAAAAGTATGTAAATGTTGCACACGAATTTAAGAAAGGATTAAATACATACGATGCAAGCTTCCTGTTTACTAAAGAAGATGCGATGAATGCTTATAAAGAAGGAGCAGCACAAGGAGATAGAATTGCTAAAGATTTAAAAAGAAAATTGAATGGTATGCTCGATGGAGATAATAATTTTGGAAATCTATCATCTGGTTTAAGTGGTTTGAATAATGGTGTTGGTGGTTCTGGTATTGGCGGTTCTGGTGTTGGTGGATCATCTGATGCTCCGCACGCTGCCGATAACTTGGCGAACATTGCGGATAATACAGGTACTACGGCAGCAGATACGGCAAGAATAGCAGATAGTATAGATATTACAGATGAAGATTTGAAATATCTTAGGGATATCGCAGAGCGCGACATTATCGACCGGACTGTATTTACAAAAGTCGAAGTCAATATGGGTGGCATAACAAACGAAGTCCGCGGGATGACAGATTTAAACAAGATTGCAGATGGAATAAACACGATTCTGCAAGAGCAGATTTGCGTAGGAGCGGAGGGATAAGATGAGCAATACCGGATATGATTTTTATTTTGACCAGATGCTATGGCCGGTTGCACCGGAAAAATTTGAAGTAAAGCACAATGGTCAAAATAAAACGATAAATCTTATAAACGATGGTGAGGTTAATGTCCTTAAGAAAGAGGGGCTGCAGGAAAGCACGATTGAATTTCTGCTTCCGGCGCGTCAATATCCTTTTGCCAAGTATCTGGGCGGCTTTAAGCCGCCTTTGTGGTATATAAATTATCTTGACATGTATAAACGCAACAAACAACCAATGAATTTTTCTATGATGCGGTTTAAAAATCTTGGAGACATAAATGAAACTTACTTTATCATGCGCTGTACTCTTGAAGATTATACCGTAAAAGAACATGCCGAAGAAGGACGAGATATGCTTGTGGAGTGCAAGATTAAAGAATGGAAGGATTACTGCACAAAGCTGTTTAGCATCAACGGAGACGGAACGATTACTCCATATTGGCAGGACAGGGATTCACTCGAAAGGAAACGAAATGGTGAAAAATACACAGTACAATGGGGAGACTGTCTTTGGAGAATAGCTAAAATGCATTATGGTGATGGTGGCGCATACCAAAAGATTATGGATGCGAATGGATTGAAAGGAAATCCGAATAACCTAATATATCCCGGACAGGTGCTTATCCTTCCGGTGTAAGGCGGTGAAAATTATGGACAATGACAATATGTATGAAATATACATTTTCGGTAACGAAGGAACAGCATTTCAGCCGCTTGTAAAAGAGTGTGTAACGTGGGAAACCATAAGAAAAGGAAGCCCGGGTAAGTTGGAATTTACTGCATTAGCCGATAGCAACCTTGCTGTAAAACAGGGCAATCATATAAGGTTTCGTGTTTATGAAAATGGTGAATGGAATAACGTGTTTTATGGATATGTTTTTAAGATAACACATGGAAAAGACAAGGAAATGAAATTTACATGTTATGATCAGTTGCGCTATTTCAAAAATAAAGATACTTATTCCTATGGAAATATTACTGCAGCAGAATTACTTATGATGATATGCGATGATTTCCATGTTAGGTATGGTGATATTTGCGATACCGGTTATGTGATTCCACAGCGACTAGAAAACAATAAAACCTTGTTTGATATTATGCAGAATGCGCTTGATTTAAGTATGCAGTACACAGGTAGAGTTTATTGCCTGTACGATGACTACGGAAGAATATGCTTGCAAAATATAGCGGATAGAAAGGTAAACATCATTTTAGACGAAGATACAGGCGAGAATTACGAGTATACGGAAACGATTGATTCTGACGTTTATAACCAGGTGAAACTCACATATGAAAATAAGGATACTGGTAAGCGAGAAGTGTATTTGTCTCGTGATTCTTCTCATATAAATGATTGGGGGCTCTTGCAGCATTACGACACGATAAAAGATGGAGAGAATGGAGCATACAAGGCAGATATGTTGCTTAAGTATTACAACAAAGTGAATAAGACGTTTACCATGAAGGACATGTTCGGAGATGTCCGCGTGAGAGCCGGTACATTTCCGCTTGTTCACATGAATTTGCCACAGCAGGATATTTATAATTTTATGCTAGTCGAAAAGGCAACACATACGTTTAATGAAAATAACCACAAGATGACTTTGACGTTATCCGGCGGCGAATTTAGGGAGTGATAAAATGGCAGATACAACGCTTGCTGAAAGTATAAAATCTATCATCAAAAATTATATCAATGCATCTGATCAATGCACATTCATGTACGGTACAGTTATAAGTGCAACTCCTGTTACAGTTTTCGTGAATGAAAAACTTACACTTGGAAGTGAATTTTTGATCGTATGTAAACACTTGACCGATTATGAGTACGAAGTGGAAATAAAAGATAATACGGATGTAGCAGGAAGCCCACCACATAATCATCCACTTTCTTCTGTGAAGAAGATAAAAGTAAAAAATGCATTACAACCGGGCGAAAAGGTGGTAGTGGCACGTCAGCAAGGTGGACAGAAGTACCTTGTAATAGACCGGTGTTAGGAGGCGGCTATGTTACCAAAAAATAATATGGATTTTGCGGTTGTTGAAGAAAAAGAGCAACCATCCAAGACATTTAAAATGAATGCTGAAAAGAATGTAGTAAGAGGAACATGTGATGATGTAGAAGCATTGAAGCAGGCTATTTTTTTGATGCTGAACATCGAGAGGTATTCATGCCCTCTTGTATCATTTAATTTCGGAGCGCAATTGAGTGATTTAATTGGAATGCCGGTGTCTTACTGCATACCGCAGGCAGAATACCGGATAAGGGACACACTCATGCAGGATGACCGGATTGATAAGGTGTACGATTTTAGCTTTGACACATCAAAAAAGGGAATACTTCTTGCGAAATTTAAAGTTGATTCCATCTTTGGAAGCATTGAGGTTGAAAAAGAGGTGAGCATATAGGTGTTTGAAGAAAAGACATATGAAAATCTTATGAAGGAGAAAATTGACAATATAAGTCCAAGTTTAGACAAGCGTGAGGGTTCCTTGCTGCATTTTGCTTGTGGCGCGAATAGCGCAGAAGCGGCACAGATGTATATCGTGCTGGAATGGATGTTCCGGCAAATGTTTGGAGATACTGCAGACAGGGAATATCTTATTAAGATTGCGGAAGATACCAGAGGTCTTGCGCCAAAAGCGGCTACACACGCAGTCCTAAAAGGAAAATTTAATATGGAGATGCAAGAAGGAATCCGCTTTAGCTTGGATGATTTGAACTATTATGTATCAGATTTCATTGAGCAGAAAGACGGATTTTTTTATTACAAGGTTATTTGTGAAACAACCGGAGAAGTAGGAAATCAGAATTTTGGAATGATGATACCGATTGATTATGTCAAAGGACTTACTACTTGCGAGATTGTAGAAGTATTGACTCCTGGAGAGGACGAAGAAGATACCGAGGTATTCCGCCAGAGGTGGAGAAATTCTTTCAATTCAGTTGCATTTGGTGGAAATAAAGCTGACTATATGGAAAAAATAAATGCCATTGATGGTGTTGGCGGTTGCAAAGTATATCGTGCTACTAATGCAGCAGGTGAAAAGGTTGGTGGATATGTAAAAGCTGTCATTATTGCATCTGATTTCAGCGTCCCAACGGATGTACTTGTGTCTAACGTGCAGACCATCATGGACCCGAAACAGGATGCAGAGGGTGATGGGCTTGCACCGATAGGGCATATCTGCACGATTGCACCTGTTTCCAATGTGGCAGCTAATGTTGCAAGCCATTTTGTTTTTGACGAGGGGTATTCCTTCGCCGACCTTGAAGAATATATCAAGTCGGCAATCCGAGAATATCTGCTCAGTCTGGCTAAGAATTGGGCGGATTCCGAAAATCTGGTTGTCCGCATATCTGCGATTGAAAGCCGAATGCTTGACATTGATGGAATTTTAGATGTATCAGATACAACGCTGAACGGAGTAGCTTCAAATTTGATTTTGGGTCCAGATGAAATTCCGGTATTAGGAACGGTAGGTGAATTGAATGGATAGAAATCTGATTGACTATCTCCCAGAAGTATTAAAAACATACAAAGAGTTTAGAGAACTTATGCGTGTGGAACAGCCACAAATCGAAGCACTCTGGAATGCCTGCGACAGTCTAATGAATGAGGGATTTCTTGATACCGAAACGGAAGTGGGTGCGGCAAAGTGGGAGAAAATCTTAGAAATAAAGCCGAAGAACACAGATTCTTTGGAAGTGCGGAATTTCCGCATACATGGCAGATTGATTGTAAGCTTGCCATATACCGAGCGTACATTTTGCAAACAACTTGCCGCATTATGTGGTGAGGATGGATATTCCTACAAATTGGACTACGATAAGTTCTCACTGCAAATTAAAGTTGCGCTTACCAGTAAAAAGCTGAAGGATGAAGTGCAGTCTTTGGCAGAACGCATCGTGCCTCAAAATTATATATTAGATGTAGACCTCATGTACAATACGCACCGGATAATTCAAGAGTGCGGTTTGACAAATAGACAATTGGCTCAATACACTCACAGGGAAATCCAAGAAGAACCTCTCATTTATTGATATTAAAGAAAGAAAGGTGATAATATTGGCACTTACAAATAATTATGATCTAAACAAACCAGAATTGGATGATAAGTACGATGTAAGGAAGTTTAATGAAAATGCTGACATAATCGATGAAGAACTTGCGAAAAAAGCCACATCAACGCAATCAGGCAGGGTTAAATTAAGTGATAGCTCTGCGGTTACAGATTCGGAAGGATTAGCGTTGCCTGCTACCGAGAAAAATGCATCAATTAAAGGTACACTTGCAAACAAGATTCACGGACATATCAAGGAAATTGTATACGGAGAAACAGGAGTACATGGGATTCGTTATTATGCTGAACAGTTGCAGGTGAAAAATGATGAAGGTGAATGGGTTGACATTGAATCAGGCGGTGGTGGAATATCACCATCAAATGTTTCTGACTTGAAAATCAAGGTCGGGAATCAGAAATTGACAATCTTTTGGTCAGACCCAGGAAATACTATTGTAGAAGGTCAGACGCTTTGTACTTGGAAAGGAACTAAACTTGTTCAGAAAGCGGGTTCATATCCTACATCTGTTAAGGATGGTACACTGCTTCTTGATAATCAGACACTGGATGCGTATAAAACAAACGGCTATGAAATTAACGGTCTGACTAATGGAACAACATATTATTTTGCGCTGTTTCCTTATGCAGATACTGGTGCAACAAATATCAATGAAGCAAACAGAATCAGTGGAACTCCACAGCCTTATGTTGTGTTCGGTGTAGATATTAACTTAGCGGATAGTAACCCTAGTACATGGGCTACATATACAGATGATGCGGTTGGTATGGAGGCTGAATCCGATGAGTGGGATACAAAGCCTCTTTTTTGTGATATTGCATCTTACCTTTTTAAGGATGGTGCAGAAGTAGGGAAACTTATGAAAGGAGATCCCACAAAATTTGAGGATGGTACTACCGCAGACATTACCTCTGGAAATGCTGGAGATGTAATGACTAAGTTTACCAGAGGCGGATTAAAGATGTGGACTACAGGAAACATCCTTAGTATTCGTATTACAGATAATCCAGAGGCAGAGGGGTATAGTTATAAGGCTTTTAAGAGAGGATCTGTAGAAAAGGATTGTTTCTACTTAGGAAGATATAAGGGTTATGTATCTGGAGGAAAGATGAGGTCTCTTAGTGGGAAAACTCCTGCAACTAATCAGACTATAGGAACATTTAGAGGATATGCTCACGCTATGGGATCTGGTTATGAAAACTCTGGATATTATCAGTTACTTTGGAGGCAGGCATTGTACGCTATTAAGTACAAAATGCAAAATGCACAGGTGATAATAGGTAAAGGATATACAAGAGGTTCCTCTGTAGCTACTACAGGACAGACAAACGGAAAAGGAGATACTTACGGTACAAGCTCTACTACTCAGCAAATGATACTTTTCGGCTTAGAGGATTTTTACGGAAATATCTGGGAGTGTGTAGATGGATTAGTAACAGATGCTAGTAGAAATATCCTTACAGCCACAGATAATTTTAATGATAGTGGCTCTGGCTATGATAGCTTTTCTAGTGGAGTAACTTCTGACATTGGTAACTACTTATCTAAACCACAGGGAAATGCAGATACAGGATTTACAGCAAAAGAGGTAAATGGATCAGCTACTACTTATTTCTGTGATTACTCTTATCTTTATGCCTCATGTGTAGCTATGTTTGGTGGCTATTATAGTTATGTGGATCACGCTGGGGTATTCTGTTTCGGTGTGAGCCATGCCTCCTCTTATTCTGATGCTGGCGTTGGCGGACGCTTGATGTTTTTATAATCAAGCTGGCTAATGCGGTAAATGTAACTTATTAACTTTATATAGCAGGCAATAAATATAGATCCGTATAAACTATATAAAAGGAGGGCTAAAAAATGCGTGTAATTGAAAATGTTACCTGTGGAAAAGAGATGGCTAAGCCTCTAGTAGTAGGAGTAACTACTGTATATGTACATGAAAATATAACTCCTGTTACAGAGCCAGACCCTATTACTGGAGAAATTCCTACAGATTTATATACCTGTAGAGAGATTCAGTATACAAAGGACGAGTACATAAGCCTAATGGCAGAAAAAAACGATGCTCTGAATGAACAGCTATTGGAGACGCAGGAAGCACTATGCAACGTTTACGAATTGTTAGATGGTACGTCTAATTCAGACTTATCATAGATACTAAAAAGGAAAGGAAGTGATATCATGGCAGCAATCTATGCAAATTTAATCATCAACGGGAGAAAGACATTTGCCCAAGTGCCGGCTAAGCTAAAGGACAAAGTAAGAGACATCTTAATCGAGCTTGACTGCGGTGACCTTGCAGAATAAGCCGTAATTCCCCTGTGTGCTTTCACATGCATGCAGGGGATTTTTTCAAACAGGAAGAACAGAATGTAGTAATTGCAGATATTCTATGTGGAGATGATGAGGGAATGAACAATTTTGTAAAGAAAATCATGGTAAGCGCAATAAAAATGCGCATGAAGAATGTAGAAACACTTAGAGAAGCAGCATCTTAAGATGCTGCTATTATTTTGCAAAGGAGATTTTGTATGCAGACAGAAGTATTAGTATCTTTGATTACGCTTGCAGGAAGTGCGATTGGAACCTTTGCCGGTATAGCAGTAAACGCTAAACTTACAAGCTATCGCCTTGAACAGCTTGAAAAAAAGGTTGATAAACATAACACGGTAATTGAACGTACATATAAATTAGAAGAAGCGCAGGCGGTAATGCAGGAACAAATTAAAGTTGCAAACCATAGAATAAGTGACTTAGAAGAAAGAGAGGAATAAGATTATGGATTTATCATTTTTAACAAACTTTATCAGCCCAGTAGTGTTAGGAATTTGTCTTTGCGTAGGATATTCGTTAAAGACTGCATTTACTAAATTTGATAACAAATACATACCATTGGCAATGCTGATGCTTGGATGTATTATCAACATCTTAATTAACATGAGCGCAGGAATTAACGCAGAAGTTGTACTTGGCGGCATGATTTCCGGTCTTGCATCAACTGGACTGTATGAGATGCTGCGAAACCTTATTAATAAAGACGGAAAGAAAGAGGTGTAGTTATGAGTAGAACAATCGGGCAGGCTGGTCTTGCCCTTATTAAAAGGTTCGAGGGCTACCGTTTGGCAGCCTACCAGTGCGCGGCAGGTGTATGGACAATTGGATATGGTCATACATCAGGTGTAAAAAAAGGACAAACTATCACACAGGCACAGGCGGAGGAATATTTGAGACAGGATTTGCGTAAGTTTGAGAACTATGTAAATAACCCGGCTTATGTACCACAGACCGCACAGCTTAATCAGAATCAGTTTGACACTCTTGTGTCCTTTGCTTTTAACTGCGGGCAGGGAAATCTTAAGACATTGTGTTCCGGTGGACGTACTCTTGCACAGATTGCCGCTGCAATGCCTAAGTATTGTAAAGCAGCCGGAAAAACGTTGCAGGGATTGGTAAAACGCAGGGCAGAAGAAGTGGCACTGTTTAATACTCCTGTAGCAAGTCAGCCGACTATACAGGCAGCAGAAGCACAGCAGCACGTCCAGCCGAACTACCAGCCTGGACAGGCTTATTTCGTTCATGTTGATAACCTGCGCATCAGGTCAAAGCCAAGCACAAACGGCACGATTGTCGGAAAAATCAGTAACAGGGCTGTGCTAAACAAGGCAACGACAAGAGACAGCAAAGGAGCAATTTGGATGAATATTTCTGGGACAAACAAACCGGAATGGGTATGCGCAGACACTGGAATTAAGAGCTTCGTGTATTAAGATAAGACGTTTTATAATAAAATATGTTAAAAAATTAACATTTTGTTAACATTTTTTTGTGAAAAAATAGTATACTAAAAAATAAAGTATATTAATGTAAATTTCAGAGGTGATAGCATGTATAAAGCTTTGGATATTGCTAAATATGTTATAGATAAATGCACTAGGGACAATTGCCCTATCAGTAACTTACAATTACAAAAAATACTATACTATATTCAGAAAGCATTTTTAAATCAAGGAAAGCATGCATTTAGAGATGATATAGAGGCTTGGCAGTTTGGGCCTGTTGTTCCTGTAGTATATAGAAAGTACTGCATGTATGGTGCAATGCCTATTGAGGAAAATTCAGAGATACATTTAAACGAAGATGACAGGAGAATCATTGATACTGTGATTGTTCAAAAAAGAAAAATTAATCCGTGGACGCTTGTTGATGATACACACAAAGCTGGTGGTGCATGGGATATAATTTATCGTCATGGTGTAGGAAATAAAAATAAAATTCCAGATGAACTAATTCAAAAAAAGGGATAATGTAATGGATAGTATAGAAGAAAACAAACGCAGAAATCGATTTAAAGAAGTTATTCATAAATTGAGTGATGCAACAATTCTCTCTGATGCAAAAAAACGTGGCGAATTATATACATCATTGAAGTACATATATAAAGGAACAGGAAAAGATGTAGATTTTCATCATTATTATTCTGATATTTTTATTGCACTTGTAAAGGTTCGCGAGGATGGAGGGGAAATAGAAATTGTTGGTGACAATTTGAAAAAACTATATGAGTATTGTTTGACAAAAGCAGATAAAGAACTGAACGATTCGGTTAGAAAGTTCCTTGATCATGCAAACTTGGAAATAGCTAGAATAAATTATGTGAGCCAGATTGATGATAAAGTCCAGAATATTGATAAGGTGGAAGAAAATATAAAAAGAGTTTCAGATGTCGCAAGCTCTCAGGAACAAAAAGTTAACGAACTTAAGAAAAGTACAGATGATTCGTACTCTAATTTTATTTCAATTTTGGGTATTTTTTCAGCTATTGTTTTGGTTTTTTTCGGAGGATCTTCAATATTCGGTAATGTTATTTCAAGTATGTATCACACACCGGCTGCGAAATGCATATTAGTATGTCTTGTAGTAGGTGTTATTGTATTTGATATTGTTTTTATGTTCATTCTATTTCTTTCTAAGCTACTTGGAAGAAGTATTTCTTCAATAGATTATGATCCGTACTATGAAAATAATATTTTCAATAAATTGAAAATGAAATATCCGATTGTATTTTATACAAATTTGATTTCTTGTGTAGTTGGTAGTATATTAGTTATTTATTTAATGATGGAAAAAGCATTTGATATTACCATTTCAAACAAAAAGGTTGGTGATATATTTGAAGAACATATCAGTTTAATATATGTGGAACATGAAACGGTTTTTTGGCTTATTCTTTTATTATTAATTGCAGATACGCTATTTTTGTTTGCTTTTATTGTTACTCATTTAACTGATAAAAATATTGGTACTACCATACATATAAGATATATAGAGATATATTGGTATGATACAGATGGTTATTCATATGACTGCATGAGAAGTGGCGAGTGTAAAAAATCTTTCGCTGATGAAAAATCTGCTATTTTTTGGGTGAAATATCACGAAATTATTGAGTCGTGTTATGTATATATAACCAACATTTTAAAAAGGTTATTCTTAAGGTATCCATATATGAGTATATTAAATACAATAATTATAGTGGCAATGTTTATTAAGTGGTAAGACAATGAAATGTATACAAGCCGGAGGGAGAAATCCTTCCGGCTTTTGACAATCTGTGGTCTGTGAACACAATTTGACCACGAAACCACAGATAACATTATTTAATAGTGGCATAAATAAAAATACATGAAATTAAGAAAAACCCTGTAACTGCTTGATTTGCGAAATATGATAATGTATAATAGGATATGCAAATAATTACATTATACATTTGTATGTAGTCCTTGCGGAAGTGGCAAGAAATACAAATTCTGCTGTGGCAAATAAATATAAATCTGATGTTTTCCGGTGCTTTGAGATTTTTCAATGCACCGGATTTTTGTTATGGCAACGGTACATCCCGGTGTTCCACGGAAGTGGAAAAGACAATTAGGGTTTTGGTGCGTCCGAAATGCTGCAGTTCATTGATAAAGTGGTCGAGTTCTACTGTGGTCTGGAAAGCAACTTCTATGAGCATGGCATAATCTCCGGTCACACAGTTACATTCGATAACGTTTGGAATCGCCTGAATAAAAGGATAAAATTCCTTTTTCTGATACGGTTCTACCTCAAGATTGATAAATGCTTTAATATGATAACCAAAAAGCAGGTAATTAATGCTGGCGTGATAGCCGGAAATAATACCTGCTTTTTCCATGCGTTCAATTCTGGCAGATACGGCAGGAGAGGATAAAAAGACCTCGTTCGCAATATCCTTAATCGGGGTTCTGGCATTTTTTTGTAAAATTTCAATGATTTTTCTGTCAATATGGTCTGGTTCGTGTTCCATGATATTTGCTCCTTTTTTATGTCTGGACAGGTCGTGAGTTAAAAAGTTTTTTATAGTTCAGAAAAAATATAACACAGACAGAAAAAAACCGTCAAGTAAGAAAATAAAGCAAAATCGAAAAAAAGTTAAAAAAATTAAGCAATAACAAGTGAAAAAAGTTTAAAAACGAAGTATTTTCTTAAAAGTATTTACAAGTGAAAAAAAGAGTGTTATTCTCACACCCATAAAAACAAAGCCGGAAGAAAGAGGGAAAAGAGGATGTTTGGAAAAATGAGATTGGAATCAGATTCGATTGGAACAATGGAAGTGCCGGAAGAGGCTTATTATGGAGTGCAGACGCTTCGCGCAAAAGAGAATTTTGCTATTACGGGAAATAAGATGCATCCAGTATTTATTAAGGAACTGGCAAAAGTGAAAAAAGCCTGTGCAATTACAAACCGGAATGCAGGAAGTCTTGAATTGGAATTGGCAGAAGCTATTATCCGTGCCTGCGATGAAGTGATTCGCGGAAGGTTTTCAGAAGAATTTATCGTAGATGCCATTCAGGGTGGTGCAGGAACCAGTGCAAACATGAATATGAATGAGGTGCTCGCAAACCGTGCCAATGAACTTCTTGGGGGAAGAAAAGGAGATTACAGCAGAATTCATCCGAATGATCATGTAAATATGGCACAGTCCACCAATGATGTGATTCCGACAGCCGGAAAACTTACGGTATTAGAATTGTTAAAACCTCTGGTTCGGGAACTTGGACGCCTGGAAATGGAGCTTAACATCAAGGCAGAAGAATTTGATGATGTGATTAAAATGGGACGTACACAGCTTCAGGATGCGGTACCGATGCGTCTGGGACAGACATTCCGCGGTTATGCATCCATGGTTTTACGCGATAAAAAAAGAATTGAGAACTCTTATAAAGAAATGTATGCTGTAAATCTTGGCGGAACAGCAATTGGAACGGCAATCAATGTTCCGGACAGTTATCTTTACAATATTGTTCCAAATCTTTCTAAAGTTACCGGATATCCGTTAAAACAGGCAGAAAATCTTTTTGATGCGACAGAAAATTTAGACGGCTTTGTGGCAGTTTCCGGAGCGTTAAAAGCATGTGCGGTAGATTTGTCTAAAATGTGTAACGATTTAAGATTATTATCCTCCGGCCCAAGAACCGGATTTGGAGAAATCAATCTTCCTGCAAAACAGAATGGTTCTTCCATTATGCCGGGCAAAGTTAATCCTGTAATCCCGGAAGTGGTAAGTCAGGTTGCATTTCATGTTGTAGGTCATGATATGACGATTACTATGGCAGCCGAAGCAGGCCAGATGGAATTAAATGCTTTTGAGCCGGTTGTTTTTTATAACCTTTTTGATTCCGTCACAACGTTAAAAGAAGCAGTTGAAACTTTGGTAGATAACTGCATCAAAGGCATTACAGCCAATCGTGAGAGATGTAAAGAATTAATGGAAAGCAGTGTAGGTATTGTAACGGCACTCTGCCCACATATTGGCTACAAAAAATCCGCAGATATTGCAAAGACGGCGTTAAAAACCGGAAAAACGGTTCGTGAAATTGTGTTGGAAAATGAGTTTATGGATGAAAAGACTTTAGAGCAGGTACTAAATCCCTATGCAATGACGGAGCGTAGCGGAGTGGAAGTGAAAAAAGCGATTTGACTTTAAGGTGGAGAATACATGATGGATGCTAATTTTTAGGAATAGGATATCATTGCTTTCGCATTGTTTGCCTTGGAATTCGAAAAGGTAAGTGTTATACTTATTCTGAAAGAGACAGGATAGAAAAGGTATCATGTGAAGATATGATAAAAAGCGAAGTAATAAATCGTGCAATTGAATATATTGTGGAACATGCCGGAGAGAATATCACAGTGGATGAAGTGGCAGATTACTGTCATTTTTCAAAGTTTTATTTCAGCCGTCTGTTTAAAGCGGAAACAGGAGAAAGTGTTTATTCCTTTATAAAACGCGTAAAAATGGATCAGAGTGCGTTTCGTTTAAAAATTGAGAAGGAGAGGAGTATTACAGATATCAGCTCCGATTTTGGTTATAGCTCATCAAATTACAGTTCTGCATTCCGGGGACAGTACAGGGTATCGCCTTCTGATTTTCGCAAAGACAGTTACAGACGTTCCGTGGAATGTCCACTTTTTTGTCAGGCAGGAAAAGAGATGGAAACTTTTGCGGAATGTGACAGTAAAATTACCATAGAAACGCTTCCGGATTATTTTGTGATTTATGAAAGATGGATTGGTAATTATGCAGATTTAAAACGGGATTGGAAGTTTTTTGTGAATAAATATCAGGATTATATAAAAGAAGAAACACTGTTAATGGAATTGACGCTGGATGATCCGCTGATTACCGGAGAAGACAAGTGCCTGTATGAAATCTGTATCAGTACAGATGAAAGCTGTCCTCTTGAAAATACGCATATGTTACCGGGCGGGAAATATGCGGTATATCACTTTAAAGGGTACACAAGAGAAATCTATGCAGCTTATCAGGGAATCCATAATGTCTGGTTTCCCCAAAGCGGTTTTCAGATTGACAAGCGATACAACTTCGAAATCTATCGAAGTGTGAATTGTGATACCATGTATATGGAAATTGATTTTTGCATTCCAATAATATGATATCGGGATCAAAAGTAAGAGATTATAAAATAGAGCAAGAATTCAGAAGTATATATAAAAATACCTCCTTATAATGGACAATGCCACTGGGAAATTGTCTAAGATAAGGAGGATTTTTTATGGATTTGGAACGAATCAAAAAACAAAGAGTAGGGGTATTGCTGCAATTTGCAATTCCATCAATTATTGCTATGGTACTTACGTCGTTGATTACATTTGCAGATGGATTTTTTATCGGAAACTATGTGGGAGCAGAAGGAATGGCAGCAGTTAATCTGGGATTGCCGATTGTATATTTGTACCTTGCACTGGGACTGATGCTTGCGGTCGGAAGTGCAGCGATTGCCGGTATGGCGCTTGGTTCAGGAGATATCGCATACTGTAATGAAGTCTTTAATCAGACAATTGCAACAACGGCTGTAGTAACCGGACTTGTCAGTATTGTGGTGTTTTTCTGCTTTGAGCCGATGCTTTTGATTTTGCATGCAGACAGTCAGGTTGCCGGTTATTTTCGGGATTATTATTACATCATGCTTTTGGAATTACCGGTTATGGTAATCAATTCTTCTTTCGGAATGTTTATTCGGGGAGAAGGGAATCCGCAGTTTTTTATGAAAATTAATATTGGAAATGTTTTGCTTAATGTTTTACTGGATTATCTTTTTGCAGGGCGTTTTGATTTTGGAGTTACCGGAGTTGCCATGGCATCTCTTATTGCAGCACTGGTTACACTTGTTTGCAGTATCTTCTATTTTATAAAGAAATCAAAAATTTATCATTTCCACAGATTTACCTTTAACAAAGAAGTTTTTCGGAGTACGATATTAAACGGAAGTTCTGAATTTATCGGAGAAATATCCATGAGTATTTCCATGTTTGCCTATAATTTTGTGATTATGCGTTATGCGGGAGTGGATGGAGTAACTGCATTCACGCTGGTCGGGTATGTATCCTATTTATTCAGCATGATTGTGATCGGTTTTGGACAGGGAGCAAGCCCGCTTATCAGTTTTACCTATGGTGCAAAGGAAAAGGAACTGGCAAAGGAAATTCGGAAAACAACAAATAAGTTTGTTTTTGCAATTGGTGGAATTGTGATGCTTGTTATGTTACTTGGGGCAGGCGCATACAGTAACTTTTTTGTGAAAAATGATGTGGTAAAAGCGATGGTGCAGACCGGAATGAGAATTTTTATGCTCTCGTTTCTTTTTTCCGGGGTGAATGTGATTACGTCATTTTATTTTACGTCGATCGGGAAAGCAAAAGAATCTGCAATTATTTCATCTTCCAGAGGACTGGTGCTTCTTTTGATTTGCATTTTTATTCTGCCGATCTGGTTTGGAATGAATGGGATCTGGATGGCAGCACCATTTACAGAGGGAGTTACGCTTTTACTAAGTATGTTTTTCCTGTATCAGGAAAAAGAGAATTGTCTTGTGCTTAAGGAGGAATAAACGGTATGTCACAGCAAAATGAAATTATAATAAAAGGACTGACCCAGAACAATTTAAAAAACGTTTCGCTGTCGATTCCGAAAGGAAAGATTGTGGTATTTACCGGTGTATCCGGTTCCGGAAAATCCAGCATTGTATTTGATACGATTGCTGCGGAGAGCCAGAGACAAATGAATGAGACATATCCGGCATTTGTAAGAGGCAGGCTGCCGAAGCATGAGAAGCCGCATGTAGAACGGATAGAAAATCTTTCCCCATCTGTTTTGATTGACCAGAGCAGGCTCGGAGGGAATGCACGTTCTACAGTGGGAACGATAACGGATTTGTATGCATCGTTTCGTGTTTTGTTTTCCAGAATTGGCGAACCCTTTGTCGGTAGTGCATCCTGCTTTTCCTTTAATGATCCAAAGGGGATGTGTCCACATTGTTCCGGAATGGGAAAGGTGATGGAAATTGATGTGGAATCCCTGTTTGATCCGGAACGCAGCTGGGAGGATGGCATGGTTAATTACAGTGCCTTTAAACAGGGCAGCTGGTACTGGAAAGCATACAAACAGAGTGGATTATTTGATACCAAAAAGAAGTGGAAAGATTTTACGGAAAAAGAAAGAAATCTGCTTTTGTATGGAGCGTATGAGAAAGATGAACCGGTTTTAGATAAACATATGGAGGGCGTCTATAATCATATTTCAAGGCTCCTGTTAAAACGGGATTTGTCAGATAAAAGTGATACGTTAAAAAGCAGGGCAGACGAATTAATTAAGCAAAAAGAATGTCCCGTCTGTCACGGTAAAAGACTGAATGAGGAGGTGCTTAACTGCCGCATTCACGGATATAATATAGCGGAAATGGCAGATATGGAGTTCTTGAAGTTACGTGCAGTGATAGACGAAATAAGCGATGTAAGGGCAGTAACGATACTGGAAAATATAAAAAAGACGCTGACTCGGATGATTGATATCGGATTACCATATTTAAGTATGAATCGGGAATCGACCTCTCTTTCCGGCGGAGAAGCACAGCGCCTGAAACTGGTACGTTATATGGGAAGTTCCCTGACAGGCATGATGTATATTTTTGACGAACCAAGTACAGGCATGCATCCAAGAGATGTATACCGTATGACGGAACTGTTAAAAAGTCTTAGAGACAAAGGAAATACAGTACTGGTGGTGGAGCATGATAAGGATGTGATTTCCATTGCGGATGAAGTGATTGATGTAGGACCGAAAGCCGGGCGGGGCGGTGGACAGATTTTGTTTCAGGGAAGTTATGAGAAGTTACTTTCGTCTGATACATTGACAGGAAAAGCGTTGCAAAAAAAGATTCCACTAAAGGAAAAAGTACGCAAACCGAAAGAATTTCTTCCGGTTCATAATGCCAGTCTTCATAATTTGAAAAATGTATCGGTTGATATTCCGCTCAATGTTTTAACGGTAGTAACAGGAGTCGCAGGTTCCGGTAAAAGCACGTTGATTCGAGATGTGTTTGCAGAAACGTATAAGGACCGGGTGGTATTGGTAGATCAGTCTCCAATCACGGCAACCGGACGCTCGACAGCGGCAACGTATCTTGGATTTTTTGATGAAATAAGGAAACTGATGGCAAAAGAAAACGGAGTGGATGCAGCAATGTTTTCATTTAACAGTAAAGGTGCCTGTCCGTCTTGCAAAGGAAAAGGTGTTGTGGTGACAGAACTTGTTTTCATGGATCCGGTGGTAACGGTGTGTGAAGAATGTGAGGGAAAACGTTATAATAAGGAAGCATTGTCTTATTGCTATCAGGGGAAAAACATTGTAGAAATCTTAGATATGTCGGTAGAGGAAGCGGATGAATTTTTTGAAGGAAGTAAAAATGCAAAGATAAAGAAACAGTTAAATGCTTTAAAAGAAGTGGGGTTATCTTATCTTTCTTTAGGACAGCCCCTGTCCTTACTGTCCGGTGGAGAGAGACAACGACTCAAGCTTGCAAAAGAATTAAACAAAAAAGGGAACATTTATGTTTTGGATGAGCCGACGACGGGACTTCATGCTTCGGATATAGAAAGAGTCATGGAGCTGTTTGACGGACTGGTGCAAAAAGGAAATACCGTTATTATCATCGAACATAATCTGGACGTAATGAAACAGGCGGATTATATTATAGACATCGGACCGGATGGAGGTTCGGACGGTGGGAAAGTGGTATTTAAAGGAACACCAAAGGAAATGGTAGATACGTCAGAGACCATAACGGCACAGTATCTGCGGAAAGATATGTTTTGATAAAAAATTGCTTTACAATTAGGAAAAATAGGATTAGAATACATTATAGAAAATGTAAAACACGTTGACGAGACGAGTACAATGTGAAGTGTATCAGAGAGAGATGCAGTTGCTGGAAGCATCTTTACAGGAAGCATTGGAAAACTAACTCTGAGTGACCCCAATCCGGTCCGGTGATTCCGTTATCATCAGATAGTTTTATCGTAATGAGTGATTCTTACATGATATTATAGTGTAAGAGTAACCGGGGTGGAACCGCGTTGTAAATCGTCCCCTGTGCTGGAAACAGTGCAGGGGTTTTTTGTTGTATAGGAAATTTCAGGGAATTTCCTATACAATGAGCAGGTAACGAAGGGGATTGCAAATGTCCGTTTGACAGAGAAGGAGGAAAACTATGAAAGCATTTTTGAAAAGAATTTTTTCAAACATGGATGAAGAAAAAATCATGTCAAAAAGAGAACTGTTTTTGACGGTGACCACCTGTACGCTGGCAGGAATTTTGCTTGGGATTTTGTTTTCACCCAAAAAGAAAACCATGATTGGAAGCCACAATGGATGCTACAATGGAACTTATCCGGGAGAAGATAAAGAAAATGCAGATACGGATGATTTTTGGGAAGATGAAGATGACGAATGCTTAAGTTTTCGTTAAAGATAAAAAACGTAGATAGAAAAAGGAGATTGTAACATGAAAATCACATTAAAAGATGGTTCTGTAAAAGAGTATAGCGAGGCGCTTAGCGTATATGATATCGCAAAAGATATCAGTGAAGGTCTGGCAAGAGTTGCCTGTGCCGGAGAGGTAGACGGAGAAGTAGTTGATTTAAGAACCGTAATCGACAAAGATTGCAGCTTAAATATTTTGACTGCAAATGATAAAGAAGGTCTTACGGTAATTCGTCATACCGCTTCCCATGTTTTGGCAGAAGCAGTTAAGAGATTATTCCCGAATGCAAAAATTACAATTGGACCTGCCATTGAGGACGGATTCTATTATGATTTTGATGCAGAACCATTTTCCAGAGAAGATTTGGATAAATTGGAAGCAGAAATGAAAAAAATCATCAAAGAAGGACATGAATTAAAACGCTTTACGCTTCCTAGAAATGAAGCCATTCAATTCATGAAAGACAGAAATGAACCATATAAGGTAGAGCTTATTGAGGATTTACCGGAAGATGCAGAAATTTCTTTCTATGATCAGGGAGAGTTTGTAGACCTTTGTGCGGGACCACATCTTATGACAACAAAAGGTATTAAGGCATTTAAATTAACCTCTTCTTCCATGGCATACTGGAGAGGAGATTCCGAGAAAGCCCGTTTACAGAGAATTTATGGTACAGCATTTAATAAAAAAGAAGAACTGAATGAATATCTGGAAAAGTTAGAAGATGCAAAACGTCGTGATCATAACAAATTAGGTCGCGAGATGGGCTTATTTACGACAGTGGATGTGATTGGACAGGGACTTCCGTTATTTACGCCAAAGGGAACCAAAATCATTATGAAATTGCAGCGTTGGATTGAAGACCTGGAGGATAATGACTGGGGTTATGTAAGAACAAGAACACCACTTATGGCGAAATCCGATTTATATAAGATTTCCGGTCACTGGGATCATTACAAGGATGGAATGTTTGTATTGGGTGATGAAGAGCATGATAAAGAGGTGTTTGCACTTCGTCCGATGACCTGCCCATTCCAGTATTTTGTATACAAGAATGAACAGCATTCTTATCGCGATTTGCCATATCGTATGAGCGAAACATCAACCTTATTCCGTTGTGAAGATTCCGGCGAGATGCATGGACTTACCCGTGTACGTCAGTTTACCATCACGGAAGGTCATTTGGTGCTTAGACCGGATCAGGCAGAAGAAGAATTAAAACGTTGCTTTGACTTAACCTATTACATTTTAAGTACCCTTGGATTGGAACAGGATGTTACGTATCGCCTGTCCAAATGGGATCCAAACAATAAAAAGAAATACCTTGGCGATGATGAATACTGGAACAGAACCCAGGAGGCACTCCGTGAAGTATTAAGAGAAAAGAATGTTCCGTTTGTGGAAGCGGAAGGTGAAGCTGCATTCTATGGACCAAAGATTGATGTTCAGGCAAAAAATGTGTATGGGAAAGAAGACACGATGTGTACCATTCAGCTTGACTGCGCAATTGCGGAAAATTTTGATATGTATTACATTGACCAGAATGGGGATAAGAAACGTCCATACATCATTCATAGAACATCTCTTGGATGCTATGAAAGAACATTAGCATGGATGATTGAAAAATATGCAGGAAAATTCCCGACCTGGCTTTGTCCGGAACAGGTACGTGTTCTTCCGATTTCAGATAAATATGAAGAATATGCGAATAAAGTATGTGCAGAATTAAAGAAAAATGGAGTGGATGCAACGGTAGATGCCCGTTCCGAAAAGATTGGTTATAAGATTCGTGAGGCTAGATTAGACAAACTGCCATATATGTTAGTCGTAGGACAGCAGGAAGAAGCGGACGGAACTGTTTCCGTACGAAGCCGTTTTGCCGGAGATGAAGGGGTAAAACCTTTGGGCGAATTTATTACTGCAATTTGTGAAGAAATCCGCACGAAAACCATTCGTGAGGAAGTAAAAGAAGAAGAGAAGTAGAAGAGCGGATTGCGAATGTCCGCTTTAGCGGACAAAGAACCGCTTGTGTTACAAGCGGTTCTTTGCAGTCTGCGAAAAAGGTATTCATTTCAATGGATAAAAGTTGTTGTACAAGAAAAAAATTCCGCGTATATGGGGAAGAAAAAAACAGATACTTTTTTTATAATTATAAAAGTTTTCTTAAATATGGAAAAAACATGGATGAGATATGCGAAAAAACTTGAAAAAACAAGAATATGGAAGTAATATATAAATAGTAGTTTCTAATGGATGCATTTCAAAGAAAGATATTTCATGGAGGGATTTTCATGAGAAAGAAATCACATATTTCATTGGCACGATATCTTGTACAGAATTTGGATGACAGAAATTTGAAGAAACATAAACTGGCTTTTTACCTTGGAAGTATATTGCCGGATTGTAAACCATCATTTGTATACAAAAAGCATGAAATAACCGGAACTTTTGAGGATGTAAAGAGGGAGATTAGGAAACTTTCTTCTGATTATGAAAAAAAGTACAAAAGACAAAAGTCAAAGTATTATAGGAACCTTGGGCAGGTTACACATTATCTGGCAGATTATTTTACCTTTCCTCATAATAAGATTTATCCCGGAAATTTAAAGGATCATTGTGTGTATGAGGAAGAATTAAAGAGAAAACTTCGGAACTATTTAAAGAGCCCGGAAGTCAAAAAGGACAAAAAATTAGTTGTTGACTTAAAAACACCGGAGGCACTGATTGAATTTATTCAGAAAAGCCATGATGATTATCTGAGACGCAAGAATTGTGTTGAGGATGATATTCATAGCATTGTTGCTTTGAATCATCAGGCAGTTGAGAGTATAACGGAATTTTTTTATCAGGCAAAGGAAAAACATCGGTTGAAACATTCGTAGAGATATGGTTTTATATAGATGCTATGACGGATGTAAGACGGAGGCAGTATTGGAAAACAAGGTGGTATGGGCAGATAAGAAAGCGCTGCAAGAGGAGATAGAGCAGGTGCGCAGACAATTGAATAAAGCAATGGAAGAAATGACAGATTTTGAAGCTTGTTATCAACTCAGTGTGAGTTTGGATAAATTGATTGAACGTTACATTGATGTGCATGAGAAAGAATGGAATTAGCACAGCATCAAATGACGGAAATAAAAGCATGAGGAGAGGATGAAATTTATGACAGAAGAACAGTACAAAAGGGCAAGTAAGGTAGTTTTTACGGTAAGTGCGATTATATTTGGCTATGTGGCAATCAGCATGGTTGCATGGCTTGCAACTACCGAAGGCACCAGCGTTGGGAGAACGATGCTGCAGATGATTACAGCAATCCTGGTGATTGTGGTTTCGGCAATCGCATACATTACGAAGAAAGGAACACGGCAGGGTGCAATTATCATGGCAACCAGTATGGCAGCGGGATATGTGATACTTTCACTGGTAAATACGACACCCAGTACATATGCATATGCATTTCCGTTATTGTTTGTGACAATGATGTATCTCGATTATCGTCTTGCTGTAGCGGGAAACATTGTGGCAATTGCAGTAAATATAATTCGGATGATTATTACTTATGATCCAAATGATCAGGTAACATTGATGTATAATGTGGTCGCAATTCTGGTTCTTTGCCTGACAGCTTATACATCAATTAATGCGACAAAGCTTCTGATTCGCTTTAATGAAGAAAATCTTGGAGGATTACGGGAAGCAGCAAAGGTGCAGGAAGAAAGCAATCAGAAGATGATTCTTGTTGCAGAGAATGTTATGAAACATTTTGACAATGCAATGGGTATGCTGGATAACTTAGAGAACAGCATTGATGTGAGCCATACTTCGATCCGCGATATTGCGGAAAGTACAGAGAGTACGGCAGAAGCAATCCAGAAACAGGCCATCATGTGTTCTGACATCCAGAGTCATACGGATACAGCAGAAAATGGAATCCGTGAGATGATTGCGGCATCGAAAAGAACGGATGAGACGGTAAAGGAAGGTGCCGGGGTTGTTCGTGAATTAAAAGAACAGGCACAGAATGTAGAGGAAGCAAGTAATTTCACAGTAGAAGTGATTAAGAGTTTAACCACAAAAGTTGAAGAAGTGCAGGATTTTGTCGGCTCCATTATCAGTATTTCTGATCAGACGAATCTTCTGGCATTAAATGCGTCCATCGAGGCGGCGCGTGCGGGAGAAGCCGGAAAGGGATTTGCGGTAGTGGCAGAGCAAATCAGACAGCTTTCGGAACAGACCAAAGAAGCATCTACGAATATTACCGAGATTATTGATAAACTGAATGAAGACACCAAACGTGCAAATGACAGTATTGAGAATTCAGTTGCTTCGGTTGAAAAGCAGAATGAATTGATTGAAAATACCAGAGAAAAATTCGGTAAAGTCGGGGAAGAAGTTGACGAACTCACCAGAAATATCAATGAAGCAGAAGCAAGCATCGAAAAGATCTTAGAGGCTACCGGAGTGATTTCAGATAATATTACCCACTTGTCTGCAACCGGGGAAGAAGTGGCTGCATCCTCCACAGAAGGACTTAGAATTGCAGATTCTACCGTAGAGGATATGAAAGGCTGCAGGAAGATTCTGGAATCTATTTATACTTTGGCACAGGATTTGCGGGAATCGGTTTAGAAAAATACTACATATAGTATACAGAAAATGAGGAAAACGAAACGCTTTCGTTTTCCTCATTTTTGTTTGTGGAAAACTTGCTTTTTTGAGAAAAATGGAGTATGATGGACAAGAAAGTGGAGGAAAGTGGTGAATAATGGTACGAAGTGGTAGGACAGGGACCAGAGTGTGGTAGTCTGGTTCGAATACCGGGTGCTTTACCAACAGAGGTGTTTTCTATGTTCATGGGAGAATACAATCACACAGTTGATACAAAAGGCAGACTCATTGTTCCGTCCAAATTCAGAGACCAGCTTGGAGATGAATTTGTTGTGACAAAAGGATTGGATGGGTGTCTGTTTGTGTATTCGAAAGAAGAATGGAATAACATCGAAGAGAAGTTTCGTAATGTACCACTTACCACGAAAGATGCAAGAAAGTTTGCCCGTTTCTTCTTTGCAGGTGCAGCAAACTGTGAAGTGGACAAGCAGGGAAGAATCTTACTTCCTGCGGTTTTGCGGGAATACGCAGGAATCGAAAAAGATGTGGTATCTGTCGGTGTGTTTAACCGTGTCGAGATTTGGGATAAGCAGAAATGGCAGGATTCCAACACTTATGATGATATGGATGAAGTGGCAGAACACATGGCGGAACTTGGACTTGGCATCTAGTAACCAGAGTATTAAGAATATCCGGTTAATGTCAGATGTGAGATGAACTTTGATCAGAAACTGAAATGGAGAAGAAAATGGAGTTTAACCACAAATCAGTATTGTTACATGAGACAATTGAAAATTTGAATATTAAGCCGGATGGAATCTATGTGGATGGTACACTTGGAGGTGCAGGGCATTCCCTTGAAATCGTAAAACGATTATCGGATAAGGGAAGACTGATTGGAATTGATCAGGATGCCGATGCCATTGCAGCTGCAAAAGAACGTCTTTCTAATTATGCCAGTAAGGTTACAATTGTAAGAAGTAACTATGCAGCGATGAAGGATGAGCTTTTGAAGCTTGGAATTACAAAAGTAGATGGAATACTCTTAGATCTTGGGGTATCGTCTTTTCAGCTTGATACGCCGGAACGGGGATTTACTTACAGAGAAACAGATGCTCCGCTTGATATGCGTATGGATCAGAGGCAGACGCTTACGGCAAAAGATATCGTGAATGATTATTCTGAGCAGGATTTGTATCGTATTATCAGAGATTTTGGAGAGGATCGTTTTGCAAAGAATATCGCAAAACATATCGTAGAAGCAAGAAAAACAAAAGAAATTACAACAACGGGAGAACTCATAGAAATTATCAAAGCATCTATTCCGATGAAAGTACAAAAATCAGGCGGTCATCCGGCAAAGCGTACTTTCCAGGCAATTCGTATTGAATTGAATAAAGAGCTTGAGGTGTTACAGGATAATCTTGATACAATGATTGATTTATTGGATGAGGGAGGACGTTTTTGCATTATCACGTTTCATTCCTTAGAAGACCGTATTGTAAAGACCAGTTTCCGTAAAAATGAGAATCCATGTACCTGCCCGAAGGAATTTCCGGTATGTGTGTGTGGGAAAGTTTCAAAAGGACAAGTGGTTACACGAAAACCAATTTTACCGAGTGAAGAGGAGCTTTGTTATAACAAGCGCTCGAAAAGTGCAAAACTTAGAGTGTTTGAAAGACATCTGAATAAATAAAAATCAAGGGAGAGATATGTATGAGGACAGTACCGAAGGGAAATTATACTTATATAGATGGAAATACAGTTCGCAAATTAGAAGCTGCACCGGATTACAGAAGAGAACGCGTCACAAGGGAAGAAAAAGAGAGAGAAGCAAGACGACGTCAGAATAAGTATGCAGCCAAAAGAAATCAGCAAAAAGCATTGCTTATGGACAAGGGATATGTTATGTTTTTAACAATGGCAGTATTGGTAATTGGTATCATATCTGTTTTATATATTCGGATTCAGGCAGATCTGACAGAACGTATGCATAATATTTCAAGACTGGAAAGCCAGGTTTCAGATGTGTTGATTGAAAATGAAGCAACCAGAAAACGAATTGCAACATCGGTGGATTTGAATCATGTTAAGGATGTTGCGGTTAATCAGCTTGGAATGGTCTATGCTTCACCGGATCAGATTATGTATTATGAAGTGTCAGATGATGACTATATGAATCAGTACAGTGACATACCTTCTAAGTAGGTGAAAAAGTGGCAAAGAAAAAAAGAATACTTACAAAATTTTCAAAAAAAATGCAAAAAAAGCTGCTGGTAGTGTTTTCTCTAATATCAGTGGCTTTGATTGGTTTAATAGGACGTCTTATGTATATTGAGTATACAAGTGGCGAGAAATACGAAAAAATCGTTCTTTCCCAGCAGGAATATGACAGTACCATCATTCCATATCGAAGAGGAGATATCGTCGATACGAAAGGAACGATTCTTGCAACCAGTACCGATGTTTATAATGTGATATTGGATTGTAAAGTACTCACGAATGACGAGAAGAATTTAGAGCCGACGATTGCTGCACTTGTGCAGTGTTTTCCGGAACTTAATTCAGAAACACTTCATCAGTTAGTGAAGGAAAATCCAAATAAGCAGTATAACGTTCTATTAAAAAAACTTCCTTATGAGACGATACAGCCGTTTATTGCATTGCAGGAGGACACGAAGAATCATCCGAATATCAAGGGCGTCTGGTTTGAAAAGGAATATATCAGAAAATATCCATATGGTTCTATCGGAAGTTCTGTGATCGGATTTACGACTTCCGGGAACGTCGGAATGGCAGGAATCGAGAATTCTTACAATAGTACGCTAAATGGAATTAATGGCAGAGAGTATGGTTATCTTAATTCCGATAATAATTTTGAAAAGACGATTAAGAATGCAAAAGACGGCAATGTAGTAGTTTCTACGATCGACTTGCATATACAGTCTATTGTGGAGCAAAAGATTGCACAGTTTCAGGCAGATAACACGAACGTGGCAAGGGAAGGTTCGGGAAGCAAGAATACGGCTGTTCTGGTGATGAATCCTCAGAATGGCGAGATTCTTGCAATGGCACAGTATCCGAATTATGACTCCAGCAATCCGAGAGATTTAAGTGCGTATTATACACCGGAACAGCTTGCGGGAATGAGTGATGAGGATAAGCTAAATGCGTTAAATGCTTTGTGGCAGAATTACTGTGTGACGCATACTTATGAGCCTGGATCTACAGCAAAACCGTTTACCGTGGCGGCAGGACTTGAGACCGGGACATTGACCGGAAACGAGACTTATCTGTGTGATGGATCAGAACAGATTTCGGGTCATACGATTCACTGTGTCAATCGAAACGGACATGGGATGGAGACAATACGGGAAGCAATGATGAATTCCTGTAATGATGCCTTGATGCAGATGTCGTATTCCATCGGTGTCGATAATTTTGTAGAATATCAGAAAGTGTTTGGATTTGGACAGAGGACGAATATCGATCTGCCCGGTGAGGGAAGAACGGATTCCTTGATTTATACTGCGGACAATATGACTGCAGTTGATCTGGCAACGAACTCATTTGGACAGAACTTTAATACAACAATGGTGCAGCTTGGCAGTGCATTCTGTTCCATTATTAATGGTGGAAATTATTATCAGCCTCATGTTGTGAAAAAAATAACAGATGCAAATGGAAATACGATAGAAACAAAAGATGATATGTTAATTAAGCAGACGATTTCCGAAACAACGTCAGAAACATTGAAAGGCTATCTGTATTCCACGGTTTCAGAAGGTGGAACCGGAAAGTATGCAAAAGTAAATGGTTATTCCATGGGCGGTAAAACCGGAACAGCCCAGAAAGTACCGCGTGGACAGGGAAACTATTTAGTTTCTTTTATCGGGTACGCACCGCAGGAGAAGCCGCAGCTTATGGTCTATGTTGTTGTAGATGAGCCAAATGCGGAGGATGAAGCGCACAGCAGTTATGCACAGGGAATTGCAAAAGACATCTTTGCGGAAGTTCTTCCTTATCTTAATATTTATCCGGATCAGCCATTGATACCGGAAGAAGAGATGCCAGTCAATCCAACGCTCCCGGCAGCGAGACAGCAGGCACAGGCAGCAGCTGCTGCAGAAAATGGCGGGGAACAGCCACAGACCGATGGACAGCAGACGGATGAAGTACCGGCAGAACAAAGTGAAGCAAGTGATGCTCCGGCAACAGATGTTGCCGAACAGGGCGCCCAGACACCGGCAGAAGTAGTTACAGATGATGTCAGTGTAGTGAATGAATAAAAAACATAACCTCACAAAAGCAGTAATAAGATAATAACAACGACTTTTGTGAGGTTTTTCTTGTACCGGAATAAAACAGTTTACCGAAAAAAGATTGTTTTTGTATTTGGACTGATGTTTTTTATGATTGTGGGGCTGATAGGGCGGCTCATTTACCTTATGATATTCCAATCGGAATATTATGGGGTGAAGGCGCAGGAATTGCATGAAAGAGAGCGTGATATCAAGGCAGCCAGAGGAGAAATTCTTGATCGGAATGGAGTGGTGTTAGCTTCCAATAAAACAGTTTGTACAATATCGGTTATCCATAGTCAGGTGAAGGAACCGGAGAAGGTGATTTCTGTGCTGGTGAAAGAACTTGGCATGGAGGAAGCAGATGTCAGAAAGCGAGTGGAAAAGGTAAGCTCCATTGAACGAATCAAAACGAATGTAGAGAAATCAGTTGGAGACGCAATTCGGGAATATTCGCTTGCCGGGGTAAAAGTAGATGAGGATTATAAGCGTTATTATCCTTATGATACGTTGGGATCTAAAGTGATTGGGTTTACCGGTGGTGATAATCAGGGAATTGTGGGATTGGAAGTAAAATATGACAGCTTTCTGGAAGGAACCAATGGTAAAATCTTAACGCTCACGGATGCAAGAGGTGTAGAAATAGAAAATGCGGGGGAGAGCAGACAAGATCCGATTGACGGTAACAATTTAATCATCAGCATGGATTATAACATTCAGATGTATGCACAGCAGATGGCAGAAAAAGCGATGGAAAAAAAGCAGGCAGATCGTGTCAGCATTCTTATTATGAATCCACAGAATGGAGAAATCTATGCGATGGCAAATGCACCGGAATTTGATTTGAATCATCCCTTTACATTAAATGATGAAACAGCAGAAACAGATACGGCAAAAAAACAGGAACTCTTAAATCAGATGTGGAGAAATCCATGCATTAATGATACGTATGAGCCTGGCTCCACGTTTAAAGTCATTACGGCAGCAGCTGCCTTAGAACAGGGCGTGGTAAGTCTTGAAGATCGTTTTTTTTGTCCCGGGTATAAAATTGTGGAGGACAGGAGAATCCGTTGTGCTAAAACGACAGGACATGGAGCCGAAACTTTCGAGGAAGGCATCATGAACTCCTGCAAGCAGGTAGTAGTGAAATAATGATTCAAATGAAAGTTGTAATAAAATTTTTTGTAACAGTTCAGCCATAACCAATATTGTGGGAGAATCATGCTTGCATGGATGAACACACAATATTGGTTATGAGCTGAACGCCTGGTTATGAGCAATCCGCTTGTGAAACAAGCTTTGAAGCACGAAGTGCGAGATTGCGAATGGCGTGACTGAACTGTTACAATTTTTTGATAAAAAACATAGGAAAATGTGGCAAAACTTACAGACAGGTTGTATAATGTAACTACATTTAAGGATAAGATACAGATAAAATTCATATGAAGGAGAAATGAAAATGGGTGAACAAAAGAAATATCGTTTTAATGATGAAAAAGAACGTTATTATGTATTGAACCGGTTGTATCTTCTTTCCTCGGATGCATTAATGTTAATCTTACTAATTTTTGCAATCATGGAAGGAAAAACAGGTGAAATTTCAATTGCAGGTATGATCGTGAGTGTTGTTGGATTGATTGGAGCAGCTCTTGTGAATTCTTTTGGCTTTTTTAAAAACAAGTCAACAAAGCATTTGAAGACAGCCATTACTTTTGAGGTGGCGTTTGAAGTTTTACTATTTGGACTGTTGACGGATGTTACATTTTTACCACTTTTGCTGGTTGGAGTAGTGGCAGTACAGATTCCTTATTATGATAGGAAAGCACATAGACAAAATGTAATATTATATGTTGTTATCTACATATTAATAGAGGCTGTTCGGGCAAAAACGACAGGAGGAATTCCACCGGTACAAGATTTCTGTTCCTTTGGAGTTACACTTGGAATCTTTTATGTATTAACGAGAGTGGGAACCATTTCAAAGCAATTTAGTGATGATGCATTAGGAAATATTGAAGAACAGAGTGGGGCACAAAAGGTCATCATGGATGAGATTGTATCTATCTCAAAAACAGTAAAGGAAGAATCTGACCGCAGTACCGGAATGGTGGACAATCTGTTAGAGAGTACTGAGACAGTGACAAACAGTATGCAGGAAATTTCTTCTGCAACAAATCTGACTGCCCAGAATATTGAGGCTCAGAATAATATGACACAGGATATTCAAAATGAAATTACGCTGACGGGAGAAAGCTCCAAAAAAATGGTCGGCATTGCAACAGAGTCGAATGAAGGTATTAAGGAAAACCTGAAGGTTATGGAAAGTTTAAAAGAGCAGTCAGTTATGATTGCGGATACCAATAAGCAGGTAACAGAAGCAATGGGACGGCTTCAGAATAAAACAAAAGAAGTAGAAGAAATCACCAGTATGATTCTTAACATTTCAAATCAGACGAATTTGCTTGCATTAAATGCTTCCATAGAAAGTGCAAGAGCCGGAGAAGCAGGAAAAGGATTTGCGGTAGTAGCAGATCAGATTCGGCAGCTGGCAGAACAGACAAGAAGCTCAACCGAAGAAATATCAAAGATTATTGATGAATTGAATCAGAATGCCAATGAAGTAACAGGATCTGTTGAGAATTCCGTGGCAGCAGCAGAGCAGCAGAATGAGATGATTCTTTCAGCAGCAGATACATTTGAACAGTTAAATACAAATATGATAGAATTGATAAAAAATATTAACGATATTGACGAACGAATCACAAATTTGTCAGATTCTAACAATAAGATTGTTGAGAGTATTTCACAGTTGTCTGCTACGACCGAAGAGGTTACTGCAAGTGCGGAGCAGGCAAGTAATATGAGCATACAGAATTTAGAGTATGCAAGAAAGGCGAAAGATGCTATTGTAGAAATTAAAAATACAACGGATGGATTAGAGCAATATATTTAAGCCTAAATTATTCACTTGCTGTGTGGTGGTTGTGAATAATTTGGGCTAAGTAGCTAAGAACCGTCAAATAACCCTGTAATCTGTTTTGGATTACAGGGTTATTTTTGTCATTAAAATTTTATTAAATATTAGCACTCGATGTTGACGTGTGCTAACAGCGGTGCTATAACAAAGCTGTGACCTTGATAATTTATAGAATACTTTTTTGTGAATAAGATTAGAAATGACGGAGGTAAATAATGGGCAGAGTCATAGGAATTGATCTTGGAACAACAAACAGCTGTGTAGCGGCGATTGAAAATGGAGAACCGGTCATTATACCGAATGGTTCAGGTGGAAGGACAACACCCAGTATTGTTGCTTTTACAAAAACCGGGGAACGTCTAATCGGAGAAACAGCCAAAAGGCAACAGGCTACCAATACAGAGCGAACAATAAGTTCAGTGAAAAGACATATGGGAACGGACTGGACTGTGAAAATTGATGGAAAGACTTACAAGCCACAGACCATCAGTGCTCTGGTGTTGATGCAGTTAAAGAAGGATGCAGAGGATTTTCTTGGAGAAGCGGTTACCGATGCGGTCATAACGGTTCCGGCATATTTTAATGATGCACAGCGCCAGGCAACAAAGGATGCTGGGAAGATCGCAGGTTTGAATGTTCTTCGTATTATTAACGAGCCTACCAGCGCGGCCTTATCCTATGGATTAAATCATGGAGAAACGCAAAAAGTTATGGTCTATGATTTAGGGGGCGGTACTTTCGATGTTTCGGTTATTGAAATTGGAGATGGAATCATTGAAGTTTTGGCTACGGCAGGTGATAATCATCTTGGTGGAGATGATTTTGATATAAGAATAGCGGACTGGATTGTTTCGCAATTCAAAGCTGAACAAAAAATAGATATTTCAAAGGATATCGTAGCGTATCAGCGTGTAAAAGAGGCGGCGGAAAAAGCCAAAAAAGAACTTTCTACTATGGATACGACCAATATTAATCTTCCTTTTTTGACGCAAAAAAAGGGTGAGCCTGTGCATTTGGATATGAATTTGAGCAGAGCAAAGTTTGAAGAACTGGTGAGAGATTTGATTGAGCGTACAGCAGTTCCGGTTCAGAGTGCACTAAGTGATGCTGGGGTTACAGCATCAGAATTAGGAAGAGTCTTACTCGTAGGAGGCTCGACCAGAGTCCCAGCTGTTCAGGATAAGGTAAGATTCCTGACGGGGAAGGAACCTTCCAGAAATATAAACCCGGATGAATGTGTGGCAATGGGGGCTGCAATTATGGGAAGTACCTTACAGGGAAATTCTCTTGTGGCGGCCGGAACAGGCAAAGAGTTATTGCTTTTAGATGTTACACCTATGAGTTTGTCTATTGAAACAGTGGGTGGTGTTGCAACGAGATTGATTGAAAGAAATACAACACTTCCGACACGATTTGCAAAAGTATTTTCCACAGCGGCACCTTATCAGAGTAATGTTGAAATCCATGTTCTTCAAGGAGAACGACCGATGGCGAAGGATAATAAGACAATTGGTAAATTTAAGTTAAAGGGGATTCGTAAAGCACCTGCCGGAGTACCTCAGATTGAGGTTACATTTGATCTTGATGCCAATGGAATATTGAAAGTTTCTGCAAAAAATCTGGATACACAAAAGGAACAGTCTATTACGATAACGGCAAATGACAGGATGACGGATGCAGAGATTGCCCAGGCAATGCAGGATGCACAGATGTATGCCGGTGAGGATAGTCTGCGGCGGGATACCCTGACTCTTACAGAGGAAACCAGTCGTTTTGTTATGAAAGTAAATCAGGCACTAAAAAATGCAGGAAAAGAGATTGAAAAAACGGAAAAGAAACAGATTAAAAAAGATTGTTCCGCAGTTGAAAAAGCACTGGGCAAGATACGGGTTGAAAAAGTAAGTCAGGCGGAATATGATAATCTGAAATGTCTGAAAGAAAAGCTGGAAGCATCGAGTGCATTTTTGATAGCTCGTTTTGGAAACGAATCTTAAAAAGGTATATTTTTATTTCTTTTTCGTTGAAACCATGATATAATTATATCACTATAGCACACAGTATTATTTTTTGGAGGAACTTAAGTAAATGGATAGAAAAACAACCGGAATAATTGCTTATCTTACTTTGGTCGGCTGGCTGATTGCCTTTTGTGCCGGGGACAGAGAAGGAGCAAAATTCCATTTAAATCAGTCATTAGTTTTAATCATTGCAAATGTTATTGTTAATGTATGCGGCTATATTCCGTTGATTGGACATATTGTGAGCCCGGTTCTTAGTCTGGTTCTTTTTATTTTCTGGGTTATCGGGTTTGTGTATGCCTGTCAAGATCAGGAAAAAGAAATTCCGATATTAGGTGGAATCAAAATTTTAAACGCTTAATAGACAATTTCCCATTTCGAATGCATAGGGCATTAAGTGGGAATCCTATAAAAATGGGCCAGGTTCTGGCTCATTTTTTTGTGGAAACGTTCATAGGATAGGAACAAAGACAAAGTTATGGTGAGAAAATGGGAGCACAAAGAAGAAGATTATTGCTTAATATTGTAGAAATATTGGCACAGCAGGGGCTTCTTACGGAAGAGGAAAAACTTAAAATTCGTATGTTTATCAGTTCAAAAAATAAGGAGAACCTTTGATGTTACAGCAAAGAGTGGCAATTTACAATCGTTGTTCCACGGAAGAAGAGGCACAGGTGAATGCATTAAGTATTCAGGCACAAGAGAGCAGGGAAAAAGCCATTGCAATGGGATTTGAAGTTGTTGCGCAGTACATTGAATCGGAATCTGGCACGACAAGCTATAAAAGAAGCGAATATCAAAGATTGTTAGAAGATATGGAACAGGATAAATTTGATATTGTCATGATAAAATCCATAGACAGGCTTATGCGTTCTGCAAAAGACTGGTATCTGTTTTTAGATAAACTGACGCTGTATCATAAAAAACTTTACATTTACATTGATAATAAATATTATACACCGGATGACAGCTTAATCACCGGAATTAAAGCAATTTTAGCAGAAGACTTTAGCAGAGAACTGTCGAAAAAAATAAAAAATTCCCATAAAAGAAGGCAGATGCAGAAATCAGGGTTAAATATTACAAGACCAATGTTTGGATGGGATAAGACGGGAAAAGATACCTATGTTATTAACGAGAAAGAAGCGGAAGCATATCGGGAGGCATTTGAAATTATAAAAGAGGGAAATGGGTTTTATACCCTTGCGAATAAGATGGAACAAAAAGGAATTCGCGGAAAAGGCGGCAAAACGATTACAGCATCACAGTGGCGAAAAATGCTGTATTCTCAAAGGGCGCATGGAACTGTGATTTTACATACCACAGAGTATGATTTTAATACAAAAAAGCGATATCAATTACCGGAAAGCGAATGGATTTATGTGGAAGATGCCCTGCCGCCTATTGTAAGTAAAGAATATCACAAAGAATTTTTGCAAATGTTAATAACAAGGACGGGAAAAAATAATTTTGTTGATTATACAAGAGATATGACGAAGGTGGGACGTTATGAATTGTCGGGAAAATTATATTGCGCGTTGTGCGGTTCGGTCTATTACCGGACAAAATATGATTCCGGTTTTGGCAGCCTGGTAGAATGGAAATGTTCGAAAGCGATGAAAAACGGTAGAAGAACAGAAAAAAAGAAGAGTGGATGTAATAATTGTAATGTTAGGGAGGATGTTGTGCTCGATGCGATTCGAAACGTCTGTAACAAGCAGTATGATGTGATATTTGGAAAAGAAGAGGGCGTTGTACAGGAAATATCCGGGGTGATACGAAAAGTACTTCAGGATGACGAAGCAAAATGGGACAGAAGAAAAGAAGAAAGAGAGTTAGAAGCGTTAAAACGAAAAAAGAACATTTTGTTTCAAAAATTATTGGATGAAGTAATTACAGATATGGAGTTTAAAAGGTTCAATCGTGAACTATCACATGAAATAGAAGATTTAGAGAAAAAAATCGCGGACAGGAAAGAGGAAGGGAAAAATAAAGATGCATTGGAAAAAAGACTGGGAAAAATAAGGGAAGTTTTAGAAGAAGGAAGGGTGATTGAGCAGGCAAAAACCAAAGAGATGATTTTTATGATAGAAAAAATCATGGTACATTCCGATCATACATTGGAAATTATTTTTGATAAGAAGAAACTTCTTGCAATTGATCCGGTAAACGGGAAAAAGAGCAGGTGGGATGAGAACGATTTTCGGATGATTGTTCCATACGTACATAAAAATAATAGCACAAAAAAAAGAGAAGAGGTTACGGAAAGAATACTGGAAATATGGAAGAAAAATCCGGATACTATGTTAAAAGAAATTCCTGCGATGACAGGAATGAGTGAATCCTATGTTAATACCTGTGTAAAACAATTAAAAGAAAAAGGATTGATTGAGTATCAGAGAAATGGAAATACTCATAAGGGGAAATGGTTGGTAAAGCAGTAAAAAAACAGAATTTAAAAACTACCTGTAACCCTGTTTTTATAGAACTGGGATTAAGACTTGGAGTAGATAATTTTTATCGCTATTTTAAGCAATTTGGCTTGCTTTCCAAAACAAACATTGATCTGCCGGGAGAAGCAACGACGATCATGCATTCTTTAGATAACATCGGGCTTGTGGAGCTTGCTACCATGTCTTTCGGACAGTCATTTCAGATTACACCGATAGAACTTGCAACAACGGTTTCTTCTATTATAAATGGGGGCAGGAGAGTAACTCCACATTTTGGGATTGAGGTACAAAACAAGGAGAAAGAGACGGTAGAAACTTTTGAGTATCAGACAGTGGATGGCATTGTAAGTGAGCAGACTTCGGCAACGATGCGGATGTTGCTGGAAAAAGTAGTATCGGACGGAGGTGGGAAAAAAGCTAAAATTGAAGGATACAGAATAGGTGGGAAGACAGCTACTTCCCAGACCTTGCCGCGAAGTGCCCATAAATATATCTCTTCTTTTTTGGGTTTTGCACCGGCAGATGACCCAAAGGTACTTTGTCTTGTGATTATTCATAATCCGCAGGGTGTTTATTACGGAGGAACCATTGCAGCTCCGGTCTGTAAGGAAATTTTTGAAAATATTCTGCCTTATCTTGGAATACAAAGTGACGGCCAGACTGTTACGGAAAATGCAGGAGAACGTGTGGAATAACTTGCACATTAGAAAAAAATAACGTATACTTGATAGATATGGATAAAAGTACAATAAAGAGGTGTCAGTTATGTTATATCATGCAATTATACCGGTTCTTATAGCGTTTGTGATCAGTGCAGTATTAGCACCGCTTATCATACCGGTCTTAAAACGATTAAAGGTTGGTCAGACCGAGCGGAAAGAGTTGGAATCGCATCAGAAGAAGATGGGAACTCCGACGATGGGCGGAATCATTATTTTGCTTAGTGTCATTATTACCTGCATTTTTTATATGAAAGATTATCCGAAAATCATTCCGGTTTTATTTCTGACGGTAGGATTTGGAATTATCGGATTTTTAGATGATTATTTAAAAGTAGTGTTACGTCGTTCCGATGGACTTTTAGCCTGGCAGAAAATGTTGCTTCAGATTGTGGTTACGGCAATTTTTGCGGTATACATGGTGAAAGTTTCCGGCGTATCTCTTGAGATGTTAATTCCATTCAGTCATGGAAAATACTTAGATTTAGGCTGGGTGGCAATTCCACTATTGTTTTTTGCAGTCATAGGAACCGTAAATGGAGTTAATTTTACGGATGGTTTAGATGGACTCGCAACGAGTGTTACGATTATGGTCGCAACCTTTTTTAGCGTGGTTTCAGTCGGAACAGCAAGCGGAATAGAGCCTATTACCTGTGCAGTAGTCGGGGCGTTACTTGGATTTTTGTTATTTAATGTTTATCCGGCAAGTGTATTTATGGGAGATACCGGATCTCTGGCACTCGGTGGATTTGTTGCAGGTACGGCATATATGTTACAGATGCCGTTGTTTATTCTGATTGTTGGATTTATTTATTTGGTTGAAGTTTTATCGGTTATTATTCAGGTCACTTATTTTAAAAAGACAGGCGGAAAACGAATTTTCCGTATGGCACCAATTCATCATCATTTTGAACTTGGCGGATGGTCTGAAACAAAGGTAGTTGCAGTATTTTCTATTATTACTGCGCTTCTTTGCATGGTGGCATTGCTTGCATTATAAATATAAAATTGCCGGAAGGTAGGGCAAAAGGAGAAAACATGGAATTTACAGGGAAGAAAGTTTTAGTTGTTGGAACCGGGAAAAGTGGAATTGCAGCTTTTGCGTTGCTAAAAAAGAAACAGGCAGATCTTATTCTTTTTGAGGGAAATAAGGATGCAAAAATAGAAGAAATTAGAGAAAAAGCAGAAGTATTTTCGGATGCCAGAATTGTAATCGGGGAATTGCCGGATGAGGTGAAAAAGAATCTTGATATTGTTGTATTAAGTCCGGGTGTGCCGACGGATCTTCCGATGGTGAATGATTTTCGTGACAGAGGAGTTCTTATTATCGGAGAAATCGAGCTTGCTTATCAGTGTGCAAAAGGGGATATCTTAGCCATTACCGGAACAAATGGAAAGACAACAACAACCGCACTTTTAGGTGAGATTATGGAACATGTAAAGGACGACGTGAAAGTTGTCGGTAATATCGGAATTCCATATACAAGTGTGGCAGATGAAACAAAAGAGGATACGGTAACGGTAGCGGAAATCAGCAGTTTTCAGCTTGAAACCGCAGTAGAATTTAAACCAAAGGTAACAGCAATTTTAAATATCACGCCGGATCATTTGAATCGTCATCATACGATGGAAAACTATATTGCGGCAAAAGAAAGTATTACGAAAAATCAGGACAGTGCCGGGGTTTGTGTTTTAAATTATGATGATACTGTTTTACGTGAGTTTGGAAAGACGTTATCATGCAAAGCTGTTTATTTCAGCAGCAGGGAAAAATTACAGGACGGATTTTATCTTGATGGAGAAAATATTTTATTTGCCGAAGCGGGAAAGACAACAGTTGTTTGCAATGTCAATGAATTAAATCTTTTGGGACGCCACAATTACGAAAATGTTATGGCAGCAACAGCAATGGCATATTATTATGGTGTTTCATTTGATAAAATAAAAGAAGTTCTGGTAAGATTTAAAGCGGTAGAGCATAGAATTGAGTATGTTACGGAAAAACGCGGAGTTAAATTTTATAATGATTCAAAGGGAACCAATCCGGATGCTGCAATTCAGGGAATCCGCGCGATGAACCGTCCAACGTTTTTAATTGGCGGTGGATATGATAAGCAGTCCGAATATGATGAGTGGATTGAAGCATTTGATGGAAAGGTTAAAAAATTAGTCCTGATTGGTGCAACAAGGGAAAAAATTGCGAATACTGCAAAAAAACATGGATTTCATGAATTTGTTTTTGCAGATACCTTAGAAGAAGCAGTAAATATCTGCTATGAGAATGCCGTAAGCGGGGATGCTGTTTTGCTTTCTCCGGCATGTGCGAGCTGGGATATGTTTCAAAGCTATGAACAGCGTGGAGAAATGTTTAAGGAAATTGTAACAGGCTTAAAGGAGTGAGTCGATGAGTAAAAGGCAAAGAACCGGCAAAGAAAAGCCAATTAAATATTTTGATTACAGCCTTTTATTTATTATTATCTTTTTAATTTGTTTTGGTCTGGTCATGTTATACAGTACCAGTTCCTACAATGGTGAGATCAAGTTTGGGGATGCCGCCTATTATCTGAAAAAACAGCTTTTTGCGACAACGCTTGGTGTAATCGCAATGACTGTTATTTCAAAGATTGATTATCATGTGTGGGCGAGATTCGCCGGAGTGGCTTATCTTCTGGCACTTGGACTATGTACTGCCGTTATTTTTATCGGAAGTAGTGTGAATGGTTCCAAGCGCTGGCTTCGTCTGGGTCCTCTGTCATTTCAGCCATCTGATTTTGCGAAGCTTTGCGTTATCATTTTTCTGGCAACGACAATCAGTAAGATGCCGAAGAAAATGGCGAGTTTTAAGAATGTGGTAAAGATCGTTGCTGTTGTGTTGCCGATTGTTGCAGTTATTGCCTATAATAACCTTAGTACAGCAATTATTATTCTTGGAATAACAGTTGTACTGGTGTTTGTGGCAAGCCCGAAATATCTGCAATTCGTTTTGATGGGCGGACTCGGCGTCGGGTTTGGTGCAGTCTTTATTATGTTTGAAAGTTATCGTGCAGAGCGTTTGAAAATCTGGCTGCATCCGGAAAATTTTGAAAAAGGGTATCAGACCTTGCAGGGATTGTATGCGATTGGTTCGGGCGGACTTTTTGGAAAGGGACTTGGCGAAAGTATGCAGAAGCTAGGATTCGTACCGGAAGCACAGAACGATATGATTTTTTCTATTATCTGTGAGGAGTTGGGACTGTTTGGCGCAATCTGTGTGATATTATTATTTCTTATGATGATCTGGCGTTTTATGGTGATTGCAAATAATGCGCCGGATTTGTATGGGGCATTACTTGTAGTCGGTGTCATGGCACATGTGGCAATTCAGGTCATTTTAAATATCGCCGTTGTAACCAATACAATTCCAAACACCGGTATTACATTACCGTTTATCAGTTATGGCGGTACATCCATTTTGTTCCTGCTTTCCGAGATGGGGCTGGCACTCAGTGTATCGAGAGGAATAAAGCTAGAGGCATAATACTATGATTCGTGATGAAAGAAAAAGAAAAAAACGAAAAAAAATAAAAACAATTGTCATTTTATCTTTCTTTCTGGTACTTGTTCTTAGTGGATGTTTAGTCATTCATTTATTTACGGTAAAGGCGGTCGAGGTGGAAGGAAATGAATTGTATTCCGATGAACAGATTGCAGCAAGTATTCTAAATGATTCCTATTCGTGGAATTCATTGTATGTTTATTTAAAGTATAAGATGCTGGATACAAAGGAAGTTCCGTTTGTAGATACGATGGAAGTGACGTTAAAAGACCCACATAAGATACATATTAACGTATATGAAAAGGGGCTGTTAGGTTATTTGTACATAGAGTCCATCGGGCAGAATGCTTATTTTGACAAAGATGGATTTGTGGAAGAAACTTCTTCTAAAATCATTGAGGGAGTACCTAAGATTACCGGAATTTCCTGTGAACATGTGGTGTTATATGAAAAATTACCGCTTGAGAATAAAAAAGCATTAAAAACATTGCTTTCTTTAACCCAGACATTAAAAAAATATGAGCTTATACCGGATACGATTGATTATAATACAAACAGGGAAATTACTTTATATTATGGAAATGTTGCGGTCATGCTTGGAAATTCGGATAATCTGACGGAGAAGATAAGCCGTTTGTCCTATATTTATCCAAGCATTGCAGGACTTAACGGTGTTTTGCATATGGAAAGCTGGTCAGAAGAAACGAGCGACATTACTTTTGTGAAAAATGAGTAAAAGAAAATGGTAATTTTCAAAATTTTAGGTTGATTATTTATTTGAAAAATTATATTATAGAATATATGGTTAGAAAAAGACTTATCTTGACAGAAGGTTAAGGAAAAGAAGGAGGAACTACCTTGCTTGAAATAACAACAACGGAAACAGATTCCAATGCAAAAATAATAGTGGTCGGCGTTGGTGGAGCAGGAAATAACGCTGTAAACAGAATGATTGATGAAAATATTGGTGGCGTGGAATTTATCGGAATAAATGCAGATAAACAGGCTTTGAATCTTTGCAAAGCACCTACTTTGATTCAGATTGGTGAGAAACTGACCAAGGGACTCGGGGCAGGAGCACAGCCTGAGATTGGACAGAAAGCAGCAGAGGAGAATGCTGAGGAACTGGCGGCAGCAGTAAAAGGCGCAGATATGGTGTTCGTTACCTGTGGTATGGGTGGCGGTACCGGTACAGGGGCAGCACCTGTTGTAGCAAAAATTGCAAAAGAGCAGGGAATTCTTACTGTTGGCGTGGTAACAAAGCCATTTAAGTTTGAAGCAAAGACCCGTATGGTCAATGCACTTTCCGGAATTGAACGCTTAAAAGAGAATGTGGATACTTTAATTGTAATTCCGAATGATAAATTACTGGAAATCGTGGACAGAAGAACAACGATGCCGGATGCCTTAAAGAAAGCAGATGAAGTATTGCAGCAGGCAGTACAGGGTATTACCGATCTGATTAATTTACCGGCGCTGATTAATCTTGATTTTGCCGATGTTCAGACTGTTATGAAAGATAAAGGACTTGCACATATCGGTATCGGTATGGCAAAGGGAGATGATAAGGCAATCGAAGCTGTGAAACTTGCAGTAGCGAGTCCGCTTCTTGAGACAACAATTACCGGTGCTTCACACGTTATTATCAATATTTCCGGTGATATTTCCCTTATGGATGCCAGTGATGCGGCAAGTTATGTACAGGATCTGGCAGGAGATGATGCAAACATCATCTTTGGTGCAAAATATGATGAGACGATGACAGATGAAGCAACGATTACCGTTATCGCGACCGGATTAGAGGAAGCAGCACCGGCACCGAAAGTAATGTCCGGTATGTCAGGTCTCAAATATGCTTCCGGTACTTCCAATGCGAGACCGGTAACAAATGGATTTGTTTCAAGAACAGCAGGAGCAGGACTTGGTTCCGTACATACAACGGGTAATACAACATCCAGTGTTACTCCGGCAGGTGGCTTCAGCGGAATCCAGAAACCAAAGAAACCGGAAAGCAGTATTCAGGAAAAAGATATTAAGATTCCGGAATTTTTGAAAAATACCAGAAAATAAATAGAGCATTTCTTATTTTGAAATGGGAAGATAAAGACCTTCAGATTACGATCTGAAGGTCTTTTTGTCCGTTTTTGTAAATAAGTTTATGGAATACGGGGAAGTCTTTTGACAAAAAAGGAAAGGAAAAAGACGTATAATGGCACAAGAGTTGGAGGTGGATTGTGAAATATGAACTATACATAGATGTGTTTTTTTTCGTAAATTGTTTTATGGATTTTATAGCACTCACGCTTACAAAGATGTTTCTACATAAAAAAGGAAAGACATTACGTTTATTATTTGTAAGTATACTGTCAAGTGCGGTAAGTCTTGGCTTGTTTCTTTTATTGTCATCTTATTCCTTTTATCAGTTGCTTATTCATTTTTTGCTAAATCCGTTTATGTTGCTTATTTGTTTTAGGGCGAAAGAAAAAAGAGAATTTTTGATGGAATGGGCAGTTTCTTATCTGGTGTTTTTACTGCTTGGTGGTATCATGCAGTGGCTTTATGTAGAAGTATTTAAGGGAAAGGGGTTTCTTTTATGTGTGAGTGTGGCGGGAGGAATTTGTTTGATTTTGCAGTGCCATTTAGAGCATCATGCAAAGATTATAGAAAAAATATATCCGGTTAAAGTTTTTGTGGAAGGGAACGAAATGGAACTGAAAGGATATTATGATTCGGGAAATCTTTTGACGGATCCTTTTCTGAAAGAACCTGTCAGTATTGTTTCCAGAAAAGAAATTGTATCTATTTTGCCAAAAGACGCGAAAATCAGGTTAATTCCATTTTCTTCGCTTGGTACAGAAAATGGATTACTTCCGGTATGTACGGTGGAAAAAATGATTGTATATCAGAATGAAAGTAAGATAGAGATAAAACCGGCTGTTCTTGGAATTGGCAGGGAGGAATTGTTTACCGGTCGAGAATATCAGTTGATATTGAATGAAAAAATTTTAAGAAGTTAAGGGAGAAGGTAACATGTACATAAAAGTAAATATTCCGGAACATTTTCAATTAAAAATCATGCCGTCTTTGTATAGTCTGATGTTCAAAAAAGAACAGGATATCCATTATATCGGAGGAGCGGAAATTTTACCTCCGCCACTGGAAGCAAATGAGGAAGCAGCCTGTATAGAAAATTTAGAAGAGGATGAAGATGCTAAAAAATGTCTGATTGAACATAATCTAAGGCTGGTTGTCTATATTGCCAAGAAATTTGATAATACGGGAGTTGGTGTGGAGGATTTGATTTCTATTGGGACAATTGGACTCATTAAGGCAATCAATACGTTTAATCCGATGAAAAATATTAAGCTTGCAACGTATGCCTCAAGATGTATTGAAAATGAAATTTTAATGTATTTAAGGCGTAACAGTAAGACGAAATTGGAAGTGTCGATTGATGAACCATTAAATGTGGACTGGGATGGAAATGAGTTGCTGCTGTCTGATATCCTTGGCACGGATGAAGATTTGATTTCGAAAGATATAGAGAATGAAGTAGAGAAAAAACTGCTCCTAAAAGCAATTGAAAAATTGTCGGGCAGAGAAAGAAAAATTGTGGAGATGCGGTTTGGACTTGGTACTGCAGGCGGAGAAGAGATGACACAAAAAGAAGTAGCAGATATTATGGGAATTTCACAGTCTTATATCTCGAGACTGGAAAAAAGAATCATGAAACGTCTTAAAAAAGAGATTGTGAGATTTGAATAAAAAATTCTAAAAATTTTCTGAAAAGCTAGTAATTTAGTACAAAATATGGTACTCTTATATTAAGGAAACACAAATTAATCGTGTAGGAACAAGGGAAATATGAGGAGATGATGGTATGTTATTAGAATTTTTAGGTGCAGCACATGAAGTTACAGGAAGCTGTCATTTCGTTTCATTTGCCAATAAGCGCTTTTTGGTCGATTGTGGTATGGAACAGGGACCGGATTTGTATGTCAATCAGGAGATTCCGGTCAATGCATCCGATATTGATTATGTTTTTGTCACACATGCGCACATTGACCATTCCGGATTATTGCCGCTTTTATACAATCATGGCTTCAGAGGACAGATTTTTGCAACAAAAGCAACTACGGAATTATGCAATATTATGCTAAAAGATAGTGCACATATCCAGATGTTTGAAGCAGAGTGGAGAAATCGAAAGGCAAAACGTGCCGGACTGGAAGAAGTTGTTCCTTTGTACAATATGGAAGATGCACTTGGAGTATTGCAGCATTTTGTGCCGTGTGAATATGACAAGAAAATCGAAGTGGCAGAGGATATTTCAGTTCGCTTTGTGGATGCCGGACATCTGCTTGGATCTTCCAGTATTGAGATCTGGATAAAAGAAGAGGATGTTGAAAGAAAGCTTGTATTTTCCGGGGATATCGGAAATGGAAATCATCCTCTGATTAAAGATCCGGTTTATCTTAATGATGCAGATTATGTTATTATGGAATCTACTTATGGGGATAAATTGCATTCGGTGCCGCCGGATTATGCACTGGCACTTGCAAGAGTAATCAAAGAGACCTTTATCAAAGGTGGAAATCTCGTAATTCCGGCATTTTCGGTTGGCCGTACGCAGGAAATGCTGTATTTCTTAAGAAGAATAAAGACAGAGCATCTTTTGCCGGAATTTGAAGAATTTGAGGTATATATCGACAGTCCACTTGCAGTAGAGGCAACAAATATTTTCAATAAGAGCGTGGCAGACTGCTTTGATGAGGAAGCCTTAGAGCTTGTGAAAAATGGAATTAATCCGATTGGATTTCCGGGATTAAAAGTTGCGGTTACCAGTGAAGAGTCAAAAGCAATCAACTTTATCAATAAACCGGTAGTCATTATTTCTGCATCCGGGATGTGTGAGGCAGGTCGAATCAGACATCATCTGAAACATAATCTCTGGCGAGAAGAATCCACGATTTTATTCGTGGGATTTCAGGTACCGGGAACGCTTGGGGCTACTCTTTTAAATGGAGCAAAAACAGTTAAGCTTTTTGGTGAAACGATTGAAGTACATGCAAGAATTGAAAATCTTCCTGGTATCAGCGGTCATGCGGATAAGGAGCATCTGACAAAATGGGCAGAGGCTTTTTCAGAGAATCCGCCGCGTGAAGTATTTGTGGTACATGGGGATGATGATGTTTGTGAATCTTTTGCAAAACATTTGTGTGATACGTTAGGCTACAGTGCCCTGGCACCATATAGCGGAGATGTTTTTGATCTTGCAACCGGAGCCTGTATCAAAGAAGGCTCCCATGAACTGGTACAAAAAAAGAAAAATCCAGTGGGAAAGGCTTCTTCGAATGTATTCGCAAGACTGCTTGCAGCAGGTCAGCGGCTGCTTAGTGTCATACAAAGAAATGAAGGGCTTGCCAATAAGGATCTGGCGAAATTTGCAGATCAGATTACGGCACTTTGTGACAAGTGGGATCGTTAAGATAGTTTTTCATACTTCTTAAGGCGGATTTTTCAAGACGACTGACCTGTGCCTGTGAAATATGAATTTCATCTGCAACTTCCATCTGGGTTTTGCCTTCAAAAAAGCGAAGTTTAATAATGTGGTTTTCACGGCTGTTTAAGCGTTTCATGGCATCGTTTAAAGAAAGATTTTCCACCCATTTTTCTTCTTTGTTTTTGGTATCACTGATCTGGTCCATGACATAGAGTGTGTCACCTCCGTCGGTATAGACCGGATCATAAAGACTTAAGGGACTTTGGATGGCATCTAATGCAAACAAAATATCTTCTTTTGCGATGCCTGCCGCTTTTGCGATATCTTCAATGGTTGGTTCCTGCATGGAATTTCGAATGAGAAGTTCCTTGGCGTGAATGGCTTTATAGGCGGTGTCTCTTAAGGAACGACTCACGCGGATACTGTTGTTGTCGCGCAAATAGCGACGGATTTCTCCGATAATCATGGGAACGGCGTAGGTACTGAATTTAACACCGATGGTATCGTCAAAGTTGTCAATGGATTTCATAAGTCCGATGCAGCCAATCTGAAACAGATCGTCCATGTTTTCGTTGCTGTTGGAAAAACGTTTGATTACACTTAAAACAAGACGGAGATTGCCTCTGATATATTCTTCTCTTGCAGATTTATCTCCGGCTTTGATGCGGGCAAAAAGTTTTGTTTTTTCTTCTTCAGACAGAATGGGTAATGTTGCAGTATTGACACCGCAGATTTCTACTTTGTATGCAGCCATGTATGTGACCTCCGTATCCAGCTTTTTATAAGGCTTTATAATAAGGGTGCACAGATTGTGAAATTTTTATTCAAAAAACTTCTTTTTTGGAAAAAGTTATGTTATGATGATTTTAAGGAAAGGGAATTTTGTTTCCAACAGATAAAGGAAGCAGGGATGAACATGAAAGATTTAATTGAAGAAAGAAATCGCCGTGAAGAAATGCAGAATAGTATTATTAAGTGGTGGAATGTCAATCTGGTTCCGTATAGTGAAGAAGAAGCGGCATTTGCAAAGCTTTCGGTATCAGAAAAAAAGACGGCAAAGGATATTATTGCAAGATTGGATAAAGAGGCAGCAGAAGATGAAGCCATAAAAGCAAAAGAGGTAGAAGCTGCAAAAGTGGAAAGAGAAGAAATGGAGAATACCTACAATGCAGCTACCAATTCTTATTCTGGTGCATACGGAATGAAACCGGTTGAGGATGAGGAAGAAAAGAGTCGGATTGAGAAGATTTTACATGAGAAAGAAGATGCTTTTCAAAAAGAACTTGAAAATACAAAGGCGGATGTGAAATAAGAAAAGACGAATATTTCATTTATGGGGCGGGCAGGTGTTATCATCTGCTCGTTTTGAAACATTTATGAGTGAGTGGCGAATGTCCGCTTTACTGTAAGGAGGGATTATTGTTATGAAAAAAAGAATAGGTATCGGCATTGGAGTCATATTAGTTTGGAAGAAGAAAGATAAATTCTGATTTTGCACATTAGATGGACTAAGATTATGCACTGCTTCTTTTGCAGTAAGGTTTTTATATAAACACCAGAAGAAAATGCGCCTGTGAAAAAGCCCTGGACCGTCTTTCTTGTTTTTCTAAGAGTTCGCCGGAAAAGCTTCGATTACAGTGCTGCTCCCACAACTCGCCTTGCAGACAGTGGATTTTTGTACGTTCTTGTGCTCACACATGTGTCCGCAGCATGATTGCTTTCCCGGCTTTCACTCTAAGAAAAACAGCGAAAGACTAGAAGGTCTTTTTTTACAGGCGCATTTTCTTCTGCTGTTTCAGCAAAATATATGCGCAAAAGAAGCAGGGATATACTTTTCCAGGCGTTGAATTGTCATTTTGCACAAAATTATTTCAGCCTTTGTGACTGGTGGAGGATATTAGATTTTGTGCAAGATGACATTCGTAAACGTTGAAAAAAACCTATGTACTATTTCTGTAAATCAGAAATTTTCTGTCGGAGAAGGCTTAATTACTATGCTTTCCCAGTAGAAAAAATACAGATGTTGTGCTATAATATATCTTATATTTGCAAAGATAAAAACGCAATGTGCATCAGTAGATGTGCTAGAGCCGGTAGGTAGCCCGGCCGTCATAGCATATGCTATGGTAAGTAACCTGCCCCTCCGGGTTGTCCGTTCTTTGTACATCAATCAATTTAAGGAGGGATTGTTATGGACAAAGCAAGTGGCAAGCTGACAGTGTATTTCGAGGAACCTTTTTGGGTAGGAATTTTTGAGAAGTTCGAAAAAGGACATTTATCCGTGGCGAAGGTAACATTTGGTGCGGAACCAAAAGAATATGAAGTCAATGAGTTCATATTGAAATACTATGATCGTTTGCAATTTAGTCCGGCTGTTGCAACTCTTGTAAAGGAAGCAAGGAAGAATCCAAAAAGAATGCAGCGAGATGCGAAAAGACAGATGCAGGAAAGAGGCATTAGTACTAAGGCGCAACAAGCATTGAAATTGCAGCAAGAGCAGAACAAACAGGAACGTATCGTAAGAAGCCGGGAACAAAAAGAGGCTGATGAACAAAGAATGTTTGAACTGAAACAGCAAAAGAAAAAAGAAAAGCATAAGGGGCATTAATGCCCCTTAGTAAGCGAAGCGGATTACGAATGTCCGCTTTATTTTTTAGAATCTATGTCTGAAACAAAAATCGGAGCAGCAATGGTGTTTCTTGCCATTATAATATATCTATTGAGGTGATAAGCGTGCAGATATCAAGTCGATTTACCATAGCATTACATATATTTGCCTGCGTGGATACATTTGGAAAAGATAAAAAAATTACAAGTGATTTTCTTGCAGCGAGCATCAATACAAATCCTGTTATTATAAGAAAACTTTTGTCACAACTTAAAGATGCCGGTCTTTTAGAAGTAAAGAGGGGACCAGGAGGTGTAGAGATAACAAAACCACTGGATGAGATTACTTTTTTGGATGTATATAGAGCGGTTGAGTGCATTGAAGATGACACATTATTTCATTTTCATGAGAATCCGAATCCGGCATGTCCTGTTGGTAAAAATATTCATAAGGTATTGGATGATAAACTACAAAGTGTTCAGGATGCGATGGAAAAGCAGCTTGCATCAATAACACTTGCAGATGTAAAATGTGATTTAGCCAAATTATTGTGATAAGAAATGCTGTACTTACTAATGTGGGTGCAGCATATTTTATACAAAATTTCGATGTAACCATTTACATTACATCAAAGGAATGATATGTTATTATTGGATGTAACTAAGAAAGTTACAACAAAAAAGAAAAGGAGATTATTATCATGACAAAAGTAGAAGAATTTTTACAGGCAAATCCGGAGATAGAAATATCTGTAGCATCACCGGAATATGCATGGATTCGTCTTGCGGGAAAGGCTGTATTTGAGAATAATATGGAAGTAAAGGAAGATTGTATGGCTAATCCAATTGTAAAGAAACAGTACCAGACAGCAGATAATCCGATTTTTCAAGTGTTTTATCTTGAAAATCCTCATGGTGTGATTGCAGATTTTTCCGGAAATCCACCTTATAAGTTTTAAAAAATGGTATTTTCTGAAAAGTCAAAAAATTCTGATTTGTACATTCGACGAACTAAGATCATGCACTGCTTCTTTGGCAGAAAGTTTCTTCTGCTGTTTCAGCAAGACATGTGAGCAAAAGAAGCAGGGATATACGTTTCATTGCTTTTTATGTCCAAATTGAAACGACATTTTTTTGAGGATGCGAAATGGAAAATAATTTTCAGGCGTTGCTTGTCATCTTGCATAAAATCATTTCAGTCTTTGTGACTGGTGAAGGACATTAGATTTCGTTAATGTTCTGTAGGTAATAAGCAATCCGGCAGCACGGATGCTGACGGAAGGCTGAACCTAAGCCTGGATGGCGAATTTCAGCCGGTTGCGGTCGATTTAGTATATGTTCTCAGAACATTTACAAAATCTTATGTCCGTAACCTCGGAACAAAGACTGAAATGCATTTTGTGCAAGATGACATTCGTAAACGTTGAAAAATCAACAAAAAGCATTTTAAGCATACAATATAAAAAAGGATTGAGGCAGCAAAATGCTAAAAATGCAGAAATACCAGGGGTTTGGCAATGACTATCTTATTTTGAATCCCAAAGAAAATGAACTGAAGCTGGAAGAGAAACAGATTTCTTTCTTGTGCCGCAGGAATTTTGGCATTGGTGCAGATGGTATTTTGTATGGACCAATCGAAGCAGGGGAAAAACAATATATCCGCATTTTTAATTCGGATGGAAGCGAAGCATGTCACAGCGGGAACGGAGTCATAATCTTTGCAAAATATTTAAAAGATACCGGTAATTGGAAGGAAAAGAAAGGTACTTTGTATACAAAAGCGGGAAAATTTGAGATAGAATTTCTTGGAGAAAAGGAAGAAAAAATAAGAGTCTGCATGGGAAAACCGGTCTTTGCCTGTGATAAGATTCCGGTTGTGGGTGATACAGAAGAAATCGTGAATGAACCATTATTGTTTCATGGAAATTTATATAATGCGACCTGTGTTTCCGTCGGAACGCCAAACTGTGTCATTATGATGGAGAATGTTTCCGGGCAGAAAGTAAGAGAACTCGGCCCTTATGTAGAAAATGCCTCTTATTTTCCGAATCAGGCGAATTTGCAGCTTTGTCATGTGAAAGATGAAAAACATATTGAACTTGAAATATATGAAAGAGGAGCAGGTTATACTTTATCCTCAGGAACCGGTGCCTGTGCTGCTGTAGCAAGTGCTTACCGGCTTGGTGTTTGCGGGAAAGAAGTTATAGTTACAATGCCGGGTGGGGAGCTTTTGATTGAAATTAAATCGGATTTTACCATGTATCTGACGGGAAGGGCAGAAAAAGTCGGAACATTTTATGTCGCAGAACATTTCTTTGTCTGAAAAAGTTGCAAGCGTTTTCGTTTCGTATTATAATATTCGTTATGACCATGATTGGCTTGTATTAAGGGGTGAAAGCCCCTACTGATAAGCCACGAAGTGACAACGGTTATGAGCAAGTAGTGGGGCAGATTGCGAATGTCCGCTTTACTACAGAATACGAGAGGATAGGAATATGAAAAAAGTCTTAGATTTGATTACGGAGGAAGTAAAAGGGGCATTTCTTGCATGTGGATATGATGAAAAATATGCAAAGGTGACGCTTTCGAATCGTCCGGATTTATGCGAATATCAGTGTAACGGTGCGCTTGCAGCGGTAAAAGAATATAAGAAAGCACCACTTGTGATTGCAGAAGAGATTGCAGGAAAGTTACAGGAGAGCGAGATATTTTCTTCTGTCGAAGCGGTAAAACCGGGGTTCTTAAATCTGAAGCTGACAGCAGAATTTGTCGCTGATTTCATGAATGGAATGAGAGAGGATGACAGACTGGGCTGTGAAGAGACGAAAAATCCAAAGACCATTATGATTGACTATGGCGGACCAAATGTTGCAAAACCACTTCATGTCGGACATATCCGTTCTGCGATTATCGGTGAGAGTATTAAGCGTATCGCGCGTTTTATGGGACATAAGGTAATCGGTGATGTGCATCTTGGCGACTGGGGATTGCAGATGGGGCTTATCATCACAGAGTTAAAGGAAAGAAAACCGGAATTAGTATATTTTGATGAGAATTATGAGGGTGACTATCCGAAAGAAGCTCCGTTTACAATTTCAGAGCTGGAGGAAATTTATCCGACAGCCAGCAAGAAGTCAAAAGAAGATGCAGAATATAAAGAAAGAGCAATGCAGGCGACATTTGAATTGCAGCATGGAAGAAAGGGCTATCAGGCATTACTTTCTCACATTTTAGAGGTTTCTGTGACAGATTTAAAGAGAAATTATAAGAATTTAAATGTTACGTTTGATTTATGGAAAGGGGAATCCGATGCACAGCCATATATCCCTGACATGGTAGAGAAGATGAAAAAAGATGGCTATGCCTATGTCAGCGAAGGAGCGCTGGTTGTTGATGTCAAGGAAGAAAGTGACACGAAGGAAATTCCGCCATGTATGATTTTAAAATCCGATGGAGCATCTCTTTATAATACAACCGATCTTGCAACGATTGTATGGCGTGTGAAAGACTACGATCCGGATACTTTTATTTATGTGGTAGATAAGAGACAGGAGCTTTATTTTACACAGGTATTCCGTTGCGCGAGAAAGACAGGGCTGGTAAAACCGGAGACCGAATTAAAATTCCTTGGCTTTGGTACGATGAATGGTAAAGACGGAAAGCCGTTTAAAACCAGAGAAGGCGGCGTCATGCGTCTGGAATATCTTATTTCTACGATTAACGAAGAAATGTATAAAAAGATTTCGGACAACAATAACATGAGCGGGGAAGAAGCCAGAGAAACTGCAGGAATTGTTGCATTGGCTGCGATTAAATATGGGGATTTGTCCAATCAGGCATCGAAGGATTATGTATTCGATATTGAGAGATTCACTTCTTTTGAAGGAAATACCGGTCCGTATATTTTGTATACCATCGTTCGAATCAAATCTATTTTAAATAAATATAAAGAGAGTGGAAAAAGTGCGGAAAATGCTGCAATTTCAGCACCAAATTCCGAGAGCGAAAAGGCATTGATGCTTGAAATTTCAAAGTTTAATGCCATGATGGAGAATGCGTTTGAGGAGACGGCACCGCACAAGGTATGTGCGTATATTTATGATGTGGCAAATGCATTTAATCATTTTTACCATGAAACTAAGATTATGGCAGAAGAGGATGAGAAGCTTCAGGCATCCTATATTCAGTTATTAGAATTAACAAAACGTGTCTTGGAAACCTGTATCGATGTACTTGGTTTTTCGGCACCGGATAAGATGTAAGGACAATCAGGCGGGATTTCCCGCCTGATTGTATTAGTTACGGGAATTTGGAGGAAATATTATGCAGGCAACGTTAAATCAGACACCAAGAGCAAACAGAACCCATATTGGATTTTTCGGAAAAATGAACAGTGGAAAGTCATCTCTTATTAATGCGCTGGCAAATCAGGAAATCTCAATTGTTTCGGATGTGAGCGGAACGACGACTGACCCGGTGAAAAAGTCGATGGAAATTCATGGAATCGGACCATGTGTTCTGGTGGATACCGCAGGGTTTGATGATATTGGTTCGTTAGGAGAAAAAAGAATTGCATTAACCGAAAAGGCTGCAAAAGAAACGGACATTGCAGTAATCCTTTTTCAAGATTATGACATGGAAAAAGAATTGAGCTGGTATCGCTTTTTTAAAGAGGCAGATACACCGGTACTTGCAGTAATCAGTAAAATTGATGTGTTAGAAGATGCAGATGCGTTAGAGCAAAGTGTAAAAGAAAAAACAGATGCTAAGGTTTTAAAGGTAAGTGCTTTAAAGAGAGAGGGAATCGAGGAATTAAAAAATGCTCTCATCGAAGCATTGCCGAAGTCAAAAGAAAAGCGTTTTATTACGGGAAACCTCGTATCGGAAGGAGATACGGTGCTTCTTATCATGCCACAGGATATTCAGGCACCGGAAGGCAGACTGATTTTGCCGCAGGTACAGACGATTCGAGAATTGTTAGATAAGAAATGTCTTGTGATGAGTGCGACAACAGATAAATTAGAGCAGGCACTTGCTGCGATGGCAGAGCCGCCAAAGCTTATTATCACAGATTCTCAGGTGTATAAGACTGTGTATGAAAAGAAGCCAAAGGAAAGTAAGCTTACCTCTTTTTCTACACTCTTTGCTGCGTACAAAGGTGATATTTCTTATTATATCGAAGGGGCAAAGGCAATAGAAACATTGACAGAGAATTCGAAAGTTCTGATTGCGGAATGTTGTACCCATGCTCCGTTAAAAGAAGATATCGGGCGGGAAAAATTACCACGGTTACTTCGGAAAAAAGTCGGAGAAAACCTTACGATTGACATCGTTGGAGGGGCAGACTTTCCGGCAGATTTATCCGGCTATGATCTGGTGATTCAGTGTGGCGCCTGTATGTTTAACCGGAAATATGTAATGTCCCGTATCAATGAGGCAAAAAAGCAGGAGATTCCGATGTCAAATTATGGCATTGTGATTGCTTATTTGAATGGAATTTTAGATAAGATTACGGTACCAAAAGAGGAGAGTTTGGCTTAATAGCCAAGCTCTTCTCCGATTAAAATGACTTTGATGCGATTTGGTATGGCACTTCTTCTGGTGATGACTGTTTCGCAGCAGATGCAGTCAGGATTCTGACAGTCGGCGCAGATACCGGTATTTGCACATGGTGTGTTTCTGTTTAATCGAACAGAGTTTGGAGGGGCTGCTTTTTCGTGGATTCTGGCGAGTCCGGCAGCCTCATCTTTTACGACTTTATTCATGCCGGCAAGGATGATAACATTTTTCGGACCATAAATTAATGCGGCAGTACGATTTCCGGTGCCATCGGTATTTACAAGCTTTCCATCGGTCGTGATAGCATTACTGCTCATAAAATAAAAATCCGAGTTCAATGCTTTGTGATAAAGTTCAGTTATTTCTTCCGGAGTTTTGCAAAGACTCCGGTCTAATAAAGTGATGTCAGGATTGGCTTTTAAGCTGTCCATGAGACCACATTCCGATAATGTCATAGAGCCGCCAAAGCTCACCACAGCTCCTTTGGTGAGATAGGAACTGGCTTTTTCGACAGCTTCTTTTGAAGTTTCGCAGTAACAGGCTTCAATCTGTCGCTTTTGCATATTTTTGATAATTGTTTCTGCAAGTGTCTTTTGATAAGTAGATTTTGGATTCATGCGATACCTCCTTGGATTATGAGTCTTTATGGTTCATAGTGTTTCTGACATCATATATTTTCTGAAAAGTATAACATGAAATTCAATTTGTGTATAGTTTCTGCAAGCTAATTCGAATTTCGTGTCAGAATTCGCATGAGTCCTGAATACGAAACTCTTATTTTACATAGATTTTGCAATTCCCTGATAGTAGATTTTACATGACACAGATACATTTATAGTGAATAAGTGTATAAGGAAGAAGGGAAGATATGATTGATTTCAGAGAGAAAAAGGGATTCATCTGCGATATGGATGGCGTGATTTATCACGGAAATATGCTTTTGCCCGGAGTCAAAGAATTTTTAAAATGGCTTGTGAATGAAAAAAAGGAATATTTATTTTTGACGAATAATAGCGGATGTACACCGAAAGAGTTAAATCAGAAATTATTGCGAATGGGATTAGAAGTTTCAGAAGAACATTTTTATACCAGTGCATTGGCAACAGCAGCATTTTTAAAAGAGCAGGCACCGGGGTGTTCCGCTTATGTAATTGGGGAAGCAGGATTATTTAATGCCTTATATGATGCGGGAATTACAATGAATGACGTAAATCCCGATTATGTTATTGTCGGAGAAGGAAAATCCTATTCTTTGGATACGTTGACAAAGGCATCCAATCTGGTTTTAAAGGGTGCAAAATTAATTGGGGCAAATTCGGATGTATCCGGTCCGATTGAACATGGAATTGCTCCGGCGTGTAAGGCATTGACCGCACCAATCGAGATGGCTACCGGGGTGCAGGCATATTTTTGCGGAAAACCGAATCCTCTTATGATGAGGACGGGATTAAATATTTTGGGATGTCATTCGAATGAAGCTGTAATGGTCGGGGATCGGATGGATACGGATGTGATTTCCGGTATGGAGAGCGGTATGGCGACGGTTTTGGTGTTGTCCGGAGTGACCAGTTTGAAGTCGATTGAAAAATACGCTTATCGGCCGTCACTGATTTTAAACGGAGTAGGAGAGATTGTGACATATCATTCCAAACAAAATAAATTAAAAGAGGTAGTGTAGATGGGGAAAAAATTTATGTTCTTGATACGAATATCTTAATGCAGAGTCCGCATGCGATTATGGGATTTTCCGATAATATTGTTGCAATTACGGGAACAACCTTGCAGGAACTGGATAAACATAAAACGGATTCTGGAGAACGTGGATTTAATACGAGAGAAACCATACGGATTTTAGACGAGTTAAGAATGAAGGGAAACTTAAAAGAGGGGGTGGAACTTTTTGATGGTGGAACACTTGTTATTGTACCGGATATGATTTCTGAGCATATGCCTTCTGAATATTCCATGACGGTACCGGATAATCGGATTATCAGCACTGTACTTGAAATGAAGCAAAAACAAATTGATGGAAATAAGTTGTCGGTCATTTTAATTACCAATGATTTGAGTATGCGAATTAATGCAACGCTTTGCGGTTGTGATGTTGAAGGGTATAAAAATGAAACGATTGAGGATGAAGAATTATATTCCGGAAAGCGAAAACTTTCGGTTGCTTCGGATGTCATTGATGCACTTTACAATGAGGGTGAGATCAAATTAAAGAAAATCAAAGGACATAAGAAATTAGCGGCATTTTATGAAAATGAATTTGTACATCTGGTTTCCAAAGAAGACGAAAAACAGTCTGCAATGGCATATTACAGAGAAGGAATCTTGTATCTGATCAAAGAAAAATCTTTGCGGGGATTTGGTGGGGTAAGAGGAAAAAATATTACGCAGAGAATGTTAATGTATGCTCTGCTTGCACCGGTGGAAACCATCCCTTTAGTAGTAGTAAAAGGACCGGCGGGGACGGGAAAGACATTGCTTGCTTTAGCGTGTGGACTTGCGCAGACCTACTGTGAAGCGAAAGAACGAAGTTATGACCAGATTTTAATTACGAGATCCAATACCGTTTCAGACAATGATCTTGGATTTTTGCCTGGAACACTGGAAGAAAAAATGAGTCCGTTACTTGCACCATTTATGGATAATATGCAGGAGATTTTTGCAGGGTTTGGAAAAGACAGAGATCTTACGGTGGCAGCAAATCAGATTGATTTTGTGTTACAGAAACAAATTGTAAAAATATGTGCGGTAGGTTATCTGAGAGGAAGGAATCTCACAAATTCTTATCTTATTGTAGACGAAGCACAGAATTTGTCTGTTCACCAGGCACTTGAAATTGTTTCGAGGGCGGGAGATGGAACCAAAGTGGTTTTACTTGGAGATCCGGATCAGATTGATTCCAGATATTTGGACAGACGCAATAATGGTCTGGTATTTACAGCGGATAAGATGAAAGGAAGTAAGCTGTGTGCGCAGATTACTTTTGAGCAGGAGGAATCTGTAAGAAGTCCGCTTGCGATGGAAGCTGCCATAAGGATGACGGTATAGAAATAGAAAGGAAGAAATATATAATGGAAAAAGAAGAGAAAAACTGTTATACAAATCGTGAATTATCATGGCTTGCATTTAACGAAAGGGTACTGAATGAGGCTTCAAATGAAAAGGTTCCGCTGGCGGAACGATTAACGTTTGCTTCTATATATCAGACAAATCTGGATGAATTTTATATGGTCAGGGTAGGCACTTTAATGACCCAGATGAATTCAAAGGAGAAAATCTGTGAGAATAAAACCGGAATGAGCAGTGAAAAACAGGTAGCTGCAATTTTAAAGAAAACCAGACAGCTGGAAAAGAAAAAGGCAGTCATTTATGAGCAGTTGATGGGAGAATTGGAGCCAAAGGGAGTAAGAATTATTAATTTCAATAAACTTTCCAATCAGGAAGGAAAATTTTTGGAAGAGTATTTTGATGTACATATAGCTCCGTTTCTTTCACCGATGATTATCGGAAAGCAGCATCCATTCCCGTTCCTTGCCAATAAACAGATGTATGCGGTAGTTCTTCTTACGACACCAAAAGGAAAAAATAAAATTGGGATTGTTCCATGCAAAAATATGGTATTTAAAAGATTAATAGAGATTCCGACCAGACCCGGAACTTTTATGTTGTCCGAAGAATTGATTTTACATTTTATTTCCAAGTTGTATTCAAAATACAGAATACGGGAAAAAGCAATCATGCGTGTTACACGAAATGCAGATATTGATGCATATGATGTCTATGATGAGGATCTGGATTACAGAGATGTGATGGAGCATCTGATTAAGAAAAGAAATCGATTATCACCGGTCAGAATAGAATTAAGCCGGGAAATTAATGATAAAGCAAAGGCAGAGTTGTCAAATTATCTTGAAATCGGAAAGGGACATTTTATTAATGTGGACACACCGCTGGATTTATCTTATGTATTTGAACTGCAAAATTATCTGGCAGACAAACCGGAGTTGTTCTATGAAAAGAGAAGTCCGAGAAATCCGGCAGGGATTGATTTGAAGACCGGAATCATAGAGCAGGTGGAACAGAAAGACCGACTGCTTTCCTATCCATTTGAGTCCATGAAACCATTTATCAAAATGTTGGAAGAAGCAGCAGTAGATGAAAAGGTAGTATCCATTAAAATGACACTTTATCGGGTCGCAGAAAGAAGTAAAATTATTGATGCTTTAGTGGAAGCGGCAGAAAACGGAAAAGAAGTTGTGGTTTTAATAGAACTTCGTGCCAGATTTGATGAGGCAAATAATATTGAAATGTCAAAGCGGCTTGAGGAAGCAGGATGTCAGATTTTATATGGACTTGGTGAGTATAAGGTACATTCTAAGCTGTGTCTTATTACAAAAACCAATGAAGCATCCGGTTTTTCTTATGTAACACAGATAGGAACCGGAAATTATAATGAAAAAACATCAAGATTATATACAGATCTTTCTTTAATGACTGCAAATCAGGATATCGGAATTGAGACTGCAAAAGTGTTTGATGCATTGCAGAAAGGGGAGACGGTAGAGACAACGTCCGGTCTTCTGGTAGCACCACATTGTCTGCAAAACAGGATTATAGGTATGATTGATGAGCAGATTCAGATTGCAAAAGCCGGAGGAGATGCCTATATCGGTGTGAAGGTAAATTCTCTTACGGATAAGACTATTATTGATAAATTTATTGAGGCGAGCAATGCCGGGGTAAAAATTGATCTGATTGTAAGAGGAATCTGTTGTCTTAAACCGAAGGTTTTAGGATTTACAGAGAATATCCGAGTGATTAGTATTGTCGGAAGATTTTTGGAACATTCACGAATTTATATCTTTGGTCAGGGGGCACAGCAGAAAATCTACATTGCTTCTGCAGATTTTATGACCAGAAATACCATAAGAAGAGTGGAAGTTGCGGTACCTATCTATGATGAAGATATTAAAAGAAGAATTCGAAGCATGTTTGAACTTATGCTGTCTGATGATGAAAAAGGAAAAGAGCAGAATGCGGACGGATTGTATCTTGACAGAAAGATCAATGAGATTCCGATAGATTCCCAGGAAGAATTTTACCGGCAGGCATATGAAGCAGCAGAGTGTATGACACGAAGCGGACAGTAACAAGAATCAGACCTTTCTTTGCAGCCTTGAAAGGAAAAAAGAAACAAAACATGACTTGCTGACAGAGATAAATTATGTTAAACTATACTGCGTATTGTATCTCGATTAAGAGAATAATAACAGGAGGATAATTTAATATGAGAAGTCAAAAAACTTATAACCTGGTACTGACGGCCTTGTTTGCAGCTATTATCGTGATTATGGCATTTACACCATTTGGGTATATACCATTAGGCATAATTAATGCAACGATAATCCATATTCCGGTTATCTTAGGGGCACTGTTTTTAGGTCCGAAAAGAGGAGCATTTCTTGGATTTGTTTTTGGATTGTCCAGTATGTTAAAGGCAACTTTTGTTGGTGGAACGTTATCATCATTTGTATTTTCACCATTTTTGGCAGCCGGTATCGAGGGTGGAGCAGGTGCAGTAAAAAGTATCATTATCTGTTTTGTACCGAGAATTTTAGTAGGTGTTGTGCCGTATTTTGTATTTCAGGCCTTTCGTAAATTAATGAAGATGGGAAAGGGTTCTCTTTCTGTCGGATTAGTGGTGGCTGGAATTGCAGGGGCTTTGACGAATACTATTTTGGTAATGGGCGGAATTTATGTAATGTTTCGTGATAGTTATGCAACTGCAGTAGGTGTATCCGTTGATACATTGTTCAAGTTTATTATGGGAATCGTAGCAGGAAACGGTATCCCGGAAGCCTTGGTGGCAGGAGTAATTACCGTTGCTGTTGGTCAGGTATTATATCGTATCAGACCGGTTACAGCATAAAGATATAAAAAAATTATTTATTAGATAACAGAAATTTTCGAGTAAAACAATACATCAGATGTAAGAAACAAATTTTAGATTCCCGCAGGATTATCCTGCGGGGCTTTCTCTAATTTATAAAAAATGAAAAGTTTGAGAAAACAAATTTCTCATAGTTTTAGAAAGGAAAAAATATGATACTGGCTGTTGATATTGGAAACACAAACATTGTAATGGGCTGCATTGATGAGGAGCAAATTTATTTTGTAGAACGGGCAGCAACGGATATTGGAAAAACGGAGTTGGAATATGCAATTCAAATAAAAACGATATTGGAATTGCATGGTATTAATATGAATAAAATCAAAGGCGCTATCATATCTTCTGTCGTACCGCCTTTAGTAAATATCATGAAAAAAGCAATTGCAAAAATTGTTGATGTAAAACAGATGGTAGTAGGACCCGGAATAAAGACGGGACTTAATATCTGTATGGATAATCCGGGGCAGGTTGGAAGTGATCTTGTAGTGGATGCAGTTGCCGGAATTCAGTATTATGGGGCACCGTTAATTGTCATTGACATGGGTACGGCAACGACAATCAGTGTAATTGATGAAAAGAATAATTATATTGGGGGAATGATTTTTCCGGGGGTGAAAGTGTCATTGGAATCTCTGGTGGAAAAGACCTCACAGCTTCCAAGAATTAGTCTGGAAGCACCGAAACGAACCATTGGGAAAAACACGATTGAATGTATGAAAAGTGGAATCGTCTATGGGCAGGCATCCTGCCTGGATGGTATGATTGAACGAATTGAAGATGAACTTAAGATGACAACAACAGTGATTGCAACAGGTGGACTTGCAAAAGAGATCGTACCTCATTGCAAGCATGAGGTAATTGTAGATGATGAGCTGGCTTTAAAAGGACTGAAGATTATTTATGATAAAAATATAGAAGAAAGTCAGCATAGATAGAAAGGAAAAGCAAATGTTAAAGGGAAAACATATTGTATTGGGAGTTACCGGAAGTATTGCAGCTTATAAGATTGCGAATCTTGCCAGTATGTTAGTGAAGGAAAAAGCAGATGTAACTGTTATCATGACAAGAAATGCAACGAATTTTATTAATCCTATTACATTTGAAACTTTAACGGGAAATAAATGCCTGGTTGATACATTTGACCGTAATTTTAAGTATAGCGTGGAGCATGTTTCACTGGCAAAACAGGCAGATGTATTTTTGATTGCACCAGCCTCCGCTAATGTGATTGCAAAGGCAGCAAATGGAATTGCAGATGACATGTTAACGACGACGTTTCTTGCAGCAAAATGTCCGAAGATTGTGTCACCGGCAATGAATACCAATATGTATGAAAATCCGATTGTTCAGGATAATCTTGAAAAGCTGCGTCATTATGGGATGGAAGTGATAGCACCTGCGAGTGGATATCTTGCCTGTGGGGATACCGGGGCTGGAAAGATGCCGGAACCGGAGATTTTATTGGAATATATTAAGAAAGCAGTTTATCCCAAAGATTTGTTAGGAAAAAAGGTATTGGTTACTGCAGGGGCAACGCAGGAAAAAATGGATCCGGTTCGCTATATTACAAATCATTCTACAGGGAAAATGGGTTATGCTTTGGCAAAAGTCTGTGCATTGCGTGGAGCAGAAGTGACATTGGTATCTGCACAGACAGCATTGCAGACACCACTTTTTGTAAAAATGGTTCCGGTTATTTCAGCTTTGGATATGTTTGAAGCGGTCAAGGAATGTTATGAAAAGCAGGATATTGTGATAAAAGCTGCTGCTGTTGCAGATTATCGTCCGAAATTTATTTCAGATGAAAAAATCAAGAAAAAAGACGGTGGATTATCTTTGGAATTAGAGCGGACAGATGATATTTTAGCATATCTGGGTGAGCATAAAACAGAGAATCAGTTTATTTGTGGCTTTTCTATGGAAACAAGTAATATGATTGCAAATTCGAGAAGTAAATTGGAAAGAAAGAAAATCAATATGATTGTAGCGAATAATTTGAAACAGGAAGGAGCTGGATTTGGAGGAAATACGAATATTGTAACTCTGATTACGAAAGACTGGCAGATAGAACTTCCGAAAATGAGTAAGTTTGATACTGCTTCTGCTATTGTTGATGAAATTTTAAAACAAATGTAAAGAATGCATAAAAAATTAAAAAAATCTTAAAAAGCCTATCATTGAAACGTTCTTTGAAGTGTGTTATGGTATAGAATACATTGGAGTGAGAATATGAAAAAAAGAAAAAGAAAAAAACGTGAATCTTACTTAGAACAGATTATGTATGCCCATGAGAAAGGAACAGACAGAGAAGGCGGTTATGTGTTCCGCTTAATTGGAGGATTTATTATAGATTTTTTTCAGACGATCTGGATGATTGTGAAGTGGCCATTAATGGCATGCTTTGGAATCGGAATTCTTGGATGTCTGATTGTGTTCTTTCGTTATGGTAAGGAGTTCAATGAATTCCGGGAATTTGCAGATGAGTGTGTAGATAACAGTACGGAAGATACCTTTAAAATGTTTGAAACGACCTATATTTATGATGCAGATGAGACTTTGATTGCCAAACTTTCTGAAAATGGTGATTCGAATTATCTTGTTTACGATGATATTCCAAAGGATGCAGTCAATGCTTTTGTTGCAGTAGAGGATCGCAATTTCTGGGATAATATGGGAGTTGATTTTAAAGGAATTATTCGTGTCAGTCTTGACTATATTTTGTCCAGAGGCGATGAAGTCGCAGGTGCCAGCACAATTACGCAACAGTTGACGCGAACAGTATTTTTAAATCGTGAGGTTTCGGTAGAGCGAAAGATGAAAGAGATGATGATTGCTATCCGCCTGACGAAAAAGTATACCAAAGAACAAATTATGGAATACTATATTAACGATGCATGTTTTAGTAATGGTATTTATGGTTTGGAGGCTGCGTCCCAGGCATATTTCGGAGTAAGTGCAAAGGAACTCGACTTATCACAGATTACATATTTGTGTGCAATACCGAACCGTCCGACTTATTATGATCCATATGAACATCCGGAGCGTGCTTTGACACGTAGAAATAAGATATTGGATGATATGTATGAGGTTGGATATATTACCGAGGAGCAGTGTAAGCAGGCAAAAGAGGAACAGCTTGCGGTTCGGGCAGAAAAGCAGAAGATAGGTTTTCATAATTATGAAACGACCTATGCAATTCATTGTGCGGTGCAGTATCTGATGAAGTTAGACGGTTTCAAGTTCCGTTATGAATTTACGGATCAGGAAGATTATGAGAGTTATCAGAAGCTTTATGAAGAGCAATACGACTTGGAAAAGGCTGATATTTATTCCGGTGGCTATAAAATATATACTTCTCTTGATACCGGAAAACAGGAGACATTGCAGGGAATTCTGGATGAAGAATTATCCTTTGACCGTGAGGTAAATGGTGACAGTGGTATTTATAAATTGCAGGGAGCTATGACAGTCATAGATAATGCTACCGGAAAGGTGGTTGCTGTCATTGGCGGACGTTCCCAGGATGAAATTTCATCTACTTATACATTGAATCGTGCATTCCAAAGCTACAGACAACCGGGCAGTACCATTAAACCATTAGTTGTGTATACACCGGCACTGATGCAGGATTATACACCGGAGACAACGGTGAATGATATTGATGTCAAAGCTGCACAGAAAACGGGGACCAATGTATCTAAGCTTTCCGGTACAGCTATGAGTTTACGCAATGCGGTAGTCAATAGTAAGAATGGTTGTGCCTATCAGGTGTTTAATCAGATTGGACCATCCTATGGACTATCGTTTATTACAAGCATGAAGTTTGACCGGATTGTACCGGATGATTATACCTTGTCAGCGGCATTAGGAGGTTTAACCTATGGTGTCAATACAGTACAAATGGCAAGTGGTTATGCAACGTTGGTTAATCAGGGAGAATATCGTACACCGACCTGTATTACTTCTATTATAGATGACAATGATGATAATATTTTCAGTGAAGATAAGGCAGTTCCGGTTTATAGTACAGAGGCTGCCGCAGATATGATAGATATCATGAAGGATGTTGTGAAATCCGGTACTGCGGCAAAAATGAAGTGGTATTCTTCTTCTGATATTCCGGCAGCAGGAAAAACAGGAACGACGAATGAAAGTAAGGATGGATGGTTTTGCGGAGTAACACCATATTATACAATTTCTGTATGGGTAGGGTATGACACACCACAGACATTGGATAATTTATGGGGAGCAACTTATCCTGCTTCCATTTGGAAAGATGCGATGCTTGAAATGACCGATGGAATGGAAAGCGTTGATTTCCCATATGAAGAATAGAAAAAGATAATAAACACCCAGAAGACGGAGGATATAGAATGGCTCATATCGACCAGAGTAAAATTAGAAATTTTTGTATTATAGCGCATATTGACCACGGAAAGTCTACTTTGGCGGATCGTATTATAGAAATGACGGGAACGCTGACCAGTCGTGAGATGCAGGCGCAGGTTTTAGATAATATGGATTTGGAGAGAGAACGTGGAATTACCATAAAATCTCAGGCTGTCCGTATTATCTATAAAGCAGACGATGGCGAGGAATATATCTTTAATCTGATTGATACACCGGGACATGTCGATTTTAATTATGAAGTTTCAAGAAGTCTTGCTGCGTGTGATGGTGCAATTCTTGTAGTAGATGCAGCGCAGGGAGTTGAGGCACAGACTCTTGCCAATGTATATCTTGCATTAGATCATAATCTTGATGTTATGCCGGTTATCAATAAAATTGATTTGCCAAGTGCACAACCGGATCTGGTGATTGAAGAGATTGAAAATGTCATTGGAATTGAGGCAAAAGATGCACCAAAGATTTCTGCAAAAACAGGATTAAATGTAAGAGATGTCTTAGAGCAGATTGTAAAGAAAATTCCGGCACCGGTTGGAGATCCGGAGGCACCGCTTCAGGCACTTATTTTTGATGCAATATATGATGCATATAAAGGAGTTATTATCTTTTGCCGTATCAAGGAAGGTTGCGTAAAGGTAGGAACAAAAATCAAGTTAATGGCAACAGGGGCTACGGATGAAGTGACAGAGATCGGTTATTTTGGAGCTGGTCAGTTTATCCCATGTGAGGAATTAAGTGCCGGAATGGTTGGCTATATTTGTGCCGGAATTAAAAATGTCAGAGAGACCAGGGTTGGTGATACGGTAACAGAAGTAAACAGACCATGTAAGGAACCGCTTCCGGGCTATAAAAAAGTAAATCCAATGGTGTATTGCGGATTATATCCGGCGGATAGTGCAAAATACCCGGATTTAAGGGATGCATTGGAGAAGCTTCAAATTAATGATGCATCATTACAGTATGAACCGGAGACATCCATTGCACTAGGATTTGGGTTCCGATGTGGATTTTTGGGACTATTGCATCTTGAAATTATACAGGAGCGTTTGGAACGTGAATTTAATCTGGATTTGGTTACAACGGCACCGGGTGTTATTTATAAGGTTTATAAGACGAATGGGGAGATGATTGAATTGACCAATCCGTCTAACCTGCCGGATCCTTCTGAAATTGAATACATGGAGGAACCTGTAGTTGCGGCAGAAATTATGGTTACCAGTGAATACATTGGGGCAATTATGGATTTATGCCAGGAACGTCGTGGTGTTTATGTGAGCATGGAATATATTGAGGAAACCAGAGCCTTAATTAAGTATGATTTGCCTTTGAATGAGATTATTTATGACTTTTTTGATGCATTAAAATCACGTTCCAGAGGATATGCTTCTTTTGATTACGAAATGAAAGGTTATGTCCGTTCGGAACTTGTTAAATTGGATATTCTTGTAAATAAGGAAGAAGTGGATGCATTATCTTTTATTGTATTTAAAGACAGCGCTTATGACAGAGGCCGAAAGATGTGCGAAAAATTAAAACAAGAAATTCCAAGACATTTGTTTGAAATTCCGATTCAGGCAGCAGTCGGGGGCAAGGTTATTGCACGTGAGACGGTAAAGGCAATGCGTAAAGATGTTTTGGCAAAATGTTATGGTGGTGATATTTCCCGTAAGAGAAAGCTTTTAGAGAAGCAGAAAGAAGGAAAGAAACGGATGCGCCAGGTGGGCAGCGTAGAAATTCCACAGGAAGCATTCATGAGTGTTTTAAAGCTGGATGAAGATTAAAGGTTTTATATAAAATAATGGGAAAACAGGAAAATTTAGAACTCTATATTCATATTCCATTTTGTAAAAAGAAGTGTGCCTATTGTGATTTTCTATCGGCACCTGCGACAGAGATGATGCAGGAACAGTATGTACATTGTTTGCTTGCGGAAATAAAAGAAAAAGCACCATTTTATGCAAATTATCAGATTTCCACAATCTTTATCGGTGGAGGAACTCCGTCCATTTTGCGTGCAGGATTCATTCTGGACATTATGGAGGCAGTCCATAGAGCGTTTCATGTAAAAAAAGATGCAGAGGTTACGCTCGAATGTAATCCGAAGACGATTTCTTTTGAAAAATTGCTGTTTTATCAAAAAGCCGGAATTAACCGTATCAGTATAGGACTTCAATCGACCGAAAATGCAGAGTTAAAAGAACTTGGAAGGATTCATACCTATGAGGACTTTTTGGAAAGTTATGATTTGATACGAAAATCAGGATTTTCGAATGTGAATATTGATTTAATGTCAGCACTTCCTTATCAGACATTAAAAAGCTATGAAAAGACATTGCAGAGAGTGCTTCAGTTAAGACCGGAACATATTTCGGCTTATAGTCTGATCATAGAAGAAGGAACACCTTTCTATGAAAAATACGAATCCGATGAAATATTAAGAGAGCAAGGGAAAATACCAGAGGCATTGCCAAGTGAAGAGACAGAGCGTACGATGTATGAGATGACAAAGGAATTGTTAAAGCAACATGGTTATTTTCGTTATGAAATTTCCAATTATGCGAAAAAAGGCTATGAATGCGAACATAATATTGGATATTGGACAAGAGAAAATTATTTGGGACTTGGACTTGGTAGTGCTTCACTTGTAGAGGAAAAGCGTTTTTCTAATACGAGGGAATTAAAAAAATATCTTTCCGGAGATTTCACAATTGAAAATCAGGAAATTTTGAATAAGAATGCAAGAATAGAAGAATTTATGTTTTTGGGACTTCGGTTAACAAAAGGAGTTTCACAGGCACAGTTTCTAAATCAGTTTGGCTTATCAATAGAAAATGTTTATGGAAAGGTATTAACGAAGCTGCAAAGAGAAGGACTTCTTGCAAAAAAGGATGGTCGTATTTTTTTGACAGAACAGGGGCTTGATGTCAGTAATTATGTTATGGCACAGTTTTTGCTTGATTAATTCGGATTAATGTATTATAGATTGAAAACAGTGAGAAAAAGAAAGGAGATTTGTAATGGAACAAAATAATTGGAATAGTGAAAACAATTGGAATAATCAAAATAATTGGAATAATGGAAATAATTATAATAACAATATAAATGGGGGAAACAATCCGGGACCATGGGTAGATCCACAGTCGGTACAGTTGAAAGTAACAGATGTTTTTGGAAATTTATTTGCTGCTTCTTTGGTCGTGAGAATGATACTGGTACTTGCGTTTGGTATGGTCATGTTTGCAAATGACGGGGAAATGCTCTGGGATTCGGTATCTTATTTTCAATCACCATTTGGTATTGCCTATATAGGTCTGACCTTAGCTATATTCGTTATTTCAATAGCGTCAATTGTATTTATTGTTCTTGATATTATAAAAATCAACAAAGCACATTATAAAATCACAGGCCTTATCTTATTTGCAATTTTTTTACAGCCGGGTTATTATCTTTGGAGAGCTTATATTTTAAAGAAAAAGAAAGCATTTCCAATTATCTATACAATCCTGATTGTTATAATGTGGATTGCTTATGTTGTATATTTGATTTATAAAATGATGAATGTGTTTATTACTATGATGCCAATGTACTAAAATATGAAAAAGAGAATTCCGGGTAAGAGTTGCCCGGAGTTTTTTATTTGATAGGAAATTCCGTTGAATTTCCTATCAAATAAAAACGCTTTGCGAAGAATGCGCACTCGCACAAATGGAAAAATGTCGCAAAGCGACTGTGCTCGGCGCACAAAGTGGAGCAAGTCCCTCATGAGTGAGGGATACAGGGAGTTGAAGTGGACTTGTCCACTTTGTTCTTGTATAGGAAATTTAAAAAAATTTGGAATAAGTGTTGACAAAGAAATAGTAAGGTGCTATCTTAAGTACATAGAAATTAGCACTCTAAATAAATGAGTGCTAACAACTCGAAAAAACGATGCCAAAGATTCGGAAGTGAAAACATGGAAGAAAACGAATTAGATGAACGAAAAACGAAAATTTTAAATGCAATTATAAAGAATTATCTGGAAACCGGAGAACCGGTTGGCTCAAGAACGATTTCCAAATATACGGATTTGAATTTGAGTTCAGCCACGATTCGAAATGAGATGTCTGACCTGGAAGAGCTTGGTTATATTTTGCAACCACATACTTCAGCCGGTCGTATTCCTTCCGATAAGGGATATCGCTTTTATGTAGACCATCTGATGGAAGAAAAGAACAAAGAAGTAGCAGACATGAAAGAATTCGTGATTGAACATACCGAGAAGATGGATCAGGTATTACAGCAGGTGGCAAAATTACTTGCGGTAAATACCAATTATGCAACGATGGTTACATCGCCGCAGTGTCATCATAATAAGGTGAAGTTCATTCAGCTTTCCATGGTGGATGATGAACATATTTTAGCGGTTGTTGTTCTGGAGGGAAATCTGGTCAAAAATAAACTGCTGTCAGTGGAAGCACCGATTAACAATGAACAGATGCTTAATCTGAATATGTTACTAAATACAAATCTTACCGGGCTTTCCATTGATCAGATTAATTTGGGAACCATTGCCTTGTTAAAAGAAAAAGCAGGAATTCACAGTCAGTTAATTGGAAATGTGTTAGATGCTGTTGCAGAAGCAATCAGAGAGGATGAGGATTTAGAAATCTACACGAGTGGAGCAACCAATATTTTGAAATATCCGGAGCTTAGCGAATCCGGAAAAGCAAGTGAGTTACTGAACGCATTTGAAGAAAAAAATCAATTAGTCAGTCTTGTGACTGAAAATCTTGCAGAAGATGAAGAAAATACCGGCATCCAGGTATATATAGGAAATGAATCTCCAATTCAGACTATGAAAGATTGCAGTGTTGTTACTGCAACTTACGAATTGGGAGAGGGCGTTCGGGGAACGATAGGAATTATCGGACCGAAGCGTATGGATTATGAAAATGTCATGGATAATTTGAAAAATCTAAAATCGCAACTGGATGGGATTTTGAATAAACCAAAGAAGTAGCAAAGAAAGAAAGGTGAAAGTTGTGGCAGATCAGAAAGAAAAAGAAGAAGTTTTAGAAGAGGTATTAGAGGATTTAGAGAATGAATCCGAAAAAGAAGAAGACACGAAGAAAGCAGATGAAGAAGTAGAAGAAAATACAGAATCAGCAGAAGACAAAGAGGCAGATGCAAAGGAGAAAGATGCCGAAGCATCTGAAGATACAGAACAAAAAGACGCTGGGAAAAAGAAAAAAGAATCTCAAAAAGGAGTCTTTAAAAAGAAAGAAAAGAAAGACAAAAAAGATGAAAAAATTGAAGAATTAACCGATCAGGTCAAACGTCAGATGGCAGAATTCGATAATTTCAGAAAGCGTACAGAAAAAGAAAAAACGCAGATGTTTGAAACCGGAGCAAAAAGTGTGATAGAAAAAATTCTTCCGGTGATCGATAACTTTGAGAGAGGACTTTCCGCAGTTCCTGAGGACGCAAAAGAGGATGCTTTTGTTCAGGGAATGGATATGGTATATAAACAGTTGCTGAATGAGTTGGATGCAATTGGTGTGAAAGCGATTGAGGCAGTTGGAAATGAATTTGATCCGGAATATCATAATGCAGTGATGCAGGTGGAAAGCGAAGAATACGAATCCGGTGTTGTTGCGCAGGAATTACAAAAAGGTTATATGTATCGCGATACTGTGGTGAGACACAGCATGGTAGCGGTAGTACAGTAAAAGGCATACAGGAATCAAAATAAATATAGAATATTATTTAATAGGAGGCTTTATTATGAGTAAGATAATTGGTATTGACTTAGGAACAACAAACAGTTGTGTAGCAGTTATGGAAGGTGGAAAACCAACTGTTATCGCAAACCAGGAAGGTGCAAGAACAACACCTTCTATCGTAGCTTTTACAAAAAACGGAGAAAGATTAGTCGGTGAACCTGCAAAACGTCAGGCAGTAACCAATGCAGAAAAGACAATTTCTTCCATTAAAAGACATATGGGTACAGACTATAAACAGGCAATTGATGATAAACAGTATTCTCCACAGCAGATTTCTGCAATGATTCTTCAGAAATTAAAAGCAGATGCCGAAGGATATTTGGGAGAAACTGTATCAGAAGCAGTTATTACAGTTCCGGCATATTTCAATGATGCACAGCGTCAGGCAACCAAAGATGCAGGTAAGATTGCAGGACTTGATGTAAAACGTATTATTAACGAGCCGACTGCAGCAGCACTTGCATATGGTCTTGACAATGAAAAAGAACAGAAAATCATGGTATACGATTTAGGTGGTGGTACATTTGATGTATCTATCATTGAAATCGGAGATGGTGTTATTGAAGTATTATCTACCAATGGTGATACACATCTTGGTGGTGATGATTTTGATAACAGAATTACACAGTGGATGTTAGATGAATTCAAGAAAAAAGAAGGCGTAGATCTTTCTAATGATAAGATGGCTATGCAGCGTTTGAAAGAAGCAGCAGAGAAAGCAAAGAAAGAATTATCTTCTGCTACTACAACGAATATTAACCTTCCGTTTATTACTGCAACTGCAGAAGGACCAAAACATTTTGATGAGAATTTGACCAGAGCAAAATTTGATGAATTGACACATGACTTAGTAGAAAAGACTGCAATTCCGGTACAGAATGCAATGAAAGATGCTGGTGTTACCAATGCAGATTTAGGTCAGGTATTGTTGGTTGGTGGTTCTACCCGTATCCCGGCAGTACAGGATAAAGTAAGACAGATGACAGGAAAAGAGCCAAGTAAATCTTTGAACCCGGATGAATGTGTTGCAATTGGTGCTTCTATTCAGGGTGGTAAGTTAGCCGGAGATGCAGGCGCAGGCGATATTTTACTTCTCGATGTTACACCACTTTCACTTTCTATCGAAACTATGGGTGGTGTTGCAACAAGATTAATTGAAAGAAATACAACAATTCCGACAAAGAAGAGCCAGATTTTCTCAACTGCAGCAGATAACCAGACCGCAGTAGATATCAATGTTGTACAGGGTGAAAGACAGTTTGCAAGAGATAACAAATCCCTTGGACAGTTCCGTTTGGATGGTATTCCACCAGCACGTCGTGGTGTACCTCAGATTGAAGTTACATTCGATATTGATGCCAATGGTATCGTAAATGTATCTGCAAAAGATTTAGGAACCGGAAAAGAACAGCATATTACGATTACAGCAGGATCTAATATGTCTGATGATGAGATTGATAAGGCTGTAAAAGAAGCAGCAGAGTTTGAAGCTCAGGATAAGAAGAGAAAAGAAGCAATCGATACCAGAAATGATGCAGATTCCTTTGTATTCCAGACACAGCAGGCATTAGATCAGGTAGGAGCAAGCCTTGATCCGGCAGATAAATCTGCAGTAGAAGCTGATTTGAATGCATTGAAAGCATTAGTAGATGCAAATCCGGAACCGGAAAATATGACAGATGATAAGATTGCAGAAATGAAAGCTGCAAAAGAAAAATTGACAGAATCTGCACAGAAAGTATTTGCAAAAATGTATGAGCAGGCACAGGCAGCTCAGGGTGCAACAGGAGCTGCAGGTCCTGATATGAACGCAGGAGCTACAGGAAATGCTGCGGATGATGACGTCGTAGATGCAGATTACAAGGAAGTATAAGAAGAGGCGTTATAATATATAAAACAGGTGCATGCCGGAGTTTTCCGGCATGCGAAAACCTCAGATTGCTATAAAGATTGTTACAGTAAATTGTGGCTGCAACAATCTTTGTAACAATCTTTTAGTCTATAATTTAAAGAGGGAATGAGAAATGGCAGAGCAGAAAAGAGATTATTATGAGGTATTAGGTGTAGATAGAAATGCAGATGAGGCTGCAATCAAAAAGGCATATCGTGTATTGGCAAAGAAATATCATCCGGATGCAAATCCAGGAGATAAAGAGGCAGAAAAGAAGTTTAAAGAAGCATCGGAGGCATATGCAGTATTAAGTGATGCTGAAAAGAGACGGCAGTATGACCAGTTTGGTCATGCAGCCTTTGATGGTGGCGCAGGCGGTGCAGGCGGATTTGATTTTTCAAACATGGATATGGGAGATATTTTCGGAGATATCTTTGGAGACTTTTTCGGCGGCGGAAGCAGAAGCAGAAGAGCGAATAATGGACCGATGAAGGGAGCCAATCTTCGTGCCAGTGTGAGAATTTCTTTTGAGGAAGCAGTCTTTGGTTGTGAAAAAGAAATTGAAATGGTATTAAAAGATGAGTGTGCAACTTGTCACGGAACCGGAGCAAAGCCAGGAACATCAAAAGAGACCTGTCCGAAATGTGGAGGAAAAGGAAAGGTTGTTTACAGTCAGCAGTCTTTGTTTGGCATGGTGCAGAATGTACAGACCTGTCCGGAATGTAATGGTAGCGGTCAGATTATTAAGGAAAAATGTCCGACCTGTCGTGGTAATGGTTATACTTCCAGTAAAAAGAAAATTCAGGTATCGATTCCTGCCGGAATTGATAATGGACAGAGTGTCAGAATCAGGGAAAAAGGAGAACCGGGTATTAATGGTGGACCAAGAGGCGATTTATTGGTAGAAGTTATTGTATCCAGTCATCCGATTTTCCAGAGACAGGATATGAATATTTATTCTACGGCACCGATTTCTTTTGCACAGGCAGCATTAGGCGGTGAAGTCCGTATCAATACCGTAGATGGTGATGTGGTTTATGAAGTAAAACCGGGAACGCAGACAGACACGAAGATACGTTTAAAAGGCAAAGGGGTTCCTTCTCTTAGAAATAAAGCAATAAGAGGAGACCATTATGTTACTTTGGTGGTTCAGGTTCCGACCGGATTAAATGAAGCTGCAAAAGAAGCGCTTCGGGCGTTTGATGAAGAGACAGGACAGACTTTAAAGCAGCAGACTTCCGGCGCTGCAAAAACGAAGAAAAAAGGGTTTAAGGACAAAATAAAAGAAGCTTTTGATGAGATATAAAAGTGAATGCGGAAACGATAGTTGACTTCACGAAAAAGTAGAGTTACACTTTTGTTAGGAATACTGATTGGTTTTAAGCAGAGTTTTATCTTATTTAGAGAAGACCTAAGTCTCTATAGGTGGCGGGTAAAGGAAGATTTGTCTTGATGGGAGTACAATTTCCGACCAAGTTAACCGGCTCTGCTTCTTATAAGTTGCGTTGAGAGGAGCATACATGGGTAAAATAAGTACAGCTCAAGACACGGACGAAGCAAAAAAGGTGTTGTCAGCGGACGAAGATGAGAAAGAAATAGGACAGCTCAGGGAGGCATTGGAGGAAGAGATTGCTGCATTCAAACAAAAGCAGATACGCTTTGAACGTGAAAAAAGAGATTTTCAAAAAAGAAGAGCACAGGAGAATCAATTATTTGATTTGAAGTGGAAATTGCTAGAAGAGGAAGCAAAGCGGCTTGCGGAAGAAGAAAGCCGGATTGAGAAAAAACGCAATTTCTATGAAAGAGTCAGACAGGAAGAACAAGGCAGCGCGTCAATTACAATGGAGATTACACGTGGAGACAAGTTCTTTGCAGGTGTGACAAGTGAGCTGGCACTAAAAAAGCGTTATAAAGATTTGATAAAGATTTATCATCCGGATAATGTTTCCGGTGATACTGACACCGTGCAGGAAATTAATCGGGAATATGATGCATTAAAAGCCAGATGGGAATAAGGTGAAAGAAAGCCTAATAGCTAAAAACAATTGTTGATGGCTATTAGGCTTTTGGTTTTATTATTTGCAAGAAGATTGAAACTATGCTATGATATGGATTAACCCGAATTATTCACAGTAGCCAAGTGAAATCTGTAATTCGTGCGTCAAGCTTGCTTGTAAGCCGAATTTATGATTTCACTTGGCGGGTGAATAGAATTCACCCACCACACAGCCTCAGACAAAAGCTGCGAAGCAGCGACAGATACGCCGGCGTAGCTGGTCTGTGTGGTGGTTGTGAATAATCCGGGTTTAAGTTTGCAAAAAATATAGATTGGAATAAATTGAGGAATAACATGAAGTGGAAGAAATTTACAATTAAAACAACAACACAGGCAGAGGATTTTATCAGTGCAATGTTAAATGAACTTGGTATTGATGGAATTGAAATTGAAGATAATATTCCGTTAAGCGAAGAAGACCAAAAAGGGATGTTTATTGATTTTCCACCGGAATTACCGGAAGATAAAGGAATTAGTAAGGTCAGTTTTTATTTGGAAGAATCTGAGGATACGGCTACGCTTTTAAAACAGGTAGAAGCCGGACTGGAAGAACAGAGAAAGTTTGTGGAAATTGGGGAAGGAACCATTACACAGAGTGAAACGGAAGATGTGGATTGGATAAATAACTGGAAACAATTCTTTCAGTCATTTTATATTGATGATATTTTAATTAAACCTACCTGGGAAGAATTAAAAGAAGAGGATAAAGATAAATTTTTGATTGAAATAGATCCGGGTGTGTCGTTTGGAACAGGAAAACATGAAACGACGCAGTTGTGTATCAGACAGATTCGAAAATATATGAACGAGGGTGACAAAGTTTTAGATGTTGGCTGTGGAAGCGGTATTTTATCTATTGTTGCATTAAAGCTTGGGGCATCTCATGTCGTAGGTACAGATCTGGATGAAAACTGTATGACCTCTACGTATGAGAATATGGCAGTCAATCATCTTGATAAGGAGCTTGGTGAATTTTATGTGGGAAACCTGATTGATGATACCGCTTTGCAAAAACAGGTCGGTACGGAAGAATATGACATTGTGGTTGCCAATATTTTAGCTGATGTGATTATACCGATGGCACCAGTTATTCCGGCACGTTTAAAGGAAAATGGTATTTTTATCACTTCAGGTATTATTGATTTTAAGGAAAACGAAGTAAAAGCAGCAATTGAAGCAGCAGGACTTACGGTACTTGAAATTAATCATCAGGGCGAATGGGTCAATATCACGGCACAGAAAAAAAGCCACTGATGACAGAAGAAAAGAAAATGAAAATATTCACTTGACAGATCAGGGAGAAATCATATGTATCAGTTTTTTGTAGATGATGCACAGATTGGCAAAGAATTTATTACGATTATAGGTTCGGATGTGAATCATATCAAAAATGTACTGCGAATGAAACCGGGTGAGAAAATCCGTGTCAGCAATCAGAAAGGGCAGGATTATTTTTGCAGTATTATAGAGCTTGGAGATGATTTTGTACAGGCAGATATTTTGGATTCTGAGGCAGCAAACACGGAACTTTCATCCAAAATTTATCTGTTTCAGGCACTTCCGAAGGGAGACCGTATGGAAACGGTCATTCAAAAGGCAGTAGAACTTGGAGTGCATGAAATCATTCCGGTAGCAATGAAATACTGTGTGGTGAAATTAGATGCAAAAAAGGCAGAGAATAAAAGAAAACGCTGGCAGGCAATCGCAGAAAGTGCAGCCAAGCAGTCCAAACGAAGCCTGATTCCGGTAGTGCATGAAGTGATGAGTTTTAAGGAAGCGCTTTCTTATGCAAAAGAGTGTAAGGTAAACCTTGTTCCCTATGAAAATGAAAGGGGAATGGAAGCAACCAAAGAAGCCGTTTTGGAATTAAAGAAAGACGATACCATCAGTGTGATGATCGGACCGGAAGGCGGATTCTCAGAAGAAGAAATCGAACTGGTAAAAGAAGAAAATATGAAAATTATTTCACTTGGAAAACGGATTTTGCGTACCGATACGGCAGCAATTGCAACGTTATCCATGTTGATGCTGCAGCTTGAAATGTTAGAACAAAAATAAAATGCGGAATGAATATAGAAGGGAAAAGTATGGAAGCGTATTTAGATAATTCGGCAACCACAAAGTGTTCAGAGCGTGCGTTTGCATTAATGCAGAGAGTTTTGTTAGAGGACTATGGAAATCCTTCTTCTTTGCATATGAAAGGCGTTATTGCGGAACGTTATGTGAAAGAAGCAAAGGAAAAAATTGCAAAAACATTAAAAGTAAATGAAAAAGAGATTTTTTTTACTTCCGGTGGTACGGAGTCTAATAATCTTGCAATTATAGGGACTGCACTTGCCAATAAGCGGGCAGGGAAGCGCATTATTACAACAGCAATCGAACATGCTTCCGTTGCGAATCCGATGAAGTTTTTAGAGGAAGAAGGATTTGAGGTTATTTATCTTTCAGTAGATCAAGATGGTGTCCTCTCGTTGGATGAATTAAAAGAAAGTGTAAATGATGTGACCATTCTGGTTTCCCTTATGCAGGTAAATAATGAAATTGGTGCAATTGAGCCAATTGAAGAAGCAGTTCAAATTGTTCATGCAATAAATCCAAATACACTGATTCATGTAGATGCAATTCAGTCCTATGGGAAAATGAAGATTTATCCGAAAAAACTCGGGATTGATTTGCTGTCGGTAAGTGGGCATAAGATTCATGGACCAAAAGGAAGCGGATTTTTATATGTCAAAGAAAAAACAAAGATAAAACCGCTTATTTATGGCGGAGGACAGCAGGGAGGAATGCGCTCTGGTACGGAAAATGTTCCGGGAATTGTGGGACTTGGAGAAGCTGCGGCTGAAATATACGAAGATTTCAGTGAAAAACAGGAACATTTATATTCTTTAAAAGAACTTTTTTTGACGGGAATCTCAGAAATTCCGGGTGTCAGTGTAAATGGAAAGACAGATAGGGACAGTGCACCACATATTGTAAGTATGAGTGTAGAAGGAGTTCGTGCAGAGGTATTGTTACATGCATTGGAGGAAAAACAAATTTATGTTTCTTCCGGTTCAGCATGTTCTTCCAATAAACCTGCGGTTAGCAGAACGTTAAAAAGTATTGGATTAAAACAGAGTCTTTTGGACTCTACGGTGCGGTTTAGTTTTAGCGTGCACACAACAAAGGAAGAAATTTTATATGCCGTTTCCGAACTAAAGACATTGATTCCAACCTTACAGAAATATACAAGAAGGGCTTAAGGACATCGCGATAAAATATAGATGAAGAAGATGGAAAAGAAAGAGGAAAATTATGTACAGAGCATTTTTAATTAAGTACGGGGAGATTGCAATTAAGGGGAAAAACCGTTATCTTTTTGAAGACAAATTAGTAAGACAGATCGAATTTGCTTTAAAACCGGTAGATGGTGATTTCGCAGTCAGAAAAGAACAGGGACGCATTTATGTGGAAGTGGTCAGTGAAGAATATGATTATGACGAGACGGTAGAAGCACTGAAACGTGTATTTGGTATTGTCGCATTCTGTCCTGTTGTGTTAGTGGAAGATGAAGGATTTGACAAACTGGCAGAGGATACGATTTCTTATATAAAAAAGGCGCATCCTGACTGTAGATTTACATTTAAGGTAAATGCCAGAAGAGCAAGAAAGAATTATCCGATGAATTCCATGGAAATCAATGCGGCACTGGGAGAAAAAATATTGGAAGCATTGCCGGAGACAAAGGTGGATGTGCATACACCGGAAGTTGTAATTCATATCGAAATCAGAAACCAGATTAACATCTATTCTGTAGAAATTCCGGGACCGGGCGGTATGCCGGTCGGCTCCGCTGGACGTGCAATGCTGTTATTGTCCGGTGGAATTGACAGTCCGGTTGCCGGTTATATGATTTCTAAACGAGGTGTTGAGATTGAGGCAACTTATTTTCATGCACCGCCATATACCAGTGAACGTGCAAAACAAAAAGTCATTGATCTTGCTAAAATTGTAGCAAAGTATTCCGGGCCGGTAAAACTTCATGTCGTAAATTTTACGGATATTCAGCTTTATATTCATGAACAGTGTCCGCATGAAGAATTGACAATCATTATGCGGCGTTACATGATGAAAATTGCACAGCATTTTGCAAATGAAGATCATTGCTTAGGACTTATCACCGGAGAGAGTATTGGTCAGGTGGCAAGTCAGACGATGCAATCTTTGATGGTGACAAACGAAGTCTGTGAAATGCCGGTATATCGTCCTTTAATTGGATTTGACAAGCAGGAGATTGTAGAAGTGGCAGAACGGATTGGAACGTATGAGACATCTATTTTACCATTTGAAGACTGTTGTACCATTTTTGTGGCGAAGCATCCGGTTACAAAACCAAATCTTAAGGTCATCAAACGTTCGGAAGAAAAGCTGGCAGAAAAAATCGATGATTTGATGCAGACAGCAATCGATACAACAGAAACAATTATGGTGGAAGCATAAAGCAATAGAACGAAGTGCTTTTTGTTGTATAGGAAATTCCTTGAAATTTCCTATACAACAAAAAGGGATTGTGCGTTGCACAATCCCTTCCCCCTTGGTTAAATTCTGATTTTTCTATCGACTATACAAGGTATGGTTTTAAGACTTCCATAATTTCATCGGTATTAGCTTCGGTATGAATTGCTAAATCAATAGGTTTGGACAAATCTAAACTAAAGATACCCATGATGGATTTTGCATCAATCACGTATCTGCCAGAAATCAAATCAAAGTCAAACTCGAACTGAGTAATTGCATTGACGAAAGATTTCACCTTGTCGATAGAATTTAATGAGATTTGAACTGTTTTCATATAGAGACCTCCTTGGTTACTACAAATCTTTGATATATAGATATAGTAACGTTTTTTTTAGGAAAAGTCAACATAAAGTGAGGAAAAATGTCAATGAAAAAAGTAGCATTGCACAATTTGGGCTGTAAAGTAAATGCTTATGAGACAGAAGCAGTACAGCAGATGTTGGAAGAACATGGATATGAGATTGTTCCGTTTTCTGAATGTGCCGATATTTATATTATAAATACCTGTTCTGTTACGAATGTGGCAGACCGGAAATCAAGACAAATGCTTCATAAGGCAAAAAAGAAAAATCCAGATGCAATCGTTGTTGCAATGGGCTGTTATGTTCAGACAGCAACAGAAGAGATAAAACAAGATCTTTCCGTTGATCTTATTATTGGAAATAACAAAAAGCATGAATTGATTGAACTTTTGAAAAAAATGGAAAAAGAGCAACAACCCCTGGCAGCAGTGATTGATATTAATGAAAAATCACAGCCTTATGAGGAGATGGCGCTGGCAAAGACAGCAGAACATACCAGAGCATTTTTGAAGGTACAGGACGGATGCAATCAGTTCTGCAGTTATTGTATTATTCCATATGCCAGAGGCAGAGTGAGAAGCCGTAATACAGAGGATGTCATAAATGAAGTAAAGCATCTTGCAGATAATGGTTATAAGGAAGTGGTGCTGACCGGAATTCATTTGAGTTCCTTTGGAATTGATACCAATGACAATTTACTTCATCTGATAGAGGAAGTGCATGCGATAGATGGAATTGAAAGAATTCGTCTTGGATCTTTGGAACCGCGTATTATTACGGAAGAGTTTGCAGAACGGTTAAGTAAAATGCTGAAATTCTGTCCGCATTTTCACTTGTCCTTACAGAGCGGATGTGATGAAACGTTAAAACGAATGAATCGCCGTTATGATACAAAAGAATATGCGAATAAATGTGAGATTTTAAGAAAATACTTTAAACATCCGGCAATTACAACAGATGTGATTGTAGGTTTTCCGGGCGAGACAGAAGAAGAATTTTTAAAGACAAAGGAATTTTTACGACAGATTCATTTTTATGAAATGCATGTATTTAAGTATTCCAAGCGGAAAGGCACGAAGGCGGCAGTGATGGAACATCAGGTGCCGGAGGAAATTAAGGCAAAAAGAAGCAACGAATTACTGGAATTAGAGCATGAAATGTCAAAAGAGTTCCGTGATGCCTATATTGGGCAGGAGACGGAAGCTCTTATGGAAGAAGAACTTTTGTATGAAGGAAAAAAGTATTTTGTAGGGTATACCAAAGAATATGTAAAAGTTGCGGTTTTATCAGAAAAAAACATTGCAAATACCTTAAAAAAAGGTAAAATCAAAGGCAGACTAAAAGATGAACTGTATCTTATGGTTGAATTTTAGATGATTTTATATTAAAATAGATTTAGTGATGCTTTTGACTTCAAAAGAACAAAAGAGCAATAATAAGGGCGTGAAAAGATGCAGGATAAAAATAATACACAATATTTTAAAGTAGAAAAAGAACCGGAGATTAAAGTAAGTGATGTGCTTGAGGTGGTATATCATGCACTTTCTGAGAAAGGATACAATCCGGTCAATCAGATTGTTGGATATATTATGTCAGGAGATCCGACCTATATCACCAGCCATAATAATGCAAGAAGTCTGATTATGAAGGTCGAACGTGATGAACTTGTGGAAGAAATTTTAAAAGAATACATTAAAACGAATTCCTGGAAATAGGAGGAGATTTATGCGTATTATCGGACTGGATTTCGGCTCGAAGACGGTAGGAGTAGCGATGAGTGACGGATTGCTCTTGACGGCGCAGGGAGTTGAAATTGTACGGCGGAAGTCTCCGACGAAGCTTCGTCAGACACTGGCAAGGATTGAAGAAATCATTACAGAGTATGGCGATGTGGAAAAGATTGTTTTGGGTTATCCAAAAAACATGAACAGCACAGAAGGGGAACGGTGCGAGAGAACATTGGAATTTAAGGAAATGTTAGAAAAAAGAACCGGTTTACCTGTTGTTCTGTGGGATGAGAGACTGACGACTGTGGCAGCAGACAATGTTATGATGGAAAGTGGGATTCGTAGAGAAAATCGCAAACAGTATGTAGATGAAATTGCTGCGCAGTTTATTTTACAGGGCTATCTTGATTATTTGAGAAATCAGACAGAAGGCGAATAGTAAGAGACAGGATTCGTCTGGTTAAATATAAAGGTAAGGGGAATTGGATGGAAAAAATAAAATTTTTTGATTCAGACACAGAGGAAAAACTGGAATTTTATGTATTAGAGCAGACAAAAATAGGAGGCATCACTTATTTGCTGGTGACCGAAGATGAAGATGGAGACTCTGATGCATTTATTATGAAAGAGTTATCAGAAGAAGCCGAGGAAGAGGCGATATATCAGATGGTGGAAGATGAGAAGGAATTAGAAGCTATTGCAAAGGTGTTTTCCGAGTTGCTGGAAGATGTTGATATCGAATTATAACGATAAAACACTAACGGACAGCTATTTTATATATGCAGAAATGTCATAAGGCAGATAACTGCAGGCAATACATAGGAGGCGGCTTTCAAATCAATCTTTAAAGTGAGGTTGGAAGACGTTTATTCTTTGTGAAAAAATAGGAAAAATAAAAAGAACGGAGAATGAAAATGAATCATGGAGGTGCGGGCTTGAAAAAAAAGTCAACAGAAAATAGTAATTCAAAATTAAAAATTATTCCATTGGGAGGATTGGAACAGATTGGTATGAATATTACTGCCTTTGAGTATGAAGACAGTATTATTGTAGTAGATTGTGGTCTGTCTTTCCCGGAAGATGATATGTATGGAATTGATTTAGTGATTCCGGATATCACTTATTTAAAAGAAAATATTGACAAGGTTAAGGGATTTTTTATTACCCATGGTCACGAAGATCATATTGGTGCAATTCCTTATGTTTTACGTGAAATCAATGTTCCGATTTATGCAACAAAGCTTACAATGGGAATTATTGATCACAAATTAACAGAGCATAATCTGATTTCAAAGGTAAAAAGAAAAGTAGTGAAATACGGACAGCATATTAATCTTGGATGTTTCAGGGTTGAGTTTATCCGTACGAACCACAGTATTCAGGATGCAGCAGCGCTCGCAATTTATTCTCCGGCGGGAATCGTTGTGCATACCGGAGACTTTAAGGTGGATTATACACCGGTATTTGGAGATGCGATTGATTTACAGCGTTTTGGCGAAATTGGTAAGAAAGGTGTTCTGGCTTTGATGTGTGATAGCACGAATGCAGAAAGACCGGGCTTTACGATGTCGGAAAAGACGGTGGGAAAGACATTTGAAACTATTTTCGCAGACCATAAAAACAGCAGAATTATCATTGCAACATTTGCATCGAATGTAGACCGTGTGCAGCAGATTATTGATACTGCTTGCAAGTATGGCAGAAAGGTTGTCATCGAAGGAAGAAGTATGGTGAATATCATTTCTACTGCACAGGAGCTTGGCTATATTAATATTCCGGATAATACGTTAATTGATATTGAAGAAATTAAAAATTATCCGGATGAGAAAACAGTACTTATCACGACGGGAAGTCAGGGCGAATCCATGGCGGCGCTTTCACGTATGGCATCAGGAATTCACAGAAAAATCACGATTAAACCGCATGACACTATTGTGCTTAGTTCGAATCCGATTCCGGGAAATGAGAAGGCAGTTTCAAAAATTATCAACGAGCTTTCTTTAAAAGGTGCGGAGGTTATCTTTCAGGATGTTCATGTGTCCGGACATGCGTGTCAGGAGGATATTAAGCTTATTTATTCTCTGGTACGTCCGAAATATGCAATTCCGGTGCATGGTGAGTATAGACATTTGAAAGCACAGGCACAGATTGCAGAAGAACTTGGAATTGATAAGGATCACATTTTTTTACTTTCTTCCGGAGATGTATTAGAGTTAAATGAAGAAGAGGCAGCTGTGACCGGACGTGTGCCGGTTGGTGATGTCATGGTAGACGGACTGGGTGTCGGTGATGTCGGAAATATCGTATTGCGGGACAGACAGCATCTGGCAGAAGAAGGTATCATTATTGTCGTATTGACGCTTGAAAGTGGTTCCGGACAGGTACTTGCAGGACCTGATATCGTATCAAGAGGATTTGTATATGTGCGTGGTGCCGAAAGTCTTATGGACGAAGCAAAGCAGGTTTTAGAGGAAACCATGGAGTATTGTATGACGAAAAATATTACAGATTGGGGTAAAATTAAATCTGAGATCAAAGATGCCTTAGGAGATTTTGTCTGGAAAGAGACCAAGAGGAAACCAATGATCATTCCAATTATTATGGAAGTATAGTGAAACCCTAAGATAAAGGATGATATAGGATGGAACAGATTAACGAAGCGTTGCATACACTGCTTGCGGCAATCAAAGAGTGTGATGAATATAAGGAATACCAGAAAAATAAAGAACGGGTTCATGAAAAACCGGAGTTGGAGAAAGCAATTCATGAATTCAGAAAGCGTAACTATCAGGTACAAAACAGCAAGAACGCAGATTTGTTTGACGAGATAGACAGGCTTGAGAGGGAAAAAATGAAACTTTGTGAGAATCCGCTTGCGGCAGAATATCTGGCTTCAGAACTGGCGTTTTGCAGAATTATTCAGCACATTAACTGGAGCCTGATAGAAAATCTGGATTTTGAAGTCGGATTTGAAAATGAAGGGAAGTAGAGAGTGCAATGCGTAGTAGCAAAATAGTCTTAAAAATTGTAAGGTTCATGCTTTCTCTTTTATGTGTTGTACTGATTGCGGTAGGTCTGGTTTGTGCAGGAAAATGGGCATATGGATTTGGATATCGTGTTTTTACGGAGAATCCTGTGCAGAATGCGCCTGGGACAGACAAAAGTATTACCATATCGGAAGATATGTCAGCAAAAGACATGGGAAATAAGTTAAAAGAAGAGGGGCTTATAAGGGATGCTAATTTGTTTGTAGCACAGTTAAAGTTGTCTTCTTATGCAGATAAAATTAAGGCAGGAACGTATATCTTAAATACTTCTATGACAGCAAAAGAAATGATGCAGATTATGGCGGCAGAAGAGGAAACAACAGAGACATCCGAAACAGAGTAAACAGAAAAGGGCAAAGCAGTGATAGTAGACGAGAGGCTGGTTACTTATATTAATTCGTTAGAAACTGGCAATACGGATATTTTAAATCAGATTGAAAGAGAAGCTTTAAAGACGAATGTACCGATTATCCGAAAGGAGATGCAGACGTTTTTAAAGCTTATGCTTGTTATGAACCGTCCAAAACGGATTTTGGAGGTTGGGACGGCAGTCGGATTTTCTTCCATTCTTATGGCTGAGTATAATCCAATAGACTGTGAGATTCTTACGATTGAAAATTATGAGAAGCGTATTCCAATCGCAAGAGAGAATTTTACCAGAGCAGGAAAAGAAAATACAATTACCTTATTAACCGGTGATGCAAAAGATATTTTACCTACATTGGCAGATCCGTTTGATTTTATTTTTATGGATGCAGCCAAGGGGCAATATATTAATTTTATGCCGGAAGTATTGCGTCTTTTAAAGCCGGGTGGTATGCTGATATCAGATAATGTATTACAGGATGGTGATATTATAGAATCAAGATTTGCGGTAACCAGAAGAAATCGGACAATTCATAAAAGAATGCGGGAATATTTGTATGAACTTACTCATAACGAGGAATTACAGACGGCAGTACTTCCGATTGGAGATGGGATTACGGTAAGTGTAAAAAAGTAAGTAGGTTTTAGACTGATAGAACGAATGGAAAAAGAAAGTAGAGGAATTGATATGCGACATCCAGAATTATTAGTACCGGCAAGCAGTTTAGAGGTACTTAAAATAGCGGTTGTATTCGGGGCGGATGCAGTATATATCGGTGGAGAGGTATTCGGGCTTCGTGCAAAGGCAAAGAATTTTTCAATGGAAGACATGAAAGAGGGAATTGCATTTGCCCATGCACGTGGGGTAAAAGTATATGTGACAGCAAATATTCTGGCACACAATGAGGATTTAGAAGGAGTCAGAGAGTACTTTGAAGAATTAAAAGAAATCGGACCGGATGCATTAATTATTTCAGATCCGGGAATTTTTACCATTGCAAAAGAAATTTGTCCGGAAATTGATATTCATATCAGTACACAGGCAAATAATACAAATTACGGAACGTTTTTGTTCTGGCAGAAAATGGGGGCTACTCGTGTTGTGACAGCGCGTGAGCTTTCTTTAAAGGAGATTAAAGAAATCCGTGCAAAAATACCGGATGATTTTGAAATAGAGACTTTTATTCACGGGGCAATGTGTATTTCTTATTCGGGAAGATGTCTGTTAAGTAATTATTTTACGGGAAGAGATGCCAATCAGGGAGCCTGTACACATCCATGCCGCTGGAAGTATTCGGTTGTGGAAGAGAAAAGACCGGGGGAATATCTTCCGGTTTACGAGAATGAACGCGGGACCTATATCTTTAATTCCAAAGATTTGTGTATGATAGAACATATTCCGGAGATGATAGAAGCGGGAATTGATAGCTTTAAAATCGAAGGAAGAATGAAAACGGCTCTGTATGTTGCAACGGTTGCAAGAACTTATCGAAAAGCAATTGATGACTATTTGGAATCACCGGAAAAATACAGAAAAAATATGCCATGGTATTTAGACCAGATTTCGAATTGTACCTATCGGCATTTTACGACAGGATTTTTCTTTGGAAAACCTTCCGAAGAAGCACAGATTTATGACAATAATACTTATGAGAAAGAGTATACGTATCTTGGAATTGTTGGAGAGCCAAATGACGAGGGACTTTATCGGATTGAGCAGAGAAATAAGTTCTCAGTCGGGGAAACAATTGAGGTGATGCGTCCGAATGGGGATAATATCCCGGTTTCGGTATTACGGATTGTAGATGAAGAGGGGAATGATATGGAGTCTGCACCACATCCGAAACAGGTATTATATATTGATTTGGGAGAAACTTTACAGAAATATGATATTTTAAGGAGAAAAGAAGAGTAGTATCCGGTAAGGAGGGATTTTTATGATTGGACCAGTAGAGGCAATTGGCAGATACGATGCTTATGTGACGCCGGTTCACAGTGTTGCAGCAGCCAAAAAAGCGCATATCTCGCAGTCTGAAATTAAAAGAATGGAGCAGTCCGGACAGATTGAATGTGAGACCTGTAAGAATCGTAAATATCAGGATGGCTCTGATGAAATGGTGTCATTTAAGGCACCGGGACATATTTCACCACAGGCGTCTGCCGCGCGTGTTATGAGTCATGAGAGAGAGCATGTTGCAAATGCCAATCAAAAGGTTGCACAGAGTGAGAATGCAACTCTGCTGCAGGCGAGTGTGACACTTCATACGGCAGTATGTCCGGAGTGTGGACGTACTTATGTATCGGGAGGAGAGACAACAACTCAGATTAAATATGAAGAGCAAAATCCATATGCGAAAAACTTTAAGAGCTATGATGCTGCAAGAGTGATAGGACAGAATGTGGATTTGTGCGCATAATAAATGAAAGAGATTTCAATGGAAAATTCGTTGAAATCTCTTTCATTTTACTTTTGTATAGGAAATTTTTTATAAATCTGTTCCAGGTAATCCATTTTTGCACCAAGGTTGGATAACAATAAATCCACGATAGTTAAAGCAGCCATGGATTCTACGACAACAACAGCACGTGGTACGATAATGGGATCGTGTCTGCCCTTGATATTGATTGCAATGGATTCATTTGATTTATTTACCGTTTTTTGTGTGGCAGCAATGGATGGAGTAGGTTTTATGGCAGCACGAAATACAATCGGGCTTCCGTCACTCATTCCGCCAAGTACACCACCGGAGTGGTTTGTCTCTTTTGTGATGCTTCCATTAGGAGCAAAAGCAAAGGCATCATTATTGTTTAATCCGGTTGCAGTAGAAACCGAAAATCCATCGCCGATTTCAAAGCCTTTTACTGCGCCAATCGAAAGAATTGCCTTTGCAAGATTTGCATCCAGTTTATCAAATACCGGATCACCGATGCCGACCGGCATCCCGGTAATCACACATTCTGCGACACCACCGGAAGAGTTCTGCTCCTGCATGCACGTTTCCAGATAAGCGGACGCCTTTTTTGCAGCCTCTTTATCCGGCATATATAAGGCATTATTACTAATCTCATCAGCAGAAAAGTTTTCCATATCGATGGAAACGGGACCGATGGATCTGGTATAGGTCAAAAGCGAAATGCCAAGAGATTTTAAAATTTTTGCAGCTACGGCACCTGCTGCGACACGTCCGATGGTTTCTCTGCCGGAAGAGCGTCCGCCACCGCGGTAATCTCTGAAACCATATTTCATGTCAAAGGTATAATCTGCATGCCCCGGACGATAGTAGGAAGCAATTTCACTGTAATCCTTTGATTTCTGGTCTTTGTTGAATACGATAAGCGAAATCGGGGTTCCTGTCGTCTTTCCCTCAAATACACCGGATAAAATTTCTACTGCATCATCCTCTTTTCGTGGGGTTGTAAACTTTGACTGTCCCGGTTTCCGGCGGTTCAGATAAATCTGTATGTCTTCTTCACAGAGCGGAAGTCCTGCAGGACAGCCGTCAATGACAACACCAATGCCTTTTCCGTGGGATTCACCCCAGGTTGTAATTTTAAATATATTTCCAAAAGTTGAGCCTGCCATATGATTCTCCTATCTATAATTTTACAGTTACAAGTATAGAGGATGAAAGAAAGGTTTACAATAGATAAAATATAAAATTATTGTGTACATTTGAAAAAAAAGCCGTTATAATAGGCTTTGCGGGATTGTGGAGAAAGCAATCAAGAAAAGAATAGTAAGAAAGTATAGAGAAATAGTATGTATGAATTAATAAAAAAAGATGGTTTGGCGAAACGTGGTGTATTGCATACCGTACATGGAGATATACAGACACCGGTATTTATGAATGTCGGTACGGCGGCAGCAATTAAAGGCGCTGTGTCTACGGAGGATTTGGGACAGTTAAAGACGCAGGTGGAATTATCGAATACTTATCATTTACATGTGAGACCGGGCGATGAAATCGTAAAAAAACTTGGCGGTCTTCATAAGTTTATGGTATGGGATAAACCGATTCTTACGGATTCCGGCGGATTTCAGGTTTTTTCGCTGGCAGATCTTAGAAAAATCAAAGAAGAAGGAGTGTATTTTCATTCTCATGTAGACGGAAGAAAGATTTTTATGGGGCCGGAACAGAGTATGCAGATTCAGTCCAATCTTGCATCTACGATTGCGATGGCATTTGATGAATGTGCACCTGCGCTTGCAGATAAAACTTATGTAAAAAATTCAGTCGAAAGAACGACCAGATGGCTAAAGCGTTGTAAGACGGAAATGAACCGCTTAAATGGATTAGAAGATACCATTAATAAAAACCAGATGTTATTTGGAATTAATCAGGGTGCCATTTTTGACGATATCCGTATTGAGCATGCCAGACAAATTACAGAGATGGATTTAGATGGTTATGCAATCGGTGGTCTTGCGGTCGGAGAAACTCATGAGCAGATGTATCATATTTTAGATGTTACGGTTCCACACCTTCCGGTGGACAAGCCAACCTATCTTATGGGAGTCGGTACACCTGAAAATATTTTAGAGGGTGTTGCACGTGGTGTAGATTTTTTTGACTGCGTTTATCCGACGAGAAACGGCAGACATGGTCATGTATATACGAACCAGGGAAAATTAAATTTATTTAACCAGAAGTTCGAACTTGATGACAGACCGATTGAAGAGGGATGTAATTGTCCGGCATGCCGTCGTTATTCAAGGGCTTATATCAGGCATTTATTAAAAGCAAAAGAAATGCTTGGAATGCGTCTTTGTGTTATGCATAATCTGTATTTTTATAATACCATGATGGAAGAAATACGGGATGCGATTGAGGCAGGAAACTACCGTTCTTATATGGATGATAAGCTCTATGGTATGAAGCAGGGGCAATCATAAAATTGTAACAGTTCAGTCACGCCATTCGCAATCTCGCACTTCGTGCTTCAAAGCTTGCTGCACAAGCGGATTGCTCATAACCGGGCGTTCAGCTCATAACCAATATTGTGTGTTCATCCATGCAAGCATGATTCTCCCACAATATTGGTTATGGCTGAACTGTTATAAAAAATTTATGAAAAAAGTGAAAAACACTTGATGTAAAAAAGAACATTGTGTAAAATAAGAGAGTATGGAAATGAAAGAAATTAATTCTATGTGAAGCGGATTGAAAAGTTTGCTTTACTGGAAAATCTTGAATTTCAGAGTAGTTTTAGGAGGAAAAAATATGTCAATTTTAGCAGAAGCATCGAGTGCAGGTGCGTGGGGCGGAATGATTGTCTGGCTGGTTATTTTATTTGCTTTTATGTACTTTTTTATGATTCGCCCACAGCAGAAAGAAACGAAAAGAAAGAATGCAATGTTAGCAGAACTGGCAATTGGAGATACCGTGCTTACGACAAGCGGTTTTTATGGAACGATTATTGATCTTTCCGATGATACGGTGATTGTTGAGTTTGGAAATAATAAGAATTGTCGTATTCCGATGCAGCGTGCAGCAATTTCTGCAGTTGAAAAACCGGAAGAATCAGTTGCAGAAAAGACAGATAAGAAAGAAAAAAAAGCAGATAAATAGTAATGTTTTACACTGAAAAGAAATGACCGAAGTTATCGTTCGGTCATTTTTCGCAAAAGGCAAGGGGGAATTGATATGGAAACGAAAGAAGAAAAAGCAGTTAAATTATTGACAGCCTTAAAAGTTATCAGTGCATTGCCAGTACTTCTGTTCGGAATTTTGGGAATTGTACTGATGCATCTGGTTCAGAATGGAAGCATGAAAGCAATGACCGGAACTGTGATTATCATTGTGCTTATGGTAATTCTATTTGCAGTGTGTGGCATGGTGCTAAAAAAGACCGGAGGAAAAGTTGGTGAAGCCTTTGGAAAAGTAAAACAGGCGAGTGAGGAAAAGGTAGAAATCATTAAGCAGATTAGAAAAGCAACGACTGAGTTGGAAGAGGTGTCCGGTGATTTTACAACGTCTTTTGAAACTATGACAGAATCTGTGGGAAGAGCGAATGAGAAAGTAAGCTCCATCACGAATAATACAGAATCCCAGGCAGAAAAGACGGAAAATATTGAAAGAGTTATTATGAATATCAGTCAGGCAATGGAGAGTATTGCAGGTAATATTGAGGTTTTGACACAGAGTGCAAAGAATATGAAAACCTGTAATGAATCTGCAGAGAATATCATGAAGGAATTAGTTGCAATCAGTAAAGAAAACAGCGATTCCATTGAAAATGTGCAGACACAGACTGACCTGACGAACCAGTCTGCCATGCAGATCGGTGCGGTTACTGAGATTATTGCAGGAATTTCGAATCAGACCAATTTACTTGCACTTAATGCAAGTATTGAAGCAGCCCGTGCAGGAGAACAGGGAAAAGGTTTTGCGGTTGTAGCAGAAGAGATTCGTACTTTAGCGGATCAGTCAAGAGAATCTTCACAGAAGATTAATGAAATTGTTGAAACTTTGATTCAAAATTCTAATATCAGTGTAGATATTACGAAGAAGGTATCAGAAGCATTTGAAAAACAGAACGAGAAAATCAGCGAGACAGAGAGTATTTTTGCTTCTCTGAATGAAGAAATTGAGCTGGTAAGTGATTCGATTCATGGCATTGGTGGGGAAGTAGAAGAATTGAATCACCATAAAGATTCCATGAATGAAGGAATTGTATCGTTGACGCAGACAGCAGAAGAAAATACCGGAAGTGCAAAAGAAACGCTGGATTCCATGAATGAAGTAGAAATGCTGGTTTCTCAGTGTGAAGAGACAACAAACAAAGTGACCTTGGTGGTGAAAGAGCTGATAGAGGCAATCCAGAAATTTGATATTGATAAATTAAAAAAAGAAGTATCAGAACGGTTTGAACAACAGCGCAATCTGTAGATATCATGATATAAAGTAAAAGAATGATACAATGGATTTCTATAATCTGATGGAATAGCAACTATAAAAAAGTAGAATAGGAATTCTTATTGAAATCGGGGCTGAAATGCTATATAGTATAACTACTAGGCAGGAAGCCTCGTTTTTTGTTGCGACAATGCGCAGCTCGCAGAGAAGAAAATAGCCGAATGGCACTGCTCACACACGGAACAAAAGCTGTGCAGATTAGTTTATTGAGACGCGAGAGTGTGCTTTGCACACTTTTGTTCTAGAAAGGAAGTAAATAGTTCATGGAATATCAGGTTGGTGTTATCTCCGGTGATGGAATTGGACCGGAAATTGTAAGAGAAGCAAAAAAAGTATTAGATAAAATTGGTGAGAAATTTGGTCATAAGTTTGTATATGAAGAGATTTTGATGGGCGGATGCTCCATTGATGCGACCGGAGTACCTTTAACAGAGGAAGCAATTAAGACGGCAAAAGCAAAAGATGCGGTACTGATGGGCTCCATCGGTGGAAATACTTCGACTTCCCCATGGTATAAATTACCACCGGAATTAAGACCGGAAGCAGGACTTTTAAAATTGAGAAAAGAACTGAACTTATTTGCAAATTTAAGACCGGCATATCTGTATGAAGAATTAAAAGAAGCGTGTCCATTAAGAGATGACATTATCGGCGACGGTTTTGATATGATGATTATGCGTGAATTGACCGGTGGTTTGTATTTTGGAAACAGAGAGACAAAGGAAGTAGACGGAGTGACTACTGCTACGGATACTTTGACTTATAATGAGAATGAAATCAGAAGAATCGCAAAACGCGGATTTGATATTGCAATGAAGCGCAGAAAGAAAGTGACTTCTGTGGATAAAGCGAATGTTCTTGATTCATCCAGATTGTGGAGAAAAGTCGTAGAAGAAGTTGCAAAGGATTATCCGGAAGTGACATATGAGCATATGTTGGTAGATAATTGTGCAATGCAGCTGGTGAAAGACCCGCGTCAGTTTGATGTTATTTTGACGGAAAATATGTTTGGAGATATTTTATCGGATGAGGCAAGTATGGTGACAGGTTCCATCGGAATGTTATCTTCTGCAAGTTTAAACGACACAAAGTTTGGTCTGTATGAGCCAAGCGGTGGTTCTGCACCGGATATTGCAGGAAAGGGAATTGCAAATCCGATTGCAACTATTTTGAGTGCAGCAATGATGCTTCGTTATTCCTTCGATTTGGATAGGGAAGCAGATGCAGTGGAACTTGCAGTAAAACAGGTTTTAAAAGAAGGTTACAGAACAATTGACATTATGCCACAGGAAATTGAGAAAAAGGCACTGGTAAAAGAGGTTGGAACTGTGGAAATGGGCGATTTGATTGCGGAGCGAATCTAGAAAACAGGAAGAATTTATAGAAAATCAGGAGAGGACGAAAGTGATGAAGAGTGATAATGTAAAAAGCGGAATGCAGCAGGCACCGCACAGAAGTCTTTTTAATGCTTTGGGTTTTACAGAAGAGGAAATGAAAAAACCGATGGTCGGTATTGTAAGTTCTTATAATGAGATTGTACCGGGGCATATGAATCTGGATAAAATTGTAAACGCGGTAAAATTAGGTGTTGCAGAAGCAGGCGGAGTTCCTGTTGTATTTCCTGCAATTGCGGTCTGTGATGGAATCGCAATGGGTCATGTCGGAATGAAATATTCTCTTGTGACCAGAGATCTGATTGCGGATTCTACCGAGTGTATGGCAACGGCACATCAGTTTGATGCGCTTGTTATGGTACCAAACTGTGACAAAAATGTACCGGGACTTCTTATGGCAGCAGCGAGATTAAATGTACCAACGGTATTTGTTTCCGGTGGTCCGATGCTTGCAGGTCATGTGAAGGGACAAAAGAGAAGCTTATCTTCCATGTTTGAGGCAGTAGGTTCTTATGCAGCAGGTACAATGACAGAAGATGATGTCAGAGAATACGAAGAAAAGGTATGCCCGACCTGCGGTTCCTGTTCCGGTATGTATACGGCAAATTCCATGAATTGTTTAACAGAGGCACTCGGAATGGGATTGCAGGGTAACGGAACGATTCCTGCTGTTTATTCCGAAAGAATTAAGCTTGCAAAACATGCTGGTATGGCAGTTATGGAAATGTATCGAAAAAATATTCGTCCAAGGGATATTATGACAAAAGATGCCATCTTAAATGCACTTACTGTAGATATGGCGTTAGGATGTTCTACTAACAGTATGTTACACCTTCCTGCTATTGCACATGAAATCGGCTTTGATTTTGATATTTCATTTGCAAATCCGATCAGTGAAAAGACACCAAATCTTTGTCATCTGGCACCGGCAGGTCCGACTTATATGGAGGATTTAAATGAGGCCGGTGGTGTTTATGCTGTTATGAAAGAATTAGCAGATGCGGGCTTGTTACATACGGATTGTATGACGGTTACAGGAAAGACAATCGGAGAGAATATTAAAAATGCAGTGAATAAAAATCCGGAAGTGATAAGACCATTGGATCGTCCATACAGTAAAACGGGTGGTCTTGCAGTATTAAAGGGAAATCTTGCACCGGATGGTGGTGTGGTAAAACGTTCTGCAGTTTGTGATGAGATGATGGTACATGAAGGCCCGGCAAGGGTATTTGATTGTGAAGAAGATGCGATAGCAGCAATTAAAGGTGGAAAGATTAATGCCGGTGATGTCGTTGTAATTCGTTACGAAGGACCAAAAGGAGGACCTGGTATGCGTGAAATGTTAAATCCTACTTCCGCAATTGCAGGTATGGGACTTGGGTCTTCCGTTGCACTTATTACGGATGGTCGTTTTTCCGGTGCAAGCCGTGGCGCGTCGATTGGTCATGTATCTCCGGAAGCAGCAGTTGGTGGTCCGATTGCGTTAGTAGAAGAAGGAGATATCATTAAAATCGACATTCCGAATATGACGTTGAATCTTGACGTATCGGAGGAAGAATTAAAAGAAAGAAAAGCAAAATGGCAGCCGAGAGAGCCAAAGGTAACAACCGGTTATCTTGCAAGATATGCTTCTATGGTAACTTCCGGAAACCGCGGTGCAATTTTAGAGATTCCACAGGGAAAATAAAGGAGCAGAGTGGTTTTAGAAAGTGAGGAATAATTGATGCAGCTTACAGGTTCACAAATCGTGATTGAATGTTTAAAAGAGCAGGGAGTGGATACTGTTTTCGGATATCCGGGCGGTGCAATTTTAAATGTTTATGACGAATTATATAAACACAAAGATGAAATCAGACATGTTCTGACTTCTCATGAACAGGGGGCGTCGCATGCCGCAGATGGTTATGCAAGAAGTACCGGGAAGGTCGGAGTCTGTCTTGCAACATCCGGTCCCGGTGCGACGAATCTGGTTACCGGAATTGCAACGGCTTATATGGATTCCGTGCCGCTTGTGGCAATTACCTGTAATGTCGGAGTACCATTACTTGGGAAAGACAGTTTTCAGGAAGTAGATATTGCAGGCATTACGATGCCGATTACAAAGTACAATTTTATTGTGAAGGATATCACAAAACTTGCGGATACCATAAGAAGAGCATTTCGTATCGCAAAGAAAGGTCGTCCGGGTCCGGTACTTGTAGATATTCCAAAGGATGTTACGGCACAAAAGACGGAATATACCAAAAAAGAAATTGAAGCTGTCCCAAGAGATACCAGACGAATTACGGAAAAGGATTTAAAAACGGCAGAAGAGCTGATTCGCAATGCAAAAAAGCCGTTCGTTTTTGTCGGTGGTGGTGCCGTGATTTCAGGAGCAAGTGAAGAATTAAAGGAATTTGTTGAAAAAATCGATGCGCCGGTTTGCGATTCTTTGATGGGAAAGGGTGCATTTGACGGAACGGATGTCCGCTATACCGGTATGCTTGGAATGCATGGAACAAAGACATCCAATTATGGAGTCAGTGAGTGTGATCTTTTGATTGCAATCGGAGTGCGTTTTAGCGACCGTGTTATTGGAAATGCCAAGAAATTTGCAAGTCAGGCAAATATTTTACAAATCGATGTAGATCCGGCGGAAATTAATAAAAATATTGTTGTGACATCAAGTGTCATTGGTGATGTGAAAGAGATTTTGAACCGGTTAAATGAAAAACTTGCGCCAATGGAGCATAAAGACTGGATGACGCATATCATGGATTATAAGGAAAAATATCCATTGACCTATCATGAAGAAGGATTGAGTGGTCCTTACATTGTCGAAGAAGTATATAGGATGACCAAAGGAGAGGCAGTTATTGTAACGGAGGTCGGTCAGCATCAGATGTGGGCTGCCCAGTATTACAAATATAAGAATCCTCGTATGCTTTTGACTTCCGGTGGACTTGGAACTATGGGATACGGACTTGGTGCCGCAATTGGTGCGCAGGTCGCAAATCCGGATAAACAGGTTGTAAATATTGCCGGAGATGGCTGTTTTCGTATGAATATGAATGAAATTGCGACAGCAGTCAGAGAAAAATTACCATTGATTCAGATTGTCATCAATAACCATGTACTTGGAATGGTAAGACAGTGGCAGAATTTATTTTACGAGGCACGTTATTCTGCTACCGTGTTAAATGATTCTGTAGATTTTGTAAAGCTTGCAGAGGCACTTGGAGCCACCGGAATACGAGTGACTACGAAGGAAGAGTTTGTCGCTGCATTCCAAAAAGCACTTGACATGCAAACACCAGTAGTATTAGACTGTATCATAAATTGTGACGATAAAGTGTGGCCGATGGTTGCACCGGGCGCCGCAATCAGTGAAGTGTTCTGTGAAGAAGACTTAGAAAATAAATAAACAAGGAAGAGTTACAGGAGGAGACGAGAATGAGCAGAGTTTATAATTTTTCTGCAGGACCGGCCGTTTTACCGGAAGAGGTCTTAAAAGAAGCAGCAGATGAGATGTTAGATTACAAGGGAACAGGAATGTCCGTTATGGAAATGAGCCATCGTTCCAAAGCGTATGATGACATCATCAAAGAAGCTGAGAAAGATATCCGTGATCTGATGAATATTCCGGATAACTATAAAGTATTATTTTTACAGGGCGGTGCTTCCCAGCAGTTTGCCATGATTCCTATGAATCTTATGAAAAATAAAAAAGCTGCCTATATCATTACAGGTCAGTGGGCAAAAAAAGCATACAAAGAAGCACAGATTTACGGAGATGCAGTTGCAGTAGCTTCTTCCGAAGATAAGACATTTTCTTACATCCCGGACTGCTCCGATTTGGATATTCCGGAAGATGCAGATTATGTATATATTTGCGAAAATAATACAATTTATGGAACAAAATACAAAAAACTTCCAAATACTAAAGGACATACTTTAGTAGCAGACGTATCTTCCTGTTTCCTTTCAGAGCCTGTTGATGTATCTAAATATGGTGTGATCTATGGTGGTGTTCAGAAGAATGTAGGACCTGCCGGGGTTGTTATCGTTATTATTCGTGAAGATTTGATTACCGAAGATACATTGCCGGGAACTCCGACTATGTTAAAATATAAAACACATGCAGATGCCGGTTCTTTATACAATACACCGCCTGCATATGGTATCTATATTTGTGGAAAAGTATTCAAATGGTTAAAGAAGATGGGCGGACTTTCCGTTATGAAAGAAAGAAATGAAGAAAAGGCAAAAATTCTTTATGATTTCTTAGATGAAAGCAAAATGTTCAAAGGAACTGTTGTAAAAGAAGACCGTTCTCTTATGAATGTTCCTTTTGTAACAGGGGATAAAGACCTGGATGCCAAGTTTGTAAAAGAAGCAGAAGCGGCAGGCTTTGTGAATTTAAAAGGACATCGCACGGTTGGTGGTATGCGCGCTTCCATTTATAATGCCATGCCAAAAGAAGGCGTTGAAAAATTAGTTGAATTTATGAAAAAATTCGAAGCAGAGAATGCATAAAAATACATAAAGGAGAGTTTGGAAATGTTTCAGTATACATGTTTAAATCCGATTTCTAATGTTGGTCTTGATTTGTTGACAGAAGATTATAAAAAGACGGATGATATTGCAAATGCAGATGCTGTATTGGTAAGAAGTGCGGCAATGCATGATATGGATTTACCAAAGAATCTTTCAGCTGTTGCAAGAGCCGGTGCCGGAGTTAATAATATTCCACTTGATAAATGTGCAGAACAGGGAATCGTTGTTTTTAACACACCGGGCGCAAATGCAAATGGTGTAAAGGAACTTGTGATTGCCGGAATGCTTCTGGCAGCAAGAGATATCAAGGGCGGTATCAACTGGGTATTATCTGAGGAAGGCAATGAAGATATTGCAAAACTTGCAGAAAAGCAGAAGAAGAATTTCGCAGGAACAGAACTCGCAGGAAAGAAATTAGGAGTTATCGGACTTGGTGCAATTGGTGTTAAGGTTGCAAATACCGCAACCCATCTTGACATGGAAGTGTTAGGTTATGATCCTTATATTTCTGTTAACGCTGCATGGAATCTTTCCAGAGGTGTAAAACATGTGCAGGATGTCACAGAAATCTATAAAGAATGTGATTATATTACCGTTCATGTACCGCTTATGGATGCAACCAAAAAGATGATTGATAAAGAAGCAATCGCGATGATGAAACCGCAGGCAGTGGTACTTAACTTTGCAAGAGATTTGCTGGTAGATGAAGAAGCAATGGTAGAAGCTTTAAAAGAAAAGAAGATTCGCAAATATGTTTCTGATTTCCCAAATCCGACTACTGTTGGAAAAGAAGGTGTAATTGTAACACCGCATATCGGAGCCTCCACAGAAGAATCCGAAGATAATTGTGCTGTTATGGCAGTCAATGAGATTATGGATTTTATGGAGAATGGAAATATTACACATTCTGTAAACTATCCGGATTGCAATATGGGTGTATGTAATGCAGTCGGTAGAGTACTTATCTTACATAAGAATGTGAAAGGTATGATCAGTAGCTACACCACAGTATTGGGTGATGCAGATATTAATATTTCTGACATGACAAATAAGAGCCGTGGTGATTATGCATGTACCCTGATGGATGTAGATGCACCGGTAACAGCAGATGTTGTTGAAAAATTAAATGCATTGGATAATGTATTGCGTGTACGTGTTGTAAAATAAGTGTAAGATAAAAATGGTATGGGAAGTCTCATACCATTTTTTCGTTGTATCGAAAATTTCAAGGAATTTTCGATACAACAAAAAGCACTTCGTGCGATAATGATGCAATACAAGGGAAAAAAATCCAGATGTAGGCAGCACTGTTTTCATATGTTATAATAAAAAATATGATAAAACCCGACTTATTCACAGCAGCCAAGTGAACTCTGTAATTCGTGCGTCAAGCTTGCTTGTAAGCCGAATTTATGATTTCACTTGGCGGGTGAATAGAATTCACCCACCACACAGCCTCAGACAAAAGCTGCGAAGCAGCGACAGATACGCATTACGTAGCTGGTCTGTGGCTTGTCAGTGTGGTGGCTGTGAATAATTCGGGTAAAAAGCAATAGGAGAAAGGTTTATGGTTTTATTGGAAATGGATACAGAGCAGAGACTTTCGGATATTGTGCAAAAGGAAGCAGAAGCGGCACAGAATGCCGATCTGTCTAAAATCCGAAGTTTTTTACAGGGGCTTTTACCTGAGGTGGTCAGTCTTGGAATACAGATTTTATTAGCAATTCTTATCTGGTTCATTGGAGTTAAATTAGTAAAATTTTTGCGAAAACGGATTCGTAAATGGCTTGCAAAACTTAATTTTGATACCGGTGTGATACAATTTTTGGACTCGTTAATTAAAATTGTTGCGTATTTTATTTTAATCTGTATTATACTTGGGCTGTTTGGAATACAGACAACATCTATTGTTGCGGTACTTACATCAGCCAGTCTGGCGGCGGGGCTTGCCTTACAGGGAAGTCTTGCCAATTTTGCAGGCGGAGTTTTGATTTTAGCTTTAAAACCATTTGTGGTAGGGGATTACATTATAGAAGATACGCATGGAAACGAGGGAACGGTCATGCATATTTCTACGGTGTATACAAAACTAAAAACAGTAGATAATAAAACAATCGTAATCCCGAACGGAACACTTGCAAATAGTAGTCTTACGAACCTGACACAGATGGAAAAGAGAATTGTGGATCTTAAAATCGGTGTTGCTTATCATACTGACTTAAAGAAAGCAAAAGAGGTAATCACAGAGGTTATCATGGCAGAGGAAGCACGTATTCTTGATGAACCGGTAAAAGTTTTTGTGTCAGAACTTGGGGCAAGTGAGATTACGATAGGATGTCGTATCTGGGTAAAGACAGAGGATTACTGGGAAGCAAGATGGCGTTTGTTGGAGAATCTGAAAAATGCTCTGGATGAACATCAGATTGAGATTCCGTTCCAGCAAATCGATGTAAATCTGAAACAATAAAAGAAGCTTATAGTTTTTAGGAAAAATGGTATAAAAATACAAAAGTAAAGTTGACAAAATTTGTAAGGTATGCTAGTGTTTAACTTGTGGCAAGCACAGCCAATGTGCACTTTAGTATTAGGAGGAAATATCATGCAAGGGACTGTAAAATGGTTTAATGCAAAAAAAGGTTATGGATTTATTTCTGATGCAGATGGAAATGACGTTTTCGTACATTTTTCAGCATTAAAAATGGATGGATTCAAGGAATTAAAAGATGGGGAAGCAGTAGAATTCGAAGTAGTTGAAGGTGAAAAAGGACCTCAGGCAGCCAATGTAGTACGTTTGGCTTAGAATAAATTCAGGCAGTTTAGCAAAAGACCAGAAGAGAAGATGTCGTAGGGCATCTTCTTTTTTTGAACGCTGAACAGGCATCTTTTACTTAAGATGCCTGTATCCGTAGGGGCGAAAGCGCCTGCGGATGACTGCGAAGCAGCAGCGTTCATGAGCAAGAAGCGAAGCGGATTGCGAATGTCCGATTTACAGCAGAACAGGCATCTTTTACTTAAGATGCCTGTATCCGTAGGGGCGAAAGCGCCTGCGGATGACTGCGAAGCAGCA
>NZ_JADYUI010000029.1 GCF_021531695.1 Roseburia hominis | reverse complement strand
GTGCCTTTTTAATTGCTTACATTGTTGAATTTTCAAGGTTCATCACACCTTTTGGTGTGGGAAGTTTTAGTTATGTTAAAAAAGGGTATGAAAAAAATATTTTATGGTGTATTGTTGTTTGAAATTCTGTGTGCTTTTCTGGCATTTTTCACGAATGCAGGATATGTGCATAAGGCAACTTATGATATCTGTACACCAGATGCGGTACAAAAGTCATTTGATGGAAGTGAGGAGTATCGGTTTAATGTAAAAGAAATCGGTCGTGAGCAGGAGACGGTCGTATTTTTTTCGCACCATCAGTTTGTCGAGGTTTTTCAAGATGGCGAGGTGGTTTATTCCGCATTAAAAGATGGAGGAATATGGGGACATACTCCGGGTTCTATGTGGAATTTTGTTCCGATAAAAAACGGAGCGGAAGAACTTGTCGTAAAATTAACACCGGCATATGATTCGGTGAAGTTTGAAAAATGCACGTTTTATAAAGGACGGGAATTAGATGTATTTATGAAAATATTCCAAAGGGCGGTACCTGCATTTCTTGCCAGTGCGATTATTATTATTTTAGGTGTTGCGCTGGTTGCATCATGGAGTGTCATAAAGAGACGTGCAAAAATCGGAAATAGTTTGTTATATCTTGGATGTTTTTCCATGGTTTTTGGTTTATGGTCAACCAATGAAACGAATGTTGCTTCTTTATGTATACGAAATAGAGTGGGGGCATATTTTCTGGCATATATTCTTCTTATGATGATGGAAGTACCATTTGTTTTGTTTGCGAAAGAATTTCTGAATATAGGAGATAAGAAGATCTGGAAAGCTTTGTGCGGACTGAGTGTTGCAGAAAATATAGCAGTCCTTACGTTGCACTTTTGCGGGATTGCGGAGTTAAAAGAGACGTTATTTCTGACGCACATTGTACTCTGCATTGGAATGGTTTATATGTTAGGATGTCTTATTTATAAAATTACGCATCATGAAATTGACAATCGTGTCAAGGTCAGTATCGCTGGAATTGTTTCCGTTGTGTTGGCAGCAGTTTTAGATATTTTATGCTATTATTTTCGTGCCGGAGATGCTGATTTATTTGGAAGATTTTTATTCCTGTTCTTTATCCTTCTGGTGACATGGGAGACGATTACAGAGGCGGTCGAGATTATGGAAAAGGGACGAAAAGCCGCAGAATATCAGCGCCTTGCCGATATGGATGCTTTGACTGGGATGTTCAGCAGGAGCTCCTACGAAAGAGATATTCAAAATATTATTCTGAATTCCGGTATTATGATAGTTTCGTTTGATTTGAATAATTTAAAGTTGTGTAATGATAAATATGGGCATAAAATGGGTGATGAGTATCTGCTTTCAGCATCTGCATTGATAGCAAAGATTTTTCAGAAATATGGGAAAATTTATCGTATTGGAGGAGACGAATTCTGCTGTATTATTGAAAAAGCAAAAGAATGTCCGATAAAATACTGTATTGAACAAATGGCGGTAGAGGAAGCAAAGCTTGAAAAAAGCAGAAAAGGAGCGCATCCCTACAAGCTGCGTGTTGCCTGTGGCTATGCGGTATACGATCCCGGAAAAGATGATAATCTGGAGGCAACACGGGAACGTTCCGACATGATGATGTATAAAAATAAGGAAGAAATAAAAGAAAAGGAGAAAAATGCATAGAGGATGCCTAGGACAGAAGAAAAGAAAAAGATAAAATTAATTGCAAGTGATTTGGATGGAACCTTGTTACAGCACAGTGCAAGAAATTGTAATGAGGAATTGTTCCCGATTATTGAGCAATTGTGCGAAAAAGGTGTGTATTTTATTCCGGCAAGTGGAAGACAATACCCATGTATGCAAAATATGTTTGCTCCGGTTAAAGATAAAATTATGTATCTGTGTGAGAATGGAGCTTTGGTGATGCATTCGGATAAGGTACTGGTGAAGAAACAGTTTGAGGATACACTGGCACTTAAGATATGTCATGCCGTGTTGGATGAACCGGATTGTGAGGTGTTAATTTCCGGTGAGCAGACCAGTTACATGATTCCGAAAACAGATGCATTTCTTACTTATATCAGAGATGATCTTGGAAATCATGTTTCAGTTATTGAACAGCCGGAACAAATAAAAGAACCAATTCTTAAGATTGCGTATTTTGTAACAGAAGAAAGACGTGATGAGGTAACAGCTGCATTTTCAAAAAAATTTGGAGACAAGAGTTTAATTATGACATCTGGAAATCGTTGGGTCGATTTTGCACCACTTGGAACGAATAAGGGAACTGCTCTGCAGGCAATTGGAGAACGTCTTCATATTTCACCGGATGAAATGGTAGCATTTGGAGATAATGAAAATGACAGAGCGATGCTTACCTATGTCGGACATCCGTATTTGATGGAAAATTGTAATCCAACCATGCGTGATATTAAGGCAGTAAATTGTAAAAAAGTTGAGGATTCCCTAAAGGAGATTCTGGAAAAGTTGTAGGAAAAATCCGTTGGGATTTATAGAAAACAGGAAAGAGAGGATAAGTTATGCCATTTATTGATTCAAAAGTTACGATTTCATTATCGGAAGAGAAGAAGGAAACCTTAAAAACGGAGCTTGGAAAAGCTATTTCTATTTTGAATAAGCCGGAGAGCTTTTTGATGCTTGGGTTTGAAGATAATTATGATTTATATATGGGTGGAAAGAAGCTGGATAAGGGAGCGTATGTTTCTGTCAGCCTTTTTGGCGATGCATCCTCCGCGCAGTATGAACAGATGACGGCAGAGATTTGTCGTTTATTTGAAGAGCATTTGGAAATCCCGGCACAGGCTGTTTACATTACTTATCATGGTGTGAATGACTGGGGATGGAACGGGCGTAATTTCTAAAACCGAATTATGACAGGATTTCTCCGACCAAGATATGCACTCCGCAAGGGTGCTAAGTTCCACTGGTACTTAGCGTCAACTCGAATTTCGTATAAGGCTCGCGAGTGAGTCTTTATTGCGAGTCATACTGTAAAAATTCCTGCATACAATATAACAATTAGTATCGCAGAGGATTTTTTTGTGAAAGGTTATATAGAGGAGAGAGTGATAAATATCGCGAACTATATTATTGAAAATAATGCGACGGTGCGCCAGACGGCGAAGAAATATGGAATCAGTAAAAGTACCGTACATAAGGATGTGACCGAGCGCCTGATGCAGGTTAATCCATCGCTTGCACATGAAGTACGCAAAGTGCTTGATGTGAATAAATCTGAGCGCCATATCCGAGGCGGTCTTGCTACAAAGGATAAATATTTGCGTGAGAAATATCATGGACAACATAATTAAATATTGCTTTACTATTTGTGCAGAGCTTCTTTTGGTTCAAAGGAGCCCTGCATTTTTTGTTATGGCGACGAGGCAAGTGACCATCATGCCTGCATGAATGGACATTTTGCCGACCGCTAATCAGAGCGAGATTCGCGAAGCGTATCTCGTCTCTGTACTATAGAAAAGATATTACTAAAAAGTCTGATAATTTAAAACATATGATGAAATGAATAAAAAAACGAAAAACAAACGAAGAATTGCAAAAATATATTGACTGATTGTTACATTATGATAAAATTAATAGTATAAGAAAAGAAAAAATGTACAATATGACGATAAAGGAGGGAATAAGCATGTATTTTAAAACGACACAAACGCAGGAAGAATTCCGGCAAAAAATACGAAAATTTGCGGAGGAAGAAGTAAAACCGTATGCAATCATGCTGGATAAAAACAATGAATTCCCAACAGAAGCGGTAAAAAAGCTGGGGGAGCTTGGGCTGATGGGAATTCCTTATCCTGCCGCATACGGCGGTGCAGGACTTGATGTGTTAAGTTATGCCATTGCAGTGGAGGAATTAGCAAGGGTAGATGGCGGAACCGGAGTTATTTTATCTGCGCATGTTTCGCTTGGCAGCTGGCCGATTTTTGCTTTTGGAACGGAAGAACAAAAACAGAAATATCTCCTGCCGTTGGCAAAAGGAGAAAAAATTGGTGCATTTGGCTTAACAGAACCGAATGCGGGATCGGATGCAGGAGGAACCGAAACGACTGCAGTATTACAGGGGGACTTTTATGTATTAAACGGAAATAAAATATTCATTACAAATGCTCCGAAAGCAGATACCTATGTTGTATTTGCGGTAACAACGCCTGGCATTGGAACCAAAGGAATTTCGGCATTTATCGTAGAAAAAGGATGGGAAGGATTTGAATTTGGGGATCATTATGATAAGATGGGAATCCGCTCATCTTCTACGGCAGAGTTGATTTTTCATAATGTTAAAGTTCCGAAGGAGAATTTGCTTGGAAAAGAAGGAGAAGGATTTAAGATTGCCATGGCTACTTTAGATGGTGGTCGTATCGGAATTGCAGCGCAGGCTCTTGGAATTGCGCAGGGCGCTTTTGAAAATGCACTGGAATACGCCAAGGAAAGAGAACAGTTTGGAAAACCAATCTGTAAACAGCAGGTAGTTGCTTTTAAATTGGCAGATATGGCAACCAAGCTTCGCTGTGCCAGAATGTTAGTTTATAGTGCGGCAGAATTAAAGGAGCATCATGAGCCGTATGCCATGGAGGCTGCAATGGCGAAACAATATGCATCGGATATTGCTTTGGAAGTTACCAACGACGCACTTCAGATTTTTGGTGGAAGTGGTTATTTAAAAGGAATGGCGGTAGAACGTGCATATCGAGATGCGAAAATTACGACAATTTATGAAGGAACGAACGAAATCCAACGTCTGGTCATTTCCTCTCATTTGATTGGAAAAGTGAAAAAATCATCGGAGAGTGGTGTGGTAAAAAACATAGGAGAGCAGAACTCAGATGTAAAGAGTGAGACAGGAATTCGTAAATGCATAATCCTGGCAAATGAAAGTGCAAAAGAAAATGTGGTTTCATTAGTAGAGAATCTGAAAAAGGACGGCTATGATTTTACGGGAGGAAATGCAATCGATACGCCAATTACACAGGCAGAGCGTGTGGTCAGTGCGGGAAAAGGAATCGGCGTGAAAGAAAATATGAAGCTTATTGAGGATTTGGCAAAAGCAGTAGGTGCAGCAGTTGGTTCTTCCAGACCGGTAGCAGAAGCGCTGAAATATGTTCCGATGGATCGTTTTGTGGGATTATCCGGACAGAAATTTAATGGTAAATTATATATTGCGTGTGGAATTTCCGGTGCAATCCAGCATTTAAAGGGAATTACGGATGCGACGACCATTGTTGCGATAAACATCGATCCAAATGCTCCGATTTTCAAGAATTGTGATTATGGTATTGTGGGAGATGTTATGGAAATTCTGCCACTTTTGACGGAAGTAATTGGAGGTGGATGTGCAGCCGGTGAAAAGAATTATGTCTGCAATCGCTGCGGTTATGAATATGACCCGGCAAAAGGCGACGAAAAAGGAGGCATAGCACCGGAAACTCCATTTGATGAGCTGCCGGCAGACTGGGTTTGCCCGATATGCGGTGCATCCAAGGAAGAATTTCGCGAGAAATAAAAGAAAATTTATATTACGATAGAACGAAGAAGGCAATCGAAAGATTGCTTTTTTCGTTTTGCGGGGTATAATCTATAGTTGTTGGAAGATATAGGGATCGGAGTGAAAAGAGAAAAAATATGATGATAGAACGTGAAAGAGTAAAAGAAGTTTTTAAAAAATATACGGATGCATATGATATTTCGGATGAAAAAATAAAGCTAAAGATTTATCATACGTATCGTGTGGCCGATTTGTGTGAACAGATTGCAAAATCAGAAAACTTAAGCGAATCGGAGGTTGCGCTTGCGTGGCTGCTGGGAATGCTGCATGACCTGGGACGGTTTGAACAGCAGCGGCAGTATGGAACATTTTCCGATGCGGATTCCGTAGATCATGCGGCACTTGGAGCCGACATTTTATTTGGGAAAAACGGACGAACCATGATTCGTGAGTTTGTATCGGAGGATAGCGAAGATACCTTAATTGAGACTGCGGTTCGCGTGCATAGTGCTTATCGCATTCCGACGGATTTGGATGCGCGCACGGAGCGGTTTTGTCATATTTTACGGGATGCAGATAAGATTGATATTTTAAAGGTAAACGTTGAAGAACCATTGGATAAAATTTATAATACAACGATTGAAAAACTTACGACTTCTACAGTTACAGAAGAGGTATTGCAGAGCTTTTTTGAACATCATGCGGTGCTTCGAAGCTTAAAGAGAACACCGGTGGATCATGTGGTGGGACATTGTTCTTTGGTATTTGAGCTTGTTTTTCCGGAAAGTTTTCGTATTGTAAAGGAGCAGGGATATCTTGAAAAGCTGTTGCATTTTGAAACAAAAAATCCAAAAACGAAAGAGCAGTTTGCGCTTCTTCGGGCAGATATGGAAAAATATCTTGTAAACTGCGAAAACGTATTTTATAATAAAAACAATAAGCTGTCCCAATGACAGAAAACGAAAATATCAGGAGGAAATGGGTCGAATGGATCAGGAAAAAGTAATTGTCATTGACTTTGGCGGTCAGTACAATCAGTTGGTTGCCAGACGTGTACGTGAATGTAACGTCTACTGCGAAATCTATTCTTATAAGATAGATTTAGCACAGATTAAGGCAATGAATCCGAAAGGAATAATTCTTACCGGAGGACCAAACAGTTGCTACGAGGCAGACTCGCCGACTTATGAGAAAGGGTTGTTTGAACTTGGGATTCCGGTACTTGGATTATGCTATGGTGCACAGCTGATGATGCATGTACTGGGTGGTAAGGTTATTACACCGGAAGTAGGAGAATATGGAAAGACGGAGGTTACACTTGATACGTCGTCTGCTATTTTTAAAGGACTTCCGGAGAATGAAATTTGCTGGATGAGTCATTTTGACCGTATTTCTGAGACAGCACCGGGATTTAAAGTTATGGCACATACGGCAGACTGTCCAATTGCTGCAGCAGAAAATGCCGAAAAGAAGCTTTATGCTGTTCAGTTTCATCCGGAGGTGCTTCATACGGAACATGGAACGGAGATGCTTCACAATTTTGTGCGTAATGTTTGTGGCTGTGCGGGAACATGGCGCATGGATTCTTTTGTAGAGGAATCTATCGAACAGATTCGTGAAAAGGTCGGAGACGGTAAGGTATTACTTGCATTATCCGGTGGTGTCGATTCCTCTGTGGCAGCAGGTTTATTGTCAAGAGCAATCGGAAAGCAGCTTACCTGCGTGTTTGTCGATCACGGCTTACTTCGTAAGAATGAGGGCGATGAGGTAGAGGCTGTATTTGGTGAAAAGGGTGCATTTGACTTGAATTTTATCCGGGTGAATGCACAGGAACGCTATTACAGCAAGCTGGCAGGCGTGACAGAGCCGGAGCGAAAAAGAAAGATTATCGGTGAAGAATTTATCCGTGTATTTGAGGAAGAGGCAAAGAAAATCGGTGCGGTAGACTTCCTTGCACAAGGAACCATTTATCCGGATGTGGTTGAGAGCGGTCTCGGCGGTGAATCTGCTGTGATTAAGTCTCATCACAATGTGGGTGGACTCCCGGATTATGTTGATTTTAAAGAAATCATTGAGCCGCTTCGCAATCTCTTTAAAGACGAGGTACGAAAAGTTGGTCTTGAACTTGGCATTCCGGAAAAACTTGTTTTCCGTCAGCCATTCCCAGGTCCTGGACTTGGCATTCGTATCATCGGAGAAGTGACTGCAGAAAAGGTTCATATCGTGCAGGAAGCAGACGCGATTTATCGTGAAGAAATTGCAAATGCCGGTCTTGATCGCAGCATCGGTCAGTATTTTGCAGCACTTACCAACATGCGTTCCGTAGGTGTTATGGGTGACGAACGTACCTATGATTACGCAGTGGCACTTCGCGCCGTCAACACCGTTGACTTTATGACCGCCGAGGCAGCCGAGATTCCATTCGAAGTGCTCCAGAAAGTAATGAGCCGAATTATCAACGAGGTGAAAGGCGTTAATCGTGTATTCTACGATTTGACCAGTAAGCCACCAGGAACGATTGAGTTCGAATAGGAGCCACAAGTCTGGGAAGCCTTATAAACAGGGCGTTCCCGGACTTTTTCTTTTGCTCTGCTACTATTTTGCTACTAACCGCAACTACTCTGTTTCACATCGTTTGGTTTCTTAGATAACTTTTTTTTGAGGCATCGGGATTACTTTTCCTGATGCTATTTCTTTTGGCATAGGACCATATGGAAGTCCTGCATTGGTGAATGCTGTATCCGAAGCAACTGAATCACTTGCCATGTTACCATCATAGGAAATTCCCATAGTTTCAAGCAGTGGATTACCCATTGGAGGCTCCGGGGGTGGTGTAACACCAACAGTTGCTGCAAGCTGTTCCAGATTGTTGACAAGCTCCTGCTGTTTATGTGGAAACAAATGGGAATAAGTATTCAATGTTGTGGATACCTTTTCGTGTCCAAGCCTGTCTGCGAGGATAAGTGCATCACACCCCTGATTGATAAGTAAACTGGCGTGACTGTGGCGGATATCATGGATACGTATCCGTTTTACGCCTGTTTTCTTACAACCACGTTCCATCTCGTGAGAGAGAAAAGATTTTGTAATGGGAAAGAGCCTCTCGTTCGGAGCAAGCATATAGCGGGAAGTGATATACTCCTGCAATTCCTGACACAGAAAATCCGGAATTGGAACTTTCCGTTTGCTTTTTCTTGTCTTTGGAGTGGTAATGATATCCTCTCCGTGAAGACGCTGATAGGTTTTATTGATATCAATTTGTTTTGTGACAAGGTCAATATCAGCGGCAGTCAGTGCCAGAAGTTCTCCTTCACGCATCCCGGTCCAGTACAGTACCTGAAAGCAGATATAGGATAGAGGCTTGTCCGTAATGCCTTCACGAAAAGCAATATACTCATCGTAAGTCCAGTAATCCATTTCCTCTGCTTTTGCCTGTCCAATACTTCCAGCCTGACCACAGGGATTCGTGTTTAAATCGTAGAAGCGTTTTGCGTAGTTAATCATGCAGGTAAGCAGATTATTGATGGTTTTCAGATAAGTTTTTGAATATCCTTTTGGGGAATTCATCAACTGATTCTGCCATCTTCTCACATCGGAAGCCTTGATTTCATTGATTGGCTTCTTTCCGAAGAAAGGTAGGATGTGAGTTTCACAAATATGCTTCTTGGTAAGTATTGTTGACTGCTTCAGGCGGGCGGTCATATCCTCCATATAAAGTTCGTAGAGATTCTGGAAAGTCATATCCGGGTTGGCGGACTGCTTTTCAAGAAAATCCCTTTCATAAGCCAGAGCTTCCTTTTTGGTGGCGAAGCCTCGTTTCCACTTCTGTCGGTTGTTGCCCTGCCAGTCCGTATAATAGAACTTGCAGAACCATTTACCAGTCTTGTTATCTTTGTAAGCTGGCATAAACATCATCTCCTTTATCAAAATGTTTGACCATATAAATATGGTATGTGGGCACCCTATACTGTGTATAACTCAGATTTTTGGTGCATTTATCCAAAGGCTATGATATAATCTACTTGTCCAGGGTGATTATAATAGCCGTTTAGGTTAGATCACTTACATATGCTCCGGCAGTTGTTCTTCTGCAAAAGAATGGTGTCGGGGTATTTTTATGCATTAAATTATCTCTATGGTAGAAATTTTCTTTTTGTTCTTTTGGCATTTTTCAGAGTCATTACCATTCACATCAGGGGTGGCATCTGAAAAATAGCTTTCTGAATAATATTCCAGTGTTTCATTCTGCCATGATTCAAACTGTTCTTCACTAATTGTTCCATTTTGCAGTGCGGCAAGCTTATTCATCCAGTTTTCCATAAATAGACAGAAGTCTGCGTTATATAAACCATTTCCTTTGCCATCAACCATAAGAGAAGAAGTCCAGTTGGGACTTTCCGGCGGCTTGCTGCAGGCAAGCTGGAATGTAATATCCTTTATCTTTGTTATGGTAAATAATGCTTTGATTACATCTGACAATGTGCGGAAATTGTAATCAGGAGAATTATCTTCCATGGTGTTCTTAAGTTCAGTCTTTGCCTCTAACAGTTCCTGCCATGGTATATCCAGTTCGTCTGCTATCTGCTTAATAATTCCTGTCTTTATGATAATCTCACCGGATTCGTATTTTTGAATAGTACGTTCAGATTTATCAAGTCTTTTAGCAAAATCCTTCTGCGTGATTTTTAATTCCCTACGCCTTTTCTTAATTGCTTTACCGATTTCCTGCGGCGTATACATGGCAAGACGCTGGTCATCTGATAAACTCATATGTTCACCTTCCTTATATGTGATAAGTACGGATTCGTGAAATGATAGTCATAATCCGTATTTTTAACAGCTGATTTACTACTGTATGAATACTATATCATGAAGTAATACGAATTGCAAGTGCGTATTTTTAGAAAAGTTTATTGACAAATTATGTGGATGGTATTATGATTAAACACGAATTATAAATGCGGATTATATTTCGATAAAGTTATTAATTGAAACAAATCCGTACTAATAATGAAGTTTATAGGAAAGGAGTGGTTGTATGATAAGTACAAAGGACGCATTTATTGATGCAAAAGAAGTCAGTGAGATTCTTGGTATCGGGATGACAAAGGCATATGCGGTTATTAAGGCATACAATGCCGAACTGGCTGCCCAGAATTATTTTACAATGAGGGGAAAATGTCCCAGAAAATATTTTGAGCAGAAGATATACGGATATGAAGACTGTTATTCCAAGTCGAATAATCTCGCATGGAAAGCAGACAGGGTAGCGGAAGAAAGCAGCTATCAGGCAGAAGAAAAAAGTCCTGACCAATCAGGTCAGGACTGATTACAGAGCCGAAGCCCTGCATATGTATCTCGCAAGTACAGTATAGCAGAGGCTTCCGGCTGTTGCAACGAAAACAGAATATTAAGTCGTAACGACAGGAGGACAAAGTATGTATTTTAAAGAAGAAAAAATATTACTCGCAGCGATAGACCATGGATTTTCTAGCATAAAAACACCACATTTCATATTTGATAATGGAGTAAGAAAGCTGGGAAGTGCCACAACACTTCAGGAAAACACGCTGGAGTATGGTAATGAATGTTACAAAACAGGAGAGGGAAGGCTGCCTCTTAAGGATGATAAGACGGCAGATAAGGATTTTCTTCTTCTGACATTTGCAGCTATAGCAAAGGAAGCACAGTATTACGGGCTGACGGATGGCATGGAGCTGGATGTGGTAATTGCAGCAGGACTTCCATTTACAAGATTCGGTAATGAAAAAAATTCCTTTTATGATTATCTGCATCGGGGAAGGGAGACTTTTCGCTACGAAGGGCAGATATACCGCATTAACATCGTGGAAGTGTTTTTATTTCCACAGTGTTATGCGGCAGTGGCAAATATCTTGGGAAAACTGTCGCCAAACCAGTTGATCGTTGATATAGGTTCCAAGACCATCGATATCATCCAGACCAAGAATTATGTTCCGGTGGAGAGAAGCTGTACTACCATACCAGAGGCACTGATACACTGCATGGCAGAAATCAACAATGCAGTATACCGCAGGTGTAATAAACGGATTTCAGAGGCAGACATCCAGCAGATGATGATGACAGGAAAATCTCTTCTTCCCGACAGCATTACAACAGTTATTAGGGATGAACTTAAGGTTTTTGCAGAAAATGTGGAAGCTCGGCTGAAAGAAAACGGATATGATCCGGAACTGACACCGACAGTCTATGTGGGTGGTGGAGCATCGGTTATGAGGCTTTTTGGAAATATTCGTGGTGTTCACATTTGTTATCAGGAAGATGTCAGGGCAAATGCCATAGGCTATGAATATCTGGCGCTCCAGAAGAAAGACAGGTGGCTCCATGAATAATAGGAAAATGTTCCAGACACTGACATTCCGGCTGAACTTAAATCATAAGGAAGATGCAGAGGTTTGGAAGATGATAAGGAATACGGAAGAAAACAGTACAGTATTTGAAAACAGAAGTGATTTTATCCGCTTTATTTTGCTGACGGCAGCAGAAAATTTTAATGAACTTAATAATGCAAAAGAAGATATTCGTTCACTGAAAGATGCCTTCGTGCAGGAAATCAATGAATACTGGATGGAAACAGTAAGAAAACTGATTGACGATAATTTGGAGAAACTCGGAACAATAGTAGAGATTGCGGTGAATAAAGCCATGGTATCGGCATTATCAGGATTGATTGCTGGAGAAACTGTAACATCAGACGTTACAGCAAATAGAATAATGACGGAGAAAGAAAATCATGAAAATGAGCAGAATGTGCGGGCGATGGTGAAACCAGAGTCTGCTATGGGAGTTCTTCCGGAATCTGATAAGAATGAGGGGCTTCCTGATGGAGCACTTGAATTTTTAGACAGCCTGTAAAAGCTTGAGGGAAGTAATACAGATTGTAATTAATTTTTCTATGTTTATTACAGTATGTGATATTCGAAATATTACTGGTATCACAGAATGTAATAAAAGCCGAGCTGATTATTACATTTTGTATGATACCAATATGGATATGATAGCAGGGGTATTAGGGGAGTTTTGGCTCCCCTAACCAGATTCTGTAAAACGCACTGCGTTTTACGTATCTGGCAAATTCTCTCCCCACAAGTTTGGAAGATAGGACAGGTGGAAGGCAAATAATAATGACGGATAAAGAAAAAGAAACGTAATAGGACAGTTTCACAGACTGAACTGTTACAAAGAAACGAAAGAAGGGATTGCTTATAGGACGAAGAGGACAATTGATAGAACCAAGGAAGAATTTTACCATCCGCTTGTCAGATGAGGAGCGGGAGCAGGCGGAGTACGATGCAAAAGCAAACAACATGAAATTATCGGATTATGTAAGGTATCTGATTACTCATGGTGGAAGAGTAGATACAACGCTTGCTTATGACAGACGGAATCTAATCAGTCAGATTTCAGGTCTTTGCAACAATTACAATCAGATGACAAGAACTGCCAACGGATGTGGCTATGTCTTTGACAGCACCATGCGGACGGGAAATTATCTGCTTGAGCAGATAAAGGATTTATTACAGGAGGTGGTGAACAGGTGGCAATAACCAAGATGATGCATATGAAGGCAAGCAGCAAGGCTCGAATAGACATTCATCTGGAGCATTCCATCAACTATATTTTACAACCGAAAAAGCTTGGGGAGGCAAATCTGGCAGGCGGTATCAACTGCCTGCCGGAGATGGCTTACCAACAGATGAAGGCGACAAAGCGGATGTTTGGCAAAACCGGAGGAAGACAAGGATATCATTTTGTAATATCCCTGAAACCCGGAGAGGGAACACCGGAGATTATGTATGATATTGCAATGCGGTTTGCCAAGGAGACATTTGCAGGGGAATATGAGGCGGTGGTGGCTGTCCATACAGACAGGGAACATCTTCATGCCCACATCATAATAAACAGTGTAAACATGGTGACCGGATACAAGTTTCAGTGCCGGGATGGCGACTGGAAATATAAATTCCAGCCCATTACCAATAAACTCTGTGAAGAATACGGACTGCATATCACTCCGGCTGAATACAGCAAGGAACCGAAGAATATGGCAAGATCACAGTGGGAGCGTGAGCAGGCATTTTCCGAATGGATCAAGCAGGATGCCTTGTTTTGTGCCATCAGTGCAGAAAATATGGAGCATTTTATTTTCCTTCTGGAGAAGCTGGGATTTGAAGTAAAACAGGGCAAGCATATCGCTGTGAAGGTTTCGGGGATGAAGCGGTTTAAAAGACTGGATACCATTTCGGAGGATTTGAGCAGGGAGAGTCTGGAAGCTATGTTTCGATATGGGAACGCGAGTCTTGCATCTCCTGTAAATCGAACTGTTTCATTGCTGCCGGTCAGAAAAGCTGTTCTTACACCGTACCAGAGAAAGTGCTATGCAAGGATGTATCGTTTGCGGCTGGCTGAGAAAAAACGGTTTACTTATAAATCTGCTTATCTGTATGAGCAGATACGGAAAATGCATGAGCTTCAGGAAGAGTATCTGGTGGCGGTAAAGTATGATGTGAAATCATATGGAGATTTGTTCTGCTTGAAGCTGCGATTACAACAGGTGGATGAGGAACTGTGCAAGGCACAGAAGGAAATGTATAAGGAGCGCCGAAGGCAGAAAGGGGCATGTAAGACGGAAGAAGATATGGCTGCGTTTGAAACTTCTGGACCTGAATACCATGATAAGCTGGAACGGATTAAGCTTCAAAAGAAAGACAATCATAAAAAGCTGCAGGCAGTGGAACGGTGCCTTGAGCGAGCTGGAAGTCTTGCAGAGGCAGAGCTGGAACTTAGGATACCTGTTGGTGATATGAAGGATACGACAGAGATTGATGAAGATGATGTGCCAGCAAATCCATATCGAGTGCAGAAAGATGTAGAAGCAGAAGATGCTACTTGGGATGAGACTGTGAAAACTGGTGTTATGGAAGCTAATGTAATTAGGGCATCTGAGCATGAGAAGGTTGTGGAAATGGACAAACTGTTACCTGTTGGCGCGAATGATAAGCTTGAATTAACGCAGAATGATAATCAGGAACGTCAAGAGGAAAAATTACCAGCAAATAAGGCTGAATATATGAGAATGAGCATCGCTGAAAAAGTTCGTTGTTATCCGTTTGATACCAAGGGAACAGATTCGGCGTTCGAGATGGTAAAGGACTATTTTGAAACTGTGGGGTTAAGCACAGATTTTGATTCTGTCTATGAGGAAGCCAAGCTTTTGACGGATTATTACGAGGAGAAAAAGACAAAAACACTTATCCAAGAGCGAACAGAGCAGATAATAGAAAAGTTGGATATGCTGGGAATTGATGTAGGAAATGTGAAAGATATTCAGACAGATGTGTTGTCTGAAGCATTTGAGTTTGAGGATATGGAGTATTTTGCAGGAATTAAGCTATTTAATCGTGTGCTGGATAAGTTAGGAATTGATATGGAAAAGCAGGAACGTTATGAAGTCTTTGACAAAATTTATGAGGAGAGGATGCAAAGGGAGCAACAAGAAAATAGAAGTATTAGATGAGATGTTATATGGGAATGGTGTCATGGCAAAGTGGCACCTAATCATTTTGTTGAAATAAATACCTATAAATACTATTAAATCATATTTAATACATAAAATTTTAGTTGTTGAAAAGATGTTAGTATGATAAAATTAATCTAATATTATAGATATTTCAGAAATCGGAGGAGAAGTATGTCTGAGACAACTGAAAAATGGTCAAATTTAGAAGAAACCGCAGAATATCTTGGTGTTACAAAAGATACAATAAGAAATTGGATTAAGAAAACGGATATTCCAGCTCATAAAATTGGAAGGCTATGGAAATTTAAGTTTTCAGAAGTGGATGAGTGGGTAAAAAGCGGAAAGAGCGCGTTATAGACAGAGGTGAAATATGAAACCAATAATTAAATATAGAGGTGGAAAAAGTAGGGAAATACCAGAATTTATCCACTTTATACCGAATGAATATGATAGATATATTGAGCCATTTTTAGGTGGAGCTGCCGTATATTTTTATTTAGAACCAGAACGAGCAATATTGAACGACGTTAATCAGAAATTAATAGAATTCTATAGAGAAGTTAGGGATGATTTCCCTAGATTGCATGAAGAATTAGAATTATTACAGCAAGAATATGAGGAAAATCAGAAGCAATATGTGTTAAATAGAAATGCGGAAGAAGATCCTAATGTTAGGGTGGAAAATTTGAATGAAGAATTATATTATCACATGCGTGATATGTATAATGGCATAGAGAACAGTCCCTATTTGAATGGAACATTATATTATTTTATTAACAAGACTGCATATTCGGGAATGATAAGATATAACAGAAATGGTGAATACAATGTTCCGTTTGGCAGATATGTAAATTTTAATACTAGAATATTAACACCAGAACACAGTCGATTATTACAAGGGGCACAAATTTTGAATGTTGATTATGCAGATGTCTTCAATATGGCAGGTAATGATGATTTTATGTTTTTGGATCCCCCATATGATTGTGTTTTTAATGATTATGGAAATATAAATATGCAGGATGGATTTAATGAAGATGAGCATAGAAGGTTGGCACAGGATTTTAGAAATCTGAACTGTAAGGCATTAATGATAATTGGAAAAACACCATTAACTGAAGAATTGTATGGTGACTTTGTTAGATATGAGTATAAAAAAAGCTATTCGGTAAATATAAGAAATAGATTTAATTCAGAGGCTATGCACATCGTTGTTACAAATTATGTATAGAAAGGAAATTTATTATGGCATTGACTTCAACACAGATTATAAGAAATTACATAGACACTATAGGCAGTTTAGAAAGAAAAAATATTCAGAATGATGAACAGTACGAAGAAATTAGACAATTGAAGAATATTGATATAATCCGAATGAATGATATGGAAGATGTCGTTGTTGCCTATGCAGATATAAGTATTACAGGGACAGATAGAGATAAACCACAGATTAGGGTGTTTATGGATAAAATAAAGACACCATATGATTTTGCAAAAGCAAAAAGTATGCGTTTTTTTGCCTTCTCAATTTTTTCAAAAGATAAAGCGATGGCAAAAAATATTAAAAATTATGATCCGCATGAATATTTAGTATCTTTAGAAACAAATATTGATAACGATTCATCCAGAAGAGACATTAGAAGTATGTATAATTTTGTTGATGAGTATATAGGGAGAAATGGTGAGACTGACTATGTCAGGTGTGCAGCAGGACAACATCAATCGGGTGTATATCAGGCATCATTTATTAGAATAAATGATAATGGAAAGAATCTTTCCAAGTCATTTTTAGATTATATGACTTATTTTGATAGTAGACCTTATATGAACAGCAAAACTGATTATAATGAAAACAGGGACGACAACAACAAAGGTGAACTTAAATATAATCGTATTATTTTTGGTGCACCAGGAACAGGAAAGAGCCATAAGTTAGAATTAGACAGCAAACAATTTGATGAGCGATTAGAACGAGTAACTTTTCATCCAAACTACTCTTATGCAAGTTTTGTTGGCACATATAAGCCTACGATGATGGAAACGCCGGATTGGTTAGTTGACAATGAAAAAAAGAAAATTATAGCAGTTCTACAAGATAAGTCTATGACTGCACAAGAAAAATATGATTTGCTTTATGATAAATTCAAAGATGAAGGCTTGTTGACAAGACTTCCATTATTGCTAGGAATATATACCGATGAAGACTTTAAGACAAGAAAATTGGATGGAACGGATGCTGAAGGTGATAATAGCGTTGAAAGAAACCATGGAAAAGCTATTAGACCGTATTTGAATTTGAAGTTTCAAAATAGTAATAAAGAAATATCCTATGAGTATGTCCCAGGACCTTTTATGAGAATATACACACAGGCGTTAAATCATCCGAAAGAAAAATTTCTACTGTTAATTGAGGAGATTAACAGGGCAAATGTGGCAGCAGTATTTGGAGATATATTTCAATTACTTGACAGAAAACATGGTGTAAGTGAATATCCGATAGCAACAAGTGAAGATATAAAGGGATACTTATTGGATAATCTAGACTGCTTAAAAGGTAAAAATGTTGAGGAATTTTCAGATGAAGAAAAAGAAAAGTATTTTGAAATGAGAATTCCATCCAATATGTATATCTGGGCTACAATGAACAGTGCAGATCAGGGAGTGTTTCCGATGGATACTGCATTTAAGCGAAGATGGGAATTTGAATATATAGGGGTTGATGATGAAGAACAAGTAAAGGAAATAGAGAACTATATAATTCCTATGTGCACGGAAAATACATATTATGTAAGTTGGCAAGAACTAAGGAAAGAAATTAATACAATTTTGGCAGAGAATTGTAAAGTAAATGAAGATAAACTGTTAGGACCTTTTTTCATTTCAAGAGATATGCTGGAGAAAATAAAAAATAATAAGGTAGTCAAAGACAAAGTTAAATCTGGGGATATTTCAGAAGTGACATTGGAAGATGTTCATGAGAAGGAAAAAGGATTTATAAAAGCTTTTGAGAGCAAAGTTATTATGTATCTATTTGAAGATGTGATGAGAATGCGTCCTCAAAATATATTTATTGGTCATGAAAAAAATAAAGGGAAAATGATTTTCTCAAAAATTTGTGAAGCATTTGAAAAGGATGGAGAAAAAATTTTTGGATTTTCGGAGATGCAACACATAGAGTAAACGGGGTGAGATACAATGGCGAAAGGTTTCTTCCGAGAAAGAAAACATTATACATTACAGGAGATAGCGGACAATCTATACGAAAATAAGAAAAAGGATATGGAAGAAACCAAACGTCTTGTAGGTATCCTTAAAAAGTATGGAGTTGTGAAAACTGTAAAACGAGAAAAACCGGAATTTGAAGATTTATCAAATGAAGATATTGTTCTCACAGACGTGGTTGATAATTCTGGAGATATCGAATATGTCTTTGACTATGTAGGTGTCGTTATGCTGGATGGACATATATTTAAGTGTTACCCGAAGTATATTCGATCGAAAGATGAACCATTTGATGAGTTGAAACAAGTGCTTAAAGTAATCAAAAAATATAATTCATCAGAGCAGTTGATTTATTTGTTCAATGGTGAGGATGACAGCAAAATATTTAATAAATTAGCGGTTTCGTTACATTTGCTTGAAGAATACTATGTAAGTGGCATATATACCAATCAGCGAGATATTGTAGAGACAAATGGTGAGGGTGAGATTTTATGGGACAAGACCATAAATGAGACATTTGCTATTATACAAAATAATAAGCCGTATTATGTGGAATTGCAGACCAAAAATACGATTGACAATGATCTTGATTATTTTAGAAGATTGCATGAATGTGTTCTCACAACCTGTAGTAAGGAACTGAAAGAAGTCGGTCTGTTGCAGCTTTTTGATTTATCAGAAGTGGAACTAACACAGGCTGAATTATCCGATTTTGGGGATGAAAATTACATTTTGTATAGATTGCAGTCGGAAATACAGACACAGTATGTTACTCGTAAACAGAATCTTTTGAAAACTATTTATACATATATTGCAAATGAGAAAACAGATAAGGATGATATAAGCTACAGTTTATATGGAACGAATAGTTTCAATTTGGTATGGGAGAAGGTATGCGCTGAGAATTTTGGAAGTGTGCTTGATAGGGAAATAGTGGATTTACCATTAGGTGAATCATCTTTGTACAAGTCAGAGAAAGAAGAAACGACATTAAGAAATGTAATAAAGGCTCCGAGATGGAGAAAAAGTGAATATCCATTGGTAAAAGATCCAAATGTTGAAACATTAAAGCCGGACTTGGTATGCATATATCCTGTGGATGAAGAACATAAGGACTATTGCTTTGGTATATATGATGCCAAATACTATTGCATAGATTATCAGGTGAGCGGGGACAGAGCAAAAATTGCCGGACAACCTGGAGTAGGAGATGTAACGAAGCAATATTTGTATCAGCTTGCATTTGATGATTTTATTACAAAACAGGGTTATCGGTATGTGCAGAATATGTTTTTCTGTCCGGGTGAAACCGGTGATAAAGATTATGGATGGGTACAGATGGACATGCTGCATCAAATTGGAGATAAAAAACTGGAAAATATCGCAGTCGTAAAATTGTGCGCATCAGAGATGTATGATAAATATCTGTCCAATCAGAAGATTGATGAGAAAGAGATTGGTAACTATATCCCTATTGCAGGAAGGCAAGAAGTAGAAAGCCAGAACTTTGCAAACCGAATGCTGGCATATCTTACAAGAATCACAAATGCCAGTAAAATGGCAGAAAAGAAGCTGGAAATGAAGTCAGATAGAGGTAAACTCATATATCCTCTACAGATAAAAAGAGAGCTTGGCGCTAAAATTATCTACGATGCTATCTGCCCGGTTGCAAGTAATGCATTTTATGGATTTAATCCATATGAAAAAGAAAACTTTAGCGGTATGGTGGCAGAGGATACAGGAAATTCATATAGTCGTTGTAACCAGATTGCTGATGCTGCTATTGAAATAGAGAAAATAATTAAAGACTTGTCAGAACAGGAACTGCAAGACGAGAAGGTATTAAAGGTTGTTCTGAAAAAGTGCTTTGAAAATAAAACAGATATAGGTTCTATGGCTGAAGGAAAGTGCCTTGAGATGCTGACGGAGAAGATCATGGAGCTGGTGAGGGATGTATATTTGTAGTGGAGAAACTAATGCAGTGCCTTAAATAAGACTGCTAATGTGATAATACAGCTTTTATGTTTAATAAAAGAACCAGTTATTATTGACCAAGGAGGATTATTCGATAATGTACATAAGTGAGATTAAAGAAATCGATAATTACAGGAATCTTTCCGGAAAGACTATTAAATTTGATAAAACAATGAATTTTCTTATCGGAGAGAATAATATTGGCAAAACGAATATTCTGGAACTTTTAAATATTTTTTTATGTATAGGGAAATTTTCAGAGACAGATTTTTTTAATGTATTACAGCCTATTCAGGTAAAAATAACAATAGAATATGATGCTGATGAAATAGGATTTTTTGAGGATAATTTTGATGTTGACAATAGTAATGCAATCACTCTAATTGCAAAACAGGATTCCGTTGATGAAAGAATTAGTTATTACCACGATACTCCAGTTCAAACAAAGATCAATTCTGCAGTGATTAGAAAAATGAATATTCTGTATTACTATGCTCAACGTATGCCTTCAAAGGAAGTTGACTTTAGAAAGACAAGTGGTTCAGGAAAAGTCCTTAATTATTTGATTCAACATAGCTTGGAAACATCAGGAATAGAAGAGAAAGACATTTTAAAGAAAACAAAATTAAAGGGTATTGTGAGTGATGTAAACAAACATATAGGAAGTCTTAATTCTATTACAGGAGATAAAGTTAGTGCATATCTTGATACAGACGTAGATAAAATCGTTTGCAGGATGTTAGGGCTTGGGGATGAAAATGGAAGAGAATTGAATGAACTTGGAGAAGGCATTCAGTACGCTTTTAATATCTTATTGCAAATTATTGAAATTATACATAATGTGAAAACGACAAGAAAACCAGAAGATTTTACAGAACGACTTATAGAAAAGAATGGAAAGAAATTATTTCCGCTGTTTCTAATTTTAGATGAGCCAGAAATACATCAACATCCATATAGACAGAGAAGCCTTATTAAGAAAATTGATACATTGATGAAAAATGAAAATCAAGTGTTTGTAAACTTATTAAAGGAATTGTTTGATGTGGATGGTCTTATCGGGCAGATATTTATTGCGACACATTCACCAAACATTTTGCTAAATAACTATAAGCAGTTTATTAGAATTTATCATCCAACAGGACAAGAAATTGAAATTATATCTGGAAGTAACTTAACGCTTGATGACACATTATATAAACATTTATTACGTAGTTTTTTATATCTAAAAGAAGCTATGTTTAGTAGGTGTATTGTTTTCGTTGAAGGAGATACAGAAAATGGTGCTATGCCTGTCTTTGCTAAAAGAATGGATTTTGATTTCGATGAAAAAGGTATTGGTGTAGTAAAATTAGATGGAGCAGATAGTGTTGAAAACTGCATGAAACTCTATAATGAATTCAAAATAAAAGCTATTGCCATAATTGATAAAGACAAAAAAGATAAGTATGATCATATATCAGATGTCCTTTTCACAAAAGGAACTGATTTTGAAGAGGATGTTTACGACAATTTTACACTTATAGATTATATGAAATACAATAATTGTATAGGACAAATAAGTGCATTTGTTAGAATTCTGCGACCATATGGAGTTACACTAAATGTTCCTTCATATATAGCAGATCCAGATGGATTTACAATTGCTGATACACTGCAGCAACAAATAATGCATGATATAAAGCCTAATGAATTAGTTGAATTAAGAAAGACAAAAAATGCTTCTAAGGCATCATTATTGGCTGAATGTGTTACAACAGTTCCTGAATCATTTCAAAAGGTTATTAAAAAATTAAAAAAAGAGGTGAAATAATGGGACTGGAAGAGGTTATTAGAAGAAAACATTCTGGTGATAATGAACATATGGAATTCATATTTTCAGAAGAAAAGAAAATAATTGTAACAGCGCCTGCTGGATGTGGAAAAACTACGGCAATGATTAGTAAGATTGCATGGGAATTGGGAAAAGGAACAATTTCATCAAATAAAAAAGTGCTTGCCATGACATTTAGTGTCAATGCAGCTATGAAAATTAAAGATTCACTGAAAGAGTTGTTGCCAGAACTTGTTGAAAATAGCGAACAGTATATCTCAAAAGTCGATGTCGCTAATTATCATAACTTCGCAATGAAATTACTATTTAAACATGGATATGCTTTGAATACAGAATTTATTAATTTGAGTGATTTTATAATTGTAGATGAAAGTAATCGTGTCCTCAATAATTATATTACAAGTTTTGACAGTGATAAATTAAATGCTTTGGATGATGCATTAAGAGCCTCTGATGAAGAAGAAATGAGAAATGTAATAGATGATTACTGGAACGTTCTAAATACAAAACTTATCCCTAATCATGTTATTACCTACAATGGATTATTGGTTTCAGCAATAAAACTACTAAGAAAAAGGCAGGTGTCAAGTTTTTACAAAGAATATTACAGAATGGTTATTATTGATGAATTCCAAGATACAAACATACTGGGATATTGGCTTGTCAATAAATTGATAGGTGATAATACTGTTATTTTCTTAGGGGATGATATTCAAAAGATTTATGGTTTTTTAGGAGCTATAAATGGGATATTTGAAAAATATAAAGAGAAGTATCCAATCAAAGAAATTAAGTTCTGCAATAATTATCGCTTCAGAGCCAATGAATGTTTGAAAGCGTTAGATAAGCTGATTAGGTCTTATGGTAATACATACGCTCCATCAGAATATGAAGCGTCTGTTAATTTAAAGCACCTCGCCAATGATACAGAGGAAGATAATTTTATTGTTGATGGAATTGATAAAATAATAAACTCTTCAAATGATAAAGTTGCTGTATTGGTACGTGCAGGAAATCAAGGTGAACCAATAGCAGATAAATTATCTAGAAAAGGAATACAGTATTTCAATGCTTTATTCAGGGATACAGATATTGAATTTCTTAAATTCTATGAAGTAGCAATTGATGAATTTCATAATGCAGCAGGCAGTTCTGGAAAAGCTGTTCAAAAAGATTTACTAAATTGTCTGGAAGCAGTTAGGCAAAGGCAAAACGAAATTTATTCTAGTGCTAGAAGAAAATTTGTATATGATGCAATGTACAAATTGCTGGAAGTGCTTTTTGAAGAATCAAAGAAGTGGGAAGGAACCTCAAAAGATAGATATGAAAATATTGATTTCATCTTGGGCAGCAAAGGTTTAAAACATATGATGGAATACATAGAGGAGAAAGTAGTTTTAACCACGATACATGCTTCTAAAGGGTTAGAATGGGAATATGTTATTATTCCTAGGATGAATGCCTATGCGTTTCCAACTGGATATATGTGCAGAACTTGTAGAGAGGTTCATAGTTGCAATGATGGATTTGATTATTGCAAATTCTTATTTGGAACTTTAATGGAAAAAACATTTAAAGAAGAGATTAGTGTGTTCTATGTTGCTATAACAAGAGCAAAGAAAAATGTATTTCTAACAGTTAATACGGGGCTAAATCAATGGAATCATACAAAACAAACAAGTTGTCTTATAGAACTACCAGGACTTTCACACAATGATTATGATTGGGAGATTGTGATTTGACAGGATAGAAATTTGGGGTAATTGTTCTGATAAGTGAGCCTATGAGGCAGAATTATATAAGTTGTATGAAACCTTGAATTAAGCAAAGACTATTATTAAAACAGAAAGTGGATGTTTATTATGAATATAAAAGATTTAATTGGTGAAGCAACTGAATACGATAAAAAGCTTGCACTGGAAGAAAAGAAACCTAAAAGTTGGTGTAAAAGTGTAAGCGCGTTTGCAAATACATTTGGTGGAGCATTGATTTTTGGTATTTCTAATGAGGGGATGGTTGTCGGACTTGAAGATCCGGAAGGTGATGCAGAAAAGATTAGTGAAGTAATTAAGACAAGACTTGATCCAATACCGGAGTTTAAGCTTAGATTCCATAAAACCGAAGATGGGAAGGTTTTGGTCATACTTGATGTGTATAAAGGCGATGAGACACCATATTATTATTCAGGAGATGGAGTACTGGAAGCTTATGTTCGTGTTGGAAATGAAAGTGTAAAGGCAACTGCGACTGAATTGAAGCGTCTTGTTCTTAGGGGAAAGAATACATCATATGATTCACAGAATTCTACCTATAAGGTGGGAGATTATGCATTTTCAAAGCTTAAAGAAAGATATAAAAAATGGACTGGGAATAGCTTTGATGATAAAGATTTGATTTCATTTGGACTGGTAAATGAGCAGGGCGATTTAACGAATGCAGGGGCATTACTCGCGGATGAAAGTCCGATTCGTTGTTCAAGATTATTTTGCACAAGGTGGAATGGATTAAATAAAAGCGGTGGCGCAGTTGATGCGTTAGATGATGCGGAGTATTCAGGTAGTGTTATTTCCCTGATTGAGAATGGAGAGGCATTCATCAAGCGTAATTGTAAAATGAAGTGGCGTAAGACTGCAAATTCAAGAGAAGAAATGCCGGAGTATGTAGAGAGAAGTTATCACGAAGCACTTGTAAATGCTTTGGCTCATCGTGACTATCTGGTAAATGGAAGTGAAGTGCATATTGACATATATGATGACAGAATGGAAATCTATTCTCCGGGAGGAATGCCGGATGGTTCCATGATTCAGGACAGAGACCCTCTTACAGTGCCTTCAACCAGAAGAAATCCGGTGCTTGCTGATGTATTTAATCGGCTTGGATATATGGAGCGTAAAGGTAGTGGATTTGGAAAGATTATCAGTGGATATGAATTTCAAATAAATTATAATGAGAGCAAAAAACCATCATTCCGCTCAGACAGATATCAGTTTACGGTAGTGATGCCGAACCTGAACTACGATGTCCCTCAAGATGTCCCTCAAGATGTCCCTCAAGATGTCCCTCAAGACAAGTTGGATATTCAGATAGTGGACTTAATCCGTAAGGACAGAAAAATAAGTACAGAAAAGATGGCAATTGTATTAGGTGTAAGTTCTAAAACAATTAAACGTCATATAAAGGAAATGGATAATGTATGTTATGTTGGACGTGGTTTTAGCGGACACTGGGAAATAACGGATGATGAGTAATGCGTGATTTGATTATCCCAAAAGTTGGGGAATGATTTAAGCGGTGAAAAAATTGTAAGGATAAGTGTATGTTTGGAAGAGAAAATATAATTTTTGAAAGTGATATACCTATTAGCGGTAGTATGATCAGTAAAGAAGAAATAATTGATGCCGTATATGAAGCGTCGTTAAATTTCATTAATGAGATGAATATTACTTCACTGAACAAAATTATAATAAAACCGATGGTTCTTTTTGAAAGTACATTAGGAACTGCTAGAAGTAATGGAGAAAAATCGACTATTGAATTGGCTTACATTACAGCAGTGAATATTAAGAATGACATGGAAAGAAACGTAATAAAAAAACATAAAGAAGCAATGGCTACACTATATCATGAATTTTGCCATATTCGTGATTATGAGTTGGTTTGGAAAAGACTAATAAAAGAAGATGAAAATATCAAGAAAGAAATAGAACTAGGTTTTGATGTATGGACAGAATTTTTTGCGACATATTGTTCTTTTGCTATATATGAAGATGTTCGACTATATGATTCGTTTGAAAATAGTTTTCAAGAAAAAGGTGGAAATAAAAACTATTATTCTAGTAGATTGTTAGGATACTATCTTAATGAGAGGCATTCCATATATTGCGACCAACTAGTAAAAATGTATTTAAATAAAGATGAAGTTGATATACTTGCGAAGTGTTTTAAGAAAATGATATCAGCTTACGCAGAGATTTCAAAAAATGATTTAATAAAGTGTGGAAATTTAATAATAAAAACCTATGAGAGGAGTTTTTCATATAATAATTTAACGCCGATAAGTCCATATGACTTTTTTAGAAAACACAAGATTTAGTGGCTCTTCAAAAAATGGTGGGTGGAAAAACACCCACCCCAATGATCAAGCTATACAATTCAAACTATTTGTGCGTTTTCATGATGAGTGCCATTAGCTAAATTCATTCATCGCATCCACATAATCCTGTAACCCGTTTGCTTTCAATGCCAGTTTGGCATACAACAGGGGCGTTTCCTCTGCCAACCGGTATAGATATACGATATCATTCGGGGCATCAAAGATAACAGAGGAATTATATTCCTTGCAACAGATAACAAGAATGGAGTTCTCGCCGGTATTGATGATAACGGAGTCTGTGGCTGGTTCGTACATACCGAATTGGAAATTAAGATTGTTGTTCATGGCGGTCTTCCTCCCACAAATATTTTGCACCATCTAGCAGGTCGATAATAGCCGTAAGCATATTGGTGTATTCGGTCTGTAATTCCTTAATGTCTTCTGAAGAAGGCAGTGTATGGGAAGTGTTGGTTGTGGTAAATGCCTTATGCATTTCAAGTAATTGCAGATACAACGCATTTACAGTTTGTACCAAAGGATATATAGTTTCTTTCTTACCAACAACACAGATGCGGTTATAAATGCAGGAACGGACAAAGTAATCTTTCTTCATCATTCCGCTGGCAATAATACGTGCTTCGATTTGTTTTCGTTCAGCGTCAGTAATTCTGAAACTGATGGTTGGATTTTTATGTTTGTTACTCATGGTAATGCTCCTTTCGTTTTAGCTGTGGCAGCAGGCGTAATAGATAACCTGACAGCCACAGGAATTTATTCATTTTGAGTAATAAAAAAAGTAGATTATATCAAGCCGATGGAAAAATATTGGTGCGGATACTGCAACTAATTTGCTACTAAATGTATTAAAAACGATGTGAAAAGAGCGATATTTTGCGAAATAGAAGTGCCGAAAATACAGGAAATATCAGCATTTATGAGTTCCCGATAAAAAACTCGGGAAGAGTTCGAGTAATACACAAGTGTTAAAGGGCAACGTCGTTTATCCTCAAAAGGGCAAAATGAATTAGCCTGACAAGTAAATAAAGAACAAGTAATAGACCTTGAAATGAGCGTAATAATACCTCATTCCAAGGTCTATTTTTATTCTTATCTAATGTAGTAAAAACCTTGTAAATACGTAAGCGCTTAGTATTTCGACGGATTGTGTCAGCCTAAATTCTCATCCATAATGATTGCTAGGAAATGCAAGC
>NZ_JADYUI010000028.1 GCF_021531695.1 Roseburia hominis | reverse complement strand
TAGATACTTTGACGAGATAAATGAGGTTCCGATTGTGTATCACTGGAAGTATAAAATGGATGACTTCGGCAAAAAATCAATTAGTCTAGCTAATTAATTTACGATATACTAGTATGCAAAAAGCAGACTTCAGGGAGGCTAGAGAGTATCAGATAGATATAGAAACAAACAAACTATCGAGTGCAAGGTTTTCATTTCCGGAAGTGATTAGTTTGCTAAAAAGTATTGGAATTAGAATAGATTAAAATAAATATGATAAAGTTAGTAAAATTGCAGGTTTTAGGTCGTATTTCTTGACATTTGATGATGGAGCAAGACTTGAAATAATGAATAAGCCAGAGATGGAAGATGGGCAAAAGACATTAACAAGGACAGGCTTTATACATCTTGCATTTTCTGTTGGAAGCAAAGAAAAAGTTGATGAACTTACAAAAACTCTTAAGGAGGCCGGATATGAGGTAATAAGTGGTCCAAGGATAACCGGAGACGGATATTATGAAAGCTGTGTTGTAGGAATTGAGGGTAATCAAATTGAGATTACGATATAGAAAATTTTATGAAGAAAAGAGAGAAATAAAATGGTTGTATATTTTTTACGTTGGGTAATTACCCTTGCTGTTGCATTTATTGCAGGAAAATTGATGAGTAAAATAAAAATGCCATCAATTCTGGGATGGTTAATCGTCGGAATGTTGTTTGGACCACATGCCATTGACCTAATGCCACAGGAGATTTTAGATACAGGATGGTACAAAATCATTATTATGTGGATGCAATGTGCATTCGGTGTTATGCTTGGCTCTGAACTGATTTTGAAAAAGCTTAGAAGCTATGGGAAAGCACTGGTAATTACCACTTTGACACAATCACTGGGAACATTTGCGGTAGTTAGTCTTGCGTTTGGACTCGTTTTTATCAGTATGGATGTTCCAATATATCTGGCGTTTGTTTTTGGAGGTATTGCCCTTGCGACGGCACCGGCCCCTGCGTTGTCTATCGTAAATGAGTTTCACGCAAAGGGCCCGGTGACTGATACACTGCTTCCTATGACTGTTCTGGATGATGTTGTAGGAATTGCAGTATTCTTTACTGTAAATTCCTTGGTGGCGAGAGAAGCTTCAGGTGGTGCAGTGCCTCTCTATATGATTCCTGTTATGATTTTTTTACCGGTTGTTATCGGTTTGGTTGTAGGATTTCCAACCGGAATGTTGTTAAAAAAGGAGAATAAGAAGGCAGGGACTCTTGTTGTACTTCTTTTTGGAATTACTGTAACAATGTTGATTGGCTGGATGATCAACTCTTTTTTGCTATCAGGTATTACATTGAATTATATGTTGATGGGAGTTTCTTTTGCCGCAGTCTTCTCAAATATTGTTACAGAAGAACGACTGAGTGAAATTTCGGATTATTTTTCTCCGATACTTGGGATTTGTTTACTTGCTGCAATAGTAGACCTAGGGGCACCATTGGACTATCATCTTATACTCGGGGCAGGTTTATACACTATTATCTATATTCTGGCGAGAGCATTCGGGAAATATTTTGGTGCAATGGCCGGAGCAAGGATAACTCATATGCCTGATACGGTAAGAAAATATCTCGGACTTACTCTGCTCCCGCATTCGGGCGTTTCACTTGTCTTTACGGGAATTATATGTACCACACTTTCGTCCTCTCCGCAGCTCGTACAGCTTGTGCAGGGTACCATTGCTGCAGCGGCTGTCATCAATGAATTCATTGCAGTGATTGCTGCAAAGAAAGGATTTGAATTGGCAAAAGAGATATAAGACCGATGAAGCTATTTTATACTTGGCATAGCCGTACGATTATACTTATAATACAAATATATGTTATGTTCGTACGGCTATAATTTTATTTTATGAAATAAATATGTTCGTACGGCTAAATTAGCTGAATGGAAGAAATGGATAAATTACCATATTATTCTGTTTTTTGAAAAAGGAGTTGCATATGAAGATAACAAGTGCCGGGGATTTTGGAAGGGCAATACATCAACAGAGAAAAAAAGAGGATATACACAGAGCTATTTGGCTGAGGTAAGTGGATTTAGTACGAGCTTCATCTCGGATTTGGAGAACGGAAAGGTTACAGCGGAGCTTGGGAAGGCTATAGTTCTGGCGAATCTTTTGGGAATTGATGTGGAGATGAATGCGAGGTTATAAAAGGATGAAAGAATTGCAGTCTTTTGGTGAGTCTGAAAACACACATTAATTTGAATTTGTAGAGGTAGTTAATAAAAAGCAAAAAATATGAATTTCTGGAGGAAGTAAGATGAGGATTGAGACAGAAAGGCTTGTGATCAGGGATCTAGAGCCAAAAGATGAAGAGTAGATTGTCAGGATTGTGTGGCAAAAAGATACCTTGAGATTTATGAAGGATTGGTCGGAACATAGCAAGATTCCAGGAACTATTAAAGAATATATTGAATGGCACCAGACACAGAAGGATTCTACGGATATTTATGAGAATAAGCGTTATGCCATTACTTTGAAGGGGGAGGATGTTTTTATTGGAACTGTTGGCATGGGACTTGAGGATACTGTGAATGAAGTTGAAATGGCGTATTTTTTAGACGAGGAGTATCAGGGACATGGATATGCCACCGAAGCGTTGAACGCTCTTTTTGATTGGTGTATGAAGGTGTCAGATTTACCATATTTAATATTGACAATTGATTGTGCGAATGAAAAATCATGTAGAGTTGCCGAAAGAGCAGGGTTTGAACTTTTTGAAAAAAGAACTCCAATAGGGCATCGACAACCTAATATGGAGAGTGATAGTTACTACTATTTCAGACGTTATAGGAAAAATACACATATCGTGGCAACGAATGACTAAAATTAAAAAGTTGCTGAATTTCAGATTATAGGCTGAAATGAGAATTTGGAGGGACGCTTGTGTTTAAGATAGTAACAGATGAAAACATTTGGATAGCTGCAAAAATTCATGTTGACTCTTGGAAAGAATCTCACAAAACATTCTGCTCTTCAGATTTTGTTAAGCGCATACAACAGCGACTCAAGTTGGGTATATTCGAAAAGAAATTCTGAAAGGGAAGAGTTTTTATATCTATTATGATTGTAATTCGCCCAAAGGAATTGTTTCGATTCAGGATAATTTGATTGAAAATCTGTATGTTCTTCCGGTTGAGCAAAGAAAAGGATACGGAACAATGCTATTGCATTATGCAGAAGAATTATGCACAAGCGCTCCAACTCTATGGGTTTTGAGTAATAATGTGTCAGCTATATCTCTGTATTCGCGAGAAGGTTATGTATTCACAGGAAAGAGCAAGGAACTGACGAAAGATATAGCAGAATTAGAAATGAAAAAATATCATCAATTATAATTTTTGACAAAGTCCGGTTTGTAGGTTAGATAAATTTGAATTTAGGAGAAATAATAATGGATATAAAAATAATACCTGCTTATGAACACTGTGAAGAAATAAGCATATTATTTTCGGAATATACAAATATGTTAATTGCACATGATGAATCGTTCAAAAAGTACCTTGATATTCAAAATTATGATGAAGAAATCAGCCATTTAGAATCAAAATATGGCATGCCTAATGGGAGGTTATATTTGATCTACTATGCTGAGGCATTAGCAGGGTGTATAGGATTAAGAAAAATTGATAATCAGAGCTGTGAAATGAAACGCCTTTATGTAAGACCCGAATTTAGAGGAAAAAGATTAGGAAATATTTTAGTTGAAAAGATTATAGCTGATGCGAAGGAAATCGGATATTCTTATATGTTATTAGATACGTTGCCATTTTTGCAAAGTGCAATACGTATGTATAAGAAATTTGGCTTTTATGAGATAGAAAGGTATAATGATAGTCCAATGGATACTTCTATTTATATGAAACTTGATTTAAGAAATTGATAACTAAGAATTTTGTAAGGGTGATAGTATGTCTATAAATAACGAATTATATGAAATGATTTTTAAAAGAAAATCATTTCATATATTCAGAGATATAGGAGATGAGTATATATCTTCACAAGAAATAGAAAACATCAAAAAAACATACCAGACATTTACTCCATTATATTCAGATATAAGAACAGAAATTAAAATTGTTCCTGCGGATGCAACAACTTGTAAGCGAGGGCAGCAATACTGTGTGTTATTATATAGCGAGAAAAAAGAAAATTATTTGCAGAATATAGGGTATTTAGGAGAACAATTAGATTTATATCTGGTTTCACAAAATATAGGCACTCTTTGGTTTGGAATTGGGAAAACGGACGAGCCATCATTTGAGGGACTTGATTTCGTAATTATGATTGCAATATCGAAAATCGATAATGAGAAAAAATTTCGAAAAGATATGTTTAAGAGCAAGCGAAAATCAGTTGATGAAATTTGGATCGGCGAACCAATGGAGGGTATAACGGATATTATCAGATTTGCTCCAAGTGCTTGTAATACACAACCTTGGATAGTAGAGTACAACAAATCTGTTTTAAAGGTTTACAGATATAAAAAACAAGGGAAAAGGGGCATCATGCCTGTTGATAAAGTATCCTATTACAATCAGATTGACATAGGCATATTTTTATGTTTTTTAGAATTATGTCTTGAACATAAAGGGATTGATTTTGAATGCAAACGTTTTAGTGATGTTGGTGCAGATGAAGAAAAGACACTTGTAGCAACTTATAGCTTGTACTGACAAATTTTTAGTTTGTGAGCTGAAAAAATTAGAATTCTGAGGAGATTGATATGACGGAAACGATTGTTGTTGCGATTGGAATAGGTGCATTGGCACTGGTTTTTATATATCTTGGCTGTTTGATGTGGAAAAAGGAAAAAATCACTTTACTTCATAGTTATCATTATGAAAAAGTGACTCCAAGTGATAAAAAGATTTTTTGTAAAATATCAGGTTGGGGTGTTATCTTTATTGGAATTGGTCTTTTGGTAACTGCTATAATAATCGGTATTACAGATTCGGCATTAGGCTTTATCGCTTTTGCATTGGGATTTTTTGTGGGACTGGCGTTGCTGATTTATGCAGGAGCAAAATATAACCGCTAACAGAGAAGAAACTCCCAGTTTGTAAAACTGACCAATAGGTATACTTCTTTGAAAGGGGAGTATGAGTAAAAATAAGTCAATGATGGTCAAAAAATCATCGACATCCGGCTTCATACACGTTATAATAAGAGGAATCTAATTTTTTACGAGGAGGATAAAATTCTATGGGTGAGAAACAAAAGAGAAAAGATAGAAAAAGTGATGAAAAAGTAAGAATCATTTTATCTTTTCTGTTATTAATTGTTCTTTTGATGGTCGGATTATATATCATGATTAATGATTCGGAGAATTATATTTATATGGGAATTATCCTGGTTCTTATGTTGATTTTTTCGTACTTATTCATCACATCGGTATTAGAACAAAGTAAAAAGCGGGAAGAAAAAATAATTGAACAATATGATAATATCTTTAAGGCAGAAAAAGCATCTTATTTGCAGCTTCGCAAGCACCATGCAGATGTTGAGAAACGTTTGGAAAATGTAGAAAACAATTCGAAAGTGCCAAAAGATGAAATTATAACAATTCAAAAAGCAATTGCAAAAATTACAATTAATCAAAGTAAAGAAAATGCAGATGCATTAATGAATTCCAACGATATGTTAATGAAAAAATTGTTTGGTTTTGAAGAGTTATTAGAAGAATCGAATCATAAATTATTAGAAAATCAAAAAGAAATGTTTGATTCTTATGTTGAACAAATTTTGAGCAAACAGAGTGAATTGGAAACTTTACTGGAAGAAACGGAATCTACTGTTGAAAAAGAAATAGCATATGAAGAAGCAAAAGCAAAGATAGAGGAAGAAACAGAAGAAATACCAGAGACAGTAGAAGAACCGGTATTAGAAATTCCGAAAGAAGAAATGGAAACACCACTACCGGAAATTTTGGAGGAAGAAGAGTCGGAAGAAGCAGTATTAGAAATTCCAAAAGAAGCGATGGAAACGCCAATACCGGAAATCTTGGAGGAAGAAGAACCGGAAGAAGCAGTATCTGAAATTCCAAAAGAAGAGATAGAAGAGCCACTACCGGAAATTTTGGAGGAAGAAGAACCGGAAGAGCCAGTACCTGAGATTATCGAAGAAGCAATACCGGAACCGATGGCTGAAAATATCGATATCAAGACAAATAATTTGAAAAGTACGGAACAGGCAATGGATGAGCTGTTGCGTGCAGTTAGTGAACCGGTTGTTCATGCGGAACCAGAAACGATACCGGAACCGGAACCACAGGTAATGCCGGAACCGGAAGCAGCACCAGAACCGGAGATGGAACCAGAAGAAATACCAACATCAGAACCGGTATCCGTACCGGAACTGAATCCAGATCCAAATCACAAAATGACACCGGAAGAAATAGCAGCACTAATTAGCAATATGTAAATTAAGCCCGAATTATTCACAGATACGCTGGCGTAGCGGGTCTGAGGCTGTGTGGTGGGTGTGAATAATTCGGGTTAGGTCAAAAAAGCGATGGAATATTCCACCGCTTTTTGTATTCTTTGAGCGAGTCATGAACTCTTAAACATCTATTGGATTTTTAACAATTTCTTTTATAATTTTAATTGCATTTTCCATGCCTTCAACAGAGATATGTTCAAAAGGACCATGGAAACCATAACCGCCGGTTCCAAGGTTTGGACAAGGAAGTCCTTTGAAACTTAGCTGGGCACCATCGGTACCACCGCGAACCGGATTAGAAACAAGTTCAAGCCCGATAGACTGAATGGCTTTTTCGGCAATATCCACAACATAACGATGTTTTTCAATAACTTCCAGCATATTATAATAACTGTCGGTTACGGTGAGTTTAACCGTATCAGAATGATATTTTTCGTTCATTTTTTTCTCAATAGATTTTAAGGTATCAATTCTTTCGCGGAAAAGAGTTTTGTCATGATCACGTACAATATAAGACAATTCTGCACTTCCGATATTTCCGGAAATATGCATGAGATTGTAAAATCCTTCTCGGTCTTCCGTATGCCATGGGGTTTCTGCTTCCGGTAACATTCCCTGGATTTCACATGCCACAGCAGCGGCATTTACCATAATATCCTTTGCAGAACCCGGATGAACGTTTACACCTGTGATTTGAAAGACAGCGGCAGCAGCGTTGAAATTTTCATAGGCAACTTCACCTTCGTAATCTCCATCTAAAGTATAAGCGTAATCTGCTTTAAAGTAGTCAAGATCAAAGAAATCTGTACCGCGACCGACCTCCTCGTCCGGTGTAAATGCAATCCAGATATCACCATGTGGAATATTTTCATTGATAATTTCTTCCATAGCAGTAAGAATTTCTGCAATTCCGGCTTTGTCATCTGCACCAAGAAGGGTAGTTCCATCTGTAGTAATGAGTGTTCGTCCGGTTAAAGTTTTTAAATCCGGAAAGTCTTTTACACTTAGGATTTCTCCGGTACCGGGAAGTATAATATCATTTCCATCATAGTTTTCGATTATTTGTGGTTTTACATCTTTACCGGGAGCATCCGGTGCCGTATCCATATGAGAGATAAAGCCAATGGCCTTTTTGCTTTCATAACCTTTTGTAGCAGGAAGTAAACCATATACATAGCAATTTTCATCGACTTTTACCTTAGATAAATGTAAGTCCTTTAGTTCCTGCTCTAGAACTTTTGCCAATTCAAATTGTCTTTTGGTACTTGGGAATGTTTCTACGTCTTCTTCAGAGGTTGTCCAATAGGAAACATAGTTTAAAAAGCGTTCTTTTACTGTCATAAATAGTACTCCTTAAAAAAATTTTAAATTTCCAAAAAAATGTGTTGCATTTTTTAGAAAACTATAATATAATAATTTTTGCGTTCGTAAGAACAAGCGCCTTTAGCTCAGCTGGCAGAGCACCTGACTCTTAATCAGGGTGTCCAGGGTTCGAACCCCTGAAGGCGCATGTAAAGTATCGGTTTTGCAATTAAATTGCAAGGTCGGTGCTTTTTTTGTTGTATAGGAAATTTCAGGGAATTTCCTATATAGAATTATTATATGTTATTTGCAACATAAATTGTACAACGATAGAAAGGAAAAGTCCAGTCTTACCATTATTTTGTATGGAAATAGTTTTTCAATTCTCCAAAAGATTTTTTGATATTTGGAATTCCCTTTCGATAAAAATCTTTCTTGTATAATGATAAAAAAATTTTGCGGCTTATTTTCATAAAATCACCAAAGTTTTTTATTATTATATGATATTAGAAGTAAAAGGTTATAAAAAATATGCTTCGTGAATGGTATAGTTATTTAGAAACTAGTACAGTAAACTCGAATAATTCGGAATAAATAATATAAAAGTGAGAAATAGAAATGGAACGGTTAGTGATATCCTGTAAAATGTTATCGGATGAATTGCATAAAGTTTGTGAAGGAAAAAAGAATATTCCAAGAATCATAGAATTGGAACGGGGCATGCACAATAATCCGAAAAGATTACAAGAGATACTACAAAAACAGATTCATGAAAATCAGGATGTGGATGAAATTGTTTTAACTTATGGTTTATGTGGAAATGGAACGTTGGGGTTGATGAGTCCTAAGACAAAGCTTATCATTCCAAAATTCGATGATTGTATCAGTCAGCTTTTATATCAGGACTGTATTGGAAGAAAAAAGCGATCAGAGGTGCAAAAAGGACATTTATATGTAACCAGAGGATGGACGTTGGATCAGGAAGCAATTCTGCTACAATGTCAGAATATTCTGTCTATTTATGGAGCAGATACCGGAAAAGAAATTATAAATCAGATTTATGGCGGGTATCAGCAGATAAGCATTATTGACACCAAAGCCTATGATATGCACCAGGTAGAAAATTATGTAAAGAATATAAAAAAATATTTGAATGTTGAGGTAGAGAATGTTTGCGGCTCGACAGATATTTTAGAAAAAATCATCTCCGGAAATTATGATGATAATTTTATCATATTAAGTCCCGGAGAAGTTTTAGAAGAAAAAATGTTTCGGTTTAACGGGAAATAATCATTTTACAGATTGGATTCCCCAGAGAAGAAAACTTTTCTTCGTATTCGGTCATAATATTTCCTTCATTTAAGGAAACATCATGGTGTAAGTCATAAGTGGAGGCAAGTAGTTTAAATCCACCATAAGGAACCTCTTCTAAAGAAAAGTCAAAAAGTCCGACATTGTCGGTTTTAAATTCAATGATGCCATCCTGTTTTAAAAAAGTATCATAACGCTTTAAAAATTCTCTGGAAGTAAGACGGCGTTTCGCATGTCTGTCTTTTGGCCATGGATCAGAAAAATTAAGATAAATCCGGTCGATTTCATTTTTTTCAAATACATCCGGTAAAATCTCCGCATTTACACAAATAAATTTCAGATTGGAAAGGGGTTCTGACTCCATTTTTTGTAATGCGCGGTAAAGTACACTGGTATAACGTTCAATCCCTATATAATTAATGGTAGGATTTTGGGCAGCAAGCTGCATTAAAAATTGACCTTTGCCCATTCCGATTTCAATTCGGATAGGATTTTGATTTTCAAAAATTTCATTCCATTTACCTTTCCATTCGGTAGGGTTCTTAATACAGTATTCGCTGTTTTGTACGGCATCATCTGCCCCTTTAATATTTCTAAGTCTCATAATAAATTCCTTTTATACTATGTTTATTCAGAGAATTATTTTACTATAAAAAAGCGAGAAAAAAAAGTATTTTTTCAAAAGGATGGGAAAATTAAGGGAAAAGGCTTGCGGCAAAAGAATTTCAATATTATACTAAAAGTTGTGCTTCCTTTAAATAGGAAGAGTAATACAAATTTGAGGTGTATCTTTATGAAAAAATATTTGAAAAAAGTAATGGGAGTGGGATTGGCAATCGTATGTACAATCTGCTCATTAACAATAAATCCTGTAACTGCAAAGGCTTCTGACTTTTGGCCGGAAGGTCCGGCAGTTGAATCTGCATCTGCCATTGTAATGGAAGCAAGTACCGGAACGATTCTTTATGAGAAGAACAGTAGGGATATGCATTATCCGGCGAGTATTACAAAGATTATGACAACGTTACTGGCACTAGAGAATGGAAATTTAAGTGATGTTGTTACTTTTTCAGATGATGCGATTGACAAGACGGAAGGCTCCGGAATATTTCGTGACTATGGCGAACAGATGACATTAGAGCAGTGTCTGTATGCGGTTATGTTAAACTCTGCCAATGAATGTGCTTATGCGGTTGCAGAGCATGTAGGTGGTACGATTGAAAATTTTGTCAATATGATGAATACAAAAGCGGCAGAACTTGGATGCCAGAATACACATTTTAATAATCCACATGGCTTACATGATGACAATCATTATACCTGTGCATATGATATGGCATTGATTGCAAAGGCAGCGTGGCAGAATGAGACTTTCCGTATTATTACCGGTACGCCGCGTTATACAATTCCACCGACAAACAAGCATGTAGAGCAGACAGATTTGCAGAATCATAACGAAATGCTATATCCGTTTAGAACCAATAAGTATGTGTATGATTATTGTGTAGGTGGAAAAACAGGTTATACACAGATGGCGAATTCTACACTGGTTACTTATGCACAAAAAGATGGTATGACATTGATCTGCGTTGTTATGGATGTGAAATCACCGGGACAGTGGAATGATACCAGAGCTTTGTTTGATTACTGCTTTGATAATTTTCAGTTATTAAATGTAGCTGATAATGAGACACGTCTGGAAAATGGAGAGATGAATACCGGCGTTTTAAATACAACAGAGGATTTTGTGAAAATTGATGAGACCGGAAGCATTGTGATTCCGAAAACGGCAAGCTTTAATGATACAGTTGCAACGGTGGAAAAGGGCAGTGAAGATAGTGAGGTGGCAGGTGTTATTTCTTACACTTATGCGGATCGTGTGGTAGGCAATGCAAATATTGTTATGACCAATGCAACGATAGAACCATTCCGGTTTTCAAATGAGACGGTTAATGATACATCGGTAGAAGGAACTGAGGCAGATTCTGATCAGGAAAAAACGTTCCGGATTAATTTTCGGTCAATCCTTCGGGTAATTCTTATTATTGCCGGGATAGGGATTCTTATTTTAGTTATTCTTTTCTTAATTGCAAAATTTCGTATCTGGCAAAGAAAACTTTCTTTTCAGAAAAGACCGAAAAGTCCTTATAAAACCATAAAGCAGACCAAGAGAAAAAGAAGACGCAGAAGATAATAAAAATTAAGATGGAATATTTATATGAAAAATTAGTGGCATATGGAAAGAGCGATGTTTACCCTTTTCATATGCCGGGACACAAAAGAGAGGCACTTCCTTTTCGTAATCCCTACGAAATAGATATTACAGAAATTGACGGGTTTGATAATTTACATCATGCAACAGGGATTTTAAAAGAGTTACAGGAGCGTGCCGCTAAAGTTTTTAAAGCAAGGAAAACATTTTATCTGATTAATGGGAGTACCTGTGGATTACTTGCTGCGATTAGTGCCGCAACCGAAAAAGGAGATCATATTCTGATGGCAAGAAATTGTCATAAAGCGGTCTATCATGCGGCTTATTTAAGAGAGCTTAGAGTAGAATATCTCTATCCGGTAATCACAAAAGCAGGTATTCAGGGGATGATTGCCCCGGATGAAGTAAAAAGAATGTTAAGGGAATATCCTGATGTGAAAGCAGTTGTGATTACATCACCGACTTATGATGGTGTGGTGTCAGATGTAGAAAAAATTGCCGAAATCGTTCATGAATATGGAATTCCTCTTATTGTAGATGAGGCACATGGGGCGCATTTTGGCTTTTCTTCTTTTTTTCCGGAATCAGCAATAAAAAAAGGAGCAGATGTTGTAGTACAGAGTCTTCATAAGACATTACCATCTTTTACTCAGACAGCACTTTTACATTTACAGTCAGATCGGGTGAAAGAAAACAAGATCAAGAGATTTTTAGATATTTATGAAACAAGTTCTCCTTCTTATCTTTTTATGGCAGGGATGGATAACTGCATCAGAATGTTAGAAGAAGAAGGAGAAACATTATTTGCAAATTATGAGAGCTTATTGTGTGAATTTTATCAACAAGCGGAAAATTTGCAACAAATCAAATTATTGCGAAAAAAGGATTTTTCTAAAAAAGAAGCATTTGATTTTGATGCGTCGAAATTGATTCTTTCCGTAAGAAATAAAGATATGACAGGAGAAAGACTTTATCAGACTTTATTGCATCAGTATCATTTACAGATGGAGATGGCATCCGGTTTTTATGTGACAGCAATCACAAGTATCATGGATCGAAAAGAAGGATTTGATCGACTTATCCACGCACTTTTAGAAATTGATCCGGTTTTACACAAAAAAATGGATCAAGACAGTGATTTTGTGGAAAAGATGTATCGAAAAAACAAAAAGGTGTTGGAAATTCACGAGGCAGTAGATAAAAAATATGAATCTGTTTTATTGGAAAAATCAATTGGAAAAGTTTCTGGAGAATATGTATATTTGTATCCGCCTGGAATACCAATATTAGTTCCGGGAGAAGAGATTAGCAACGAAATTGTAGAAAATATAAGTAATTGCGAAAATCAAAATCTTTCAGTAGAAGGTCTTGCTGATCATACAAACAAACGGATAAACGTTGTCAATTTTTAAATACTATATTATACTTAAATAAGAGGATAGTAAAAAAATGGGTAAGATATATTGTCTTTTTGGAAAAAGTTCATCCGGAAAAGATACTTTGTTTAAAATGCTTTTGGAGAATAAGGAATTGGGATTAAAAACAATCATTCCTTATACCACGAGACCAATCCGTATGGGGGAAAAAGACGGAGTGGAATATCATTTTTCTACAGAAGCTGAGGCAGAAGCATTGGAAAAGCAGGGGAAAATTATTGAACTTCGTTCTTATCAGACAGTACATGGAATATGGAAGTATTTTACGGTAGATGATAATCAAATTAATCTTTCCTGTCATAATTATCTTATGATCGGAACTTTGGAATCTTATATCAAAATGAGGGATTATTTTGGGGTAAAGTATCTGGTTCCGATTTATGTGGAAGTAGAAGATGGAATACGGCTGGAACGTGCTCTGGCGAGAGAACGCGCCCAGGATACTCCAAAGTATGCAGAAATGTGCAGGCGTTTTTTGGCGGACAGCGAGGATTTTTCGGAGGAAAAATTAGAAGCGGCAGGGATTGAGATACGATTTGAAAATACAGATCTTCTGGTAACTTGTGAAACGATTGTCTCTTATATCAAAAAGGACATGAGGGGGGAAAGCCATGGATATTAAAGTAAATCAGGCAACGGGGGCAGCACCTGTTGATGCTGCGGCACCGGTAGAGCGGGATGATGGTTCTTTTAAGTTTACATTGACCAGTGCAATCCAGGATGCCGGATTAGAAGAAAAACTGAATCTGTTGATTAATAATATTTCTGTGCAAGGGGAGCTTATTGCAAAGCACAGGGATATTCGCGACATGAAGAAATATCGTGCGCTTATCAGAGATTTTATGAATGAAATCGTAAACCGTTCCCATAAGTTTTCCAGAGAGAATTTTTTGGATCGAAAGGGACGTCACAGAGTTTATGGGATTATTCGTCTGGTAGATGAAAACTTAAATGAGCTTGCAGAAGAGTTGATAAAAGATGAAGTGGATCATATTACAATTTTAAATAAAATCGGAGAGATTCAGGGATTGTTGCTGGATATACTGGCATAATGGATAGGAGGGATAACTATGGCTGGCTTTCAGGAAATTTTAGGACATGAACAAATCATTGAGCATTTTAAAAATGCAATTACAATGGATAAGGTGTCTCATGCTTATATTTTGAACGGACCGGATTTAAGTGGAAAGCGAATGTTGGCAGAGGCATTTGCCATGACATTGCAATGTGAAAAAAAAGGAACGGAACCATGTATGGAATGTCATTCCTGTAAGCAGGCAATCGGGAGAAATCAGCCGGATATCATATATTTACAGCATGAAAAGCCAAATACAATATCGGTAGATGATATCAGGACACAGATTAATAATGATATTGTAGTAAAGCCATATAGCAGTCCTTATAAGATTTACATTATTGATGAAGCAGAGAAAATGAATGTCCAGGCACAGAATGCCCTGCTTAAAACAATAGAGGAACCGCCGAAGTATGCAATTATTTTGCTGTTGACAACAAATGCAGAAACCTTTTTACCAACGATTTTATCCAGGTGTATTCGATTGGATTTAAAAGTGGTTTCGGATGAAAAAATAAAGGCATATCTGATGCAAAAATATGAAATACCGGATTATAAAGCAGATGTATGCGTAGCGTTTGCACAGGGAAACGTTGGAAAAGCCGTGAAGCTTGCAGAATCGGATGATTTTAATGAGATAAAGAATGCAGCGATTCAGTTAATAAAACGCTTAGATGATATTGAATTGTATGAAATGACAGCAGCAATCAAGCAGATTGGAGAATACAAACTTCAAATCAATGATTATTTTGATTTTATTATGATCTGGTATCGGGATGTACTTTTGTATAAGGCGACTGCAGATGCAAACAAATTAATTTTTAAAGAAGAAATCTATGACATAAAGAAGGAAGCGGCAAAAAGTTCTTACAGTGGAATAGAAGAAATATTAAAAGCGTTGGAAAAAGCAAAGGTTCGATTAAATGCAAATGTAAATTTTGATCTTGTGATAGAATTATTGCTGCTTACGATAAAGGAGAATTAGCATGATAAAAATTGTAGGTGTCAGATTCCGAAGTGCCGGAAAGATCTATTATTTTGATCCGGCCGGATATGATATGATTGTTGGAACACATGTAATTGTAGAAACTGCACGAGGCATTGAATATGGAACAGTCATGATAGAGCCGCGTGAGGTGGAGGAGGATAAGGTTGTTCAACCGCTAAAACCGGTTATTCGTGTGGCAACGCCTGCAGACGAAAAACAGGAACAGCGCAATAAGGAAAAAGAAAAAGAAGCATTTAAAATCTGTCTGGAAAAAATTGCAAAGCATAAGCTTGAAATGAAACTGGTAGAGGCAGAGTATACGTTTGATAATAATAAATTATTATTTTATTTTACGGCAGATGGAAGAATTGATTTCCGAGAACTGGTAAAAGATCTTGCGGCAGTATTCCGTACACGTATCGAATTACGTCAGATTGGAGTGCGTGATGAGACAAAAATCTTAGGAGGAATTGGTATTTGCGGCAGAGAACTTTGTTGTAAATCCTATCTTTCGGAATTTGCTCCGGTGTCTATCAAGATGGCGAAAGAGCAGAATCTTTCTTTGAATCCGACGAAGATTTCCGGTGTTTGCGGAAGATTAATGTGCTGTCTTAAAAATGAAGAAGAAACGTATGAGTATCTAAACAGCCGGTTACCGAATATCGGAGATACGGTAACGACTCCGGAAGGGTTAAAAGGTGAGGTACAAAGCGTTAATGTATTACGCCAGCTTGTAAAAGTCATTGTAGAAGTAAATGATGAAAAGGAACTTCATGAATATAAGGTCAAAGAGTTGAAGTTTAAGCCAAGAAGAAGAAAAGAAAACTTAAAGCTTTCACCGGAAGAATTAAAGGAACTGGCGGCTTTAGAGGACAAGGGAGGAAAATCAAAGCTTGACGATGCAAAATAATATTTTACATCCGGGAGAACGGTTTGATGATTTAAACCGCAATGGTTATTCCATTATTCAAAATCCCCAAAAGTTTTGTTTTGGCATGGATGCGGTATTGCTTTCCGGTTTTTGTGAAGTAAAAGAGAAGGAACGTGTGCTTGATCTTGGAACGGGAACCGGAATTATTCCAATTCTTTTAGAAGCAAAGACAAAAGGAAAGGAATTTATTGGTCTTGAAATCCAGGAAGAAAGTGCGGATATGGCAAGACGAAGCGTTTCCTATAATCATTTAGAAGAGCGGGTTTCTATCGTAACAGGTGATATTAAGGAAGCGTCTAAAATTTTTGGTGGATCAAGTTTTGATGTGATTACGACGAATCCGCCTTATATGATAGGACAGCATGGACTTAAAAATGCAAGTGAGGCAAAAACGATTGCAAGACATGAAGTGCTTTGTACCTTAGATGACATTATGAGAGAAAGTGCAAAGCTTTTGAAACCTAAGGGACGTTTTTATATGGTTCACCGACCATTTCGCCTGGCAGAAATTATGGTTACGATGAAAAAATATAATATCGAACCAAAACGTATGCAACTTGTGTATCCTTTTGTAGATAAGGAACCGAATATGGTTCTGATCGAGGGATTGAGAGACGGAAATCCGCGTATGACGGTAGAGAAACCATTAATTGTGTATAAAGAGCAAAATATTTATACAGATGAAATTATTTCAATTTATGGGTATTAATATGGCAGGAAAATTATATTTGTGTGCAACTCCGATTGGAAATCTGGAGGATATTACATTTCGTGTACTTCGGACATTAAAGGAAGTAGATTTGATCGCGGCAGAAGATACAAGAAATTCAATTAAATTATTAAATCATTTTGAAATCAAAACACCAATGACGAGTTATCACGAATACAATAAAATAGAAAAGGCTTATCAGCTGGTGGACAGGCTTCGGGAAGGAAAAAATATCGCACTGATTACGGATGCGGGAACACCCGGTATTTCAGATCCCGGAGAGGATTTGGTCAGAATCTGTATGGAAGAGGGAATCGAAGTCACATCACTTCCGGGACCGGCTGCCTGTATCACCGCATTAACGATGTCCGGGCTGAAAACGAGACGTTTTTGTTTTGAAGCATTTTTGCCAAAAGATAAAAAAGAGCGTTCCTTTGTATTAAAAGAGCTTTCCGATGAAACCAGAACAATTATCGTATATGAGGCACCACATCATCTTGTGAAAACTTTAACAGAGTTAAAAGAGGCACTCGGAGATCGAAAAATTCGCCTTTGTCGTGAACTTACCAAGAAACATGAAGAGGTATTTCCGACTACATTTGAGGAGGCACTTGCTTTTTATGAAGAAAATGAGCCTCGCGGAGAATACGTGATTGTTATTGAGGGAAAGAGTATCGAGGCAATTACGAAAGAACAGCAAAAGGCCTGGGAAGCGATGAGCTTAGAAGAACACATGGCTTATTATGAAAGCCAGGGTGTCAGTCATAAAGAGGCTATGAAACTGGTAGCAAAGGATAGAGGAATCAGCAAGCGTGAAGTGTATCAGGCATTGCTTTAAAAGGAGGATGAAATGAGCAATTTTCGTGTCGGTTTAAAAAAAGTAGTAGATGATTCTTATGACATTGAAATCGGATATGAATTGGAAGAAAAACTGGTAAATGATATCAGGGATGGACTGGTTGGAAGTTTACATAAATTTGCAATTGTGACAGATGATATCGTAAAAGAACTGCATGCAGAAAAGATTTGCAAATTGCTTCAGAAAGCAGGCTATACGGCACAGTTATTTGTATTTCCGAACGGAGAAAAGAGTAAGGTGCGAAAGGTAAAAGAAAATATCGAGGATGCGATGTTAGAAGCAGGCTTTCGCAGAGACTGCTGTGTGATTGCAGTTGGAGGCGGTGTTGTAACAGATCTTGCCGGATTTACAGCGGGAACTTACGGAAGAGGTGTTCCATTTATCAATTATGCAACGACACACCTTGCGGCTGCAGATGCTTCGATTGGTGGAAAAACAGCGGTAGATACTCCTCTGGCAACGAACTTAATCGGTATCTTTAATCAGCCGAAAAAGGTTTATATTGATATTGCAGCCTGGAAAACACTTCCGAAGCGTCAGCTAATCAGCGGAATGGCAGAGACGATAAAACATGCATGCCTTGCTGATGTAGCATTTTTTGAATATCTTGAAGAACACATAAAAGACGTTTTTGCATTTAAGCAGGAGGTTTTAGAGCATATCGCAGAAGAAAACTGCAAGATTAAATATCATGTTGTCATGCAGGATGAAAAAGAAGCAAATCTGCGTGAGATCTTAAATCTTGGTCATACGGTAGGTCGTGCGATTGAAACCGTAAGCGAATACCAGTTGCTTCATGGGGAAGCAGTCGGAATTGGACTTGCGGCTGAGGTTCGTCTTGGAAATAGTTATGGATATATCAGTGAAACGGATCGTGACCGGGTAATTGCATTATTACAAAAGGCAGGACTTCCAACGGAAATCCCGGATTATATCAATAGAGAAGAACTGGTGAAGAAACTCTATACGGATAAAAAGGTAAGGGATGGAAAACTTCGCTTTGTATTCCAAAAGGGAATCGGGGCAGTGATGGAATTTGAAAACCAGAATTATGCCAGATTAGTGCCGGAAGAAGATGCCAGAAAAGTAATTATGAGTATGTAATGCATGAGAGAAAAGAAAGTTTTAAAATAAAACAGAAAAAGAGGATAGCATTCGTGTTATCCTCTTTTATGTAAAAAATATTTATGCAATTGTTTTTTTTATCTCAGCGATTTCCTTTTCCAGATGTTCTACTTTTGATTTTAAAGTTGAAACCTGAACCTCATACAATAAGGTTTTATCCGAGACATGAATTGCCTGATTCAGCTTATCAACAAGATTCATGTGATTTTCAGCAATGAGCTGAATGTTATGATTTGTTTCGTTCTCCAATGATAATTTCATCTCTGTAATTTGATTTTCCACAACGGTAAGACGCTGATCTAAATTGCGGATATCCTCTTTCATGTTGCAGATATCCTTTTTCATACTTGTGATATCGTTTTTCATATCTGTGATATCATTTCTCATAGGTGTAAGTAAATTTGCGATTGCCTGTAAATCCTCTTGTGTTAAAGACATTCTATCACCTCCGATTTTGTATTAAAATTATAGCATGGAAAGAAGGCAAAGTCTATAAAATAAATGTGATAAAAATGTTACAAAAAATGTCATAAATAGTACTCTAAATACTTTTCCAGTATTGGAAAAGGAGCAGGTCCCATGCGAAGTACCGCTTCGTGGAACAGCTTATTGGAGTATTCGTTCCCCATTCGCTTTTTTGCAGTATTTCTTAACTGTAAAAATTCCAGATAACCAATGAAATATTTTTGGTAGTGTCCGGGTTCTTCTACAATTAATTCATAAATCTCGCGAATTGTTGCTTCGTCTTTGAAACCGTATTTGGAAAAAAAGGTTTTCGTGTCATCAAAGCTCCAGCCATCGTAATGAATCCCGAAATCTGCCGTAGAATAGAGACTTAAAATCGCAGATTGATTTAGTTGTAACATTGTGGCTAAGTTTTCGTCTAACCCGGTGTAGTGATAAGACATCATTTCTACATAGGTTGCCCATCCTTCGGTATAACCCGGATAATTTAAGATAGAGCGGATGGAAGGGATACCATAAGAAGCCGTCATAATCGTCTGATACAGGTGACCGGGATATCCTTCGTGTGCAAGGGTAGTAAAGAGTTTTACTTTTGTATAGTTGCTTTTTGGATTGATATAGATGCAGTTTTGGGAAATATCATCAATAGGGGCAGTCAGATAAAAAGCAGGAGCCAGATAATCACATAAGGCATCATCCACATATTTTACCGTAAACGTTGTTTCTTCTGGAGTTGGAAAGTCTGTCACAATGGTTTCTTTCAAAGAATTTAACATATCTGTCGGATTGCTGTCGTGAAAGGAATAATTTAAAGAGGAAGAAGCAAGCGACGGATGAGCTGCTAAAAGGTTTGAAATGGCAGCAAGATCTGTATCTCGTTGGTTTGAGACCATTTTTTCTAATTCGGGAACAGAAAGAGAGGTTCCGGTATAGGAATGAATCAGGTAGGTATAGTAATCTTTGCCTTTGGGAAGATAACAAAGTCCTTTGTCATTTTTTCCGGTATTTTTTAAAGTATTCATACAATTTTTTAAATTTTCATAAGCAGGAAGCACGTGTTCCGTAAAAATGAGCTGGTTCTTTTCTTTATAAGCAGTCTTTTGTTCTTCTGTTAAAAAGGAAGCGGAATTAATACGGGAATCAAAAGTTTTTAAAAGATAATGATGCTCCTTACTGTCCAGAAATTGTTTGCATTGTGCCAAAATATTTTCAGCAGCAAAATCAGACATAAAAAGACCTTTGTCTGATTTTGCTTTTTCGAAAGAAGCGATTTGTTTAAAATAGTTTTCCAGTTGTGAGAGTAAAGTAAGATAATCTGTTACATCTTTTTCATTTCGAAACGTATATTCTGCGAAAAGAATCGGCAATTCTGCCTGTGTTCCGGTAGAGGAACGTAAAAACTCATTATAATAGTAATAGGAAGAAGCAGACAGTTCCTGCTCAATAAAATCTGACAGAATATCATAAGTCATTTGATTTCTGGTAGAAAGTGAATCATAAGAAAAGGAATTCAGAGCCTTTTTTGTATTTTCAAGATTAGCAATTGATTTTTCCTGTCCTTCTTCTGAAATAGTTCCAAGTGTAGGTTTATATTTTGTAATGCCATACATTGCAGGATTTGAAAGCGTATAATGTAAGTTGATCGTATTTGCAGTGACGCTTTCCTGAAATAAATGCTCGGTAAAAGCATCAAAATTTTTAAACTGCTTTGCATTATTTTTTTGGGTGTTTTCGGAAAAAAGAAAGCAGGTAAGACAAACAAAGGTGATCAGGCAAAGAAAAAAAGGAAAGTATTTTTTGGCAGAAGAAAGATATTTTTTCATAAAAATCCTTAGATTATAAAATTCTTGATTTTATTTTATGTTGGAACAAAGAAACATTATGCAACATAAAATAAACAAATGGAATTTTGTGAGTAGGATTATGCTTAATTATTTGTGGGGATTTATGATATTAATAGGGGTTGTTTATGGGGCATTTCACGGAACACTTCCGGATATCACAAATGCGGCTTTGGATTCGGCAAAGGAAGCAGTTTCGCTTTGCATTACAATGATGGGCGTGATGTCATTTTGGGTCGGTCTTATGAAAATTGCCGAGAATACCGGAATTATTAAAAGTGCAGTAAAACATCTGATGCCTTTATTACATTTTTTGTTTCCCGGAATTCCGAAAAACCATAAAGCGAATGAATATATCGCAACCAATTTTATTGCCAATATTTTTGGGCTTGGCTGGGCAGCGACACCTGCGGGACTAAAAGCGATGAAAGAATTGGAACGGTTAAAAGAAGAACAAAATCAGGAAGGAACTTATATAAAAAAAGAGGTGGCGAGCACAGAGATGTGTACATTTCTTATTATCAATATTTCATCTCTTCAATTAATTCCTGTAAATATTATTGCATACCGGAGTCAATATGGCAGTGTAAATCCGACAGCGATTGTAGGACCGGCAATTGTGGCAACTTTTGTGAGTACAATCGTAGCGGTTTTATTTTGTAAGATTATGGAAAAGATAAGAAATTAGGACAATATTACATTTTTGTAAGTTAGGAAAACAAATTGTAAGCAAAAGTTATGTAAAAAAGAGCTGACAGCTCCTATAATGAAATCTGAAAAAATATTATGTATTATAGGAGCAGGAAAATGGAAAAGGAATCAAATCGAAAAAGAATGGTAAGTGCGATTATTGGTGTGTTTGCCATAGCACTTCTTGCGGCAGTGATGTTTTTATACAGTAGTAACAAAAAAGATTATGTAAGTCAAATAGACAAAAAATACAGGCCGGTCGGAGCTTCGGTAGCTTTGATTGAGTCGGATGGAAGTATAACATTTGAAAACTTTGGCTATGCGAATAAGAAAGAAAAGACGAAAGTAACAGAGGATACTAAATTTAAGATAGCATCCATTTCAAAAACAGTTACTTCTTATGCAGTAATGCAGTTGGTCGATCATGGAATTCTGGACTTGGACACGCCTGTAAATAACTACTTAACTTCGTGGAAAATCCCGGACAGCAAAGAATATGATGTGGATAAAGTTACGCTCCGTACACTTATGAGTCACACCGCCGGATTGAGTAAGAGTGATGAGGTAGGGTATGAAGAGCCCTTGCCGTCAGTTGCAGAAGCAATGGAGATGCGTGACATTCATTTAATAAGAGAACCGGGAACAGAGTTTGAATATTCGGAATTTGTCGCGTGTGGAATTTGTCAGCTTGTCATTGAAGATGTGACCGGAATGAAGTTTGAAGATTATATGAAACAAAACGTTTTTGAACCGCTTGGTATGTATGATACAAGTTATGACAATAAAGGGAGTAATTTTGCAATTCCATATGCAGGATACGGAAAAGAGATTTCCATTACGCCGATTGTTATGAATGGTGCCGGAGGGGTAACAACAACAGCAAATGATTTATCAAAATTTGCAAAGAAATTAATTCGTTATAAAAATGAAGGCTCCGGTGAAATGTTTGAGATACAAAAAAATACCAAAAGTGCGGGAGGAGAGTATGCACTTGGGATTATTCCAAGAAAGCTTTCCAACGGAAAAACTGTTTATGAACATAACGGCACGTTAACAGGTTGGAATGCGCAGCTTGTGATTTCGCCCGAAGATAATACAGGTATGGTAGTTTTGACAAATTCGGATCAGGCTTACTATATGACTTATGAGTTAATGGAGAAATGGGGAGAGCATGTTGTTGGTGCTTCAATTGAGGATCCATTAATGAGTGGGATTAATCAGGCATTTTATAGAATAATTATAATTTTGGGAGTTTTGGTATTGGTTTATATCATTTATTTTGCGCTTCAATTAAAGAAAAACAGGCTGGAACGCATAGATAATAGAAAGTGGAAAATAAGATTAGGCATTAGTATTGCCGGAGTAAGTCTTTATCTGTTTTTCTTTTATACAGAAATACCATTTTTATGGATGTATGGACAAAAGAATAATTATTTATATACCTTTTTCCCAAGCGGGCGTATTTGGCTATATTTAGAAATGATATTATTTTTGGTAGTCTGGGTAATGAAAGGACATTATTATAGGAATAAAATAAAAAAAACTGCATAGAATAAAGTAAAGCCTTTGAAAAGAGGAACATTCTATGAAATTGTTACTGTTTTTATCAGATGCGATTATTCCACTTTTGATATTTTATATTGTCGGAATGGGGCTTTTACAAAAGCAAAACATTTATGATGATTTTATTAAAGGTGCGGCAGATGGTTTTAAAACAGTAATTGGAATTATGCCAACTTTAATTGGGCTTATGGTGGCAGTTGGAATTCTTAGAGCATCGGGATTCTTAAATTTTCTGGCAAGCGGAATGAGCATTTTTACGGAATGGATTCATTTTCCGTCAGAACTGTTGCCGCTTGCACTGGTCAAAATGTTTTCGTCCTCAGCAGCTACCGGACTGACGATTGATCTGTTTAAAGAATTTGGAGCAGATTCTTATCTGGGGCGTGCGGCTTCTATTATGATGAGTTCCACGGAAACGATTTTTTATACAATGTCGGTTTATTTTATGACAGCAAAGATAAAGAAAACACGTTATACTTTGGCAGGAGCGCTGCTTTCAAGCATAACCGGAATCGCGGTCAGTGTATATCTGGCAGGGAAGATGTGAATAAAATTTGACAATTAGAAAAAAGAGGTCTATAATAGCACTGTTGTCGCGGGGTGGAGCAGTCTGGAAGCTCGTCGGGCTCATAACCCGAAGGTCACAGGTTCAAATCCTGTCCCCGCAACTCGAAAGGCATGATTACGAAGAAAAAGTTTCGTAGTGGTGCTTTTTTTGTGTTATAATATATCTAGTTATTTTAAAAACGCTACACTGGCAGAAAATATACAGGGGGTCTTAAAATGAACGAAGTTGAGCAATTAAAAGAAATAATAGCAAGTAGTGATAACATCGTATTTTTTGGTGGAGCAGGGGTTTCTACCGAAAGTGGAATCCCTGATTTTCGGAGTGTAGACGGACTGTATCATCAGAAGTACGATTATCCACCGGAAACGATTTTAAGTCATACCTTTTATATGAGTAAAACAGAGGAATTTTATCGGTTTTATCGGGATAAAATGCTTTGCCTTACTGCAAAACCGAATGCGGCACATTTGAAATTGGCAGAATGGGAAAGACAGGGAAAATTAAAAGCAGTAATTACCCAAAATATTGATGGTCTTCACCAGGCAGCCGGAAGCAGAGAAGTATTGGAATTGCATGGAAGTGTTCATAGAAATTATTGCAGAAAATGCGGTAAATTGTTTGATGCGAAATATATCTTGGATTCTAAGGGAATACCAACCTGTGATGCATGTGGGGGACAGATTAAACCGGATGTGGTTTTATACGAGGAAGGATTAGATGATGAGACATTAAGAAAATCCATTCAGTACATCAGTGAGGCGGATGTACTTATTATTGGAGGAACTTCGCTTGCGGTTTATCCGGCAGCAGGATTGATTGATTATTATAGAGGAAATAAGCTTGTATTAGTGAATAAATCGGCAACGCCGATGGACAAAAGGGCAGATTTGCTGGTACAGGGAAGTATCGGGGAAATTTTTTCACAAATTTAATATATAAATGAAAGGAAAAGTATGGCAGCAGAAAGAGTGATTTATGAGGTAGGCGATATTGTACGTCTGAAAAAACCACATCCATGTGGAAGCAGTGAATGGGAAATTTTACGTGTGGGGGCAGATTTTCGATTGAAATGTTTAGGATGTGGACATCAGGTCATGGTGAGTCGGAAATTAGTAGAGAAAAATACAAAAGGGCTTCGTCACGCCGAAGAAAAATAAAAAAAGTCTTGATATGACCAAAGTTTTATGGTATCATGTGATTCTGTGATAAATTATTTATAATTCCTTGCTCCCCATGGGAATGAGGGGCCAGAGACCAAAAGGAGGTACTAGCATGAACAAATATGAATTAGCACTTGTTGTTAATGCAAAAATTGAAGATGATGCCAGAACAGCTACAGTTGAGAAAGCAAAAGAGTACATTACACGTTGCGGTGGTACAATTACAAATGTAGATGAATGGGGCAAGAAGAAGTTAGCTTATGATATTCAGAAAATGAGCGAAGCTTTCTATTACTTCATTGCTTTCGATGCAGAACCTGGTGTTCCAGCTGAAATCGAGCAGAATATTCGTATTATGGATAATGTTCTTCGTTTCTTATGCGTCAGACAGGACGAGGCATAATAGAAAGAGGGACATGGTATGAATAAAGTAATACTGATGGGAAGATTAACAAGAGATCCTGAGGTTCGTTATTCTCAGGGTGAACAGGCAACTGCAATTGCGAGATATACAGTTGCGGTAGATAGAAGATTCAAACGTGACGGAGATGCACAGACAGCAGATTTTATCGGTTGTGTTGCATTTGGACGTCAGGGTGAGTTTGCTGAGAAGTATTTCCGTAAGGGAACAAAAGTTGTAATTACGGGAAGAATTCAGACCGGTTCTTATACGAACAAGGATGGACAGAAGGTCTATACAACGGATGTTGTGGTAGAGGAACAGGAATTTGCAGAGAGCAAAGCAGCAAGCAATGAGAATGCCGGTTTTGCACCGGTGGATAACCGTCCGTCACCAAGCGCAGCTGCAGGTGATGGGTTCATGAATATTCCGGATGGAATAGATGAAGAATTACCATTTAATTAAATTTAACAGGAGGTAATAGTCATGGCTTATAATAAATCAGATAAAGGCGATGCGCCAGCAAGAAGAAGAGGCGGAATGCATAGAAGAAAAAAAGTATGTGTATTCTGTGGAAAAGATAACGTAATTGATTACAAAGACGTTAATAAATTAAAAAGATATATCTCTGAAAGAGGTAAAATTCTTCCAAGAAGAATCACAGGAAACTGTGCAAAACATCAGAGAGCTCTTACAGTAGCAATCAAGAGAGCACGTCATATTGCTTTAATGCCATATGTAACAGATTAATCTTTAACTTTACAATAGAATAAGTTAAAAACAGGCATAGGAAATCCGGCCATCATTTTTGATGGGCGGATTTTTTTGTTGTATAGGAAATTTCAAGGAATTTCCTATACAACAAAAAGCACTTCGTGCAATAACGCGCAGCTCGCAGAGAAGAAAATAGCCTGACGGCACTGCTCGCGCGCGGGACAAAAGTAATGCAGATTGGTTTATTGAAATGTGTGAGTGTGTTTTGCATACTTTTGTTTTTGCAGATTTTATTTTATAATTATAAGGGAAGCAGTACAAAAGAGAAGGGAGAAATAAAAGGGGTATGAAAAAACGTCAAAAGTGGGTAGGAAGAAAACGCGAATTTGTTAAATTTCGCGCGTGGATGTTTTTTAACATCGGATGGACGATTTTATATCTAATTTGGAGAATTTTTTTCACATTGCCGTTAAAAGAAGGGATTGTGTCTGTGATAGCAGGCGTAGCACTTTTGGTGGTTGAAATTTTAGGAATGTTGGAAGCACTGGTACATTATTTTAATATGAGCAATATTAAAATACCGCCAAAACCGGAAATTCTTCCGGAGGATTATCCCGACGTGGATGTTTTAATTGCGACTTATAATGAGCCAATTGAAATTTTGTATAATACAGCCAATGGATGTGTCCATATGGATTATCCGGATAAAAAGAAAGTGCATATTTATTTTTGCGATGACGGAAGAAGAAAAGAAGTAGAAGAACTGGCAAAACAATTAGGGATTGGCTACATTACAAGAGAAGATAATAAAGGAGCGAAGGCAGGAAATTTAAATCATGCGATGACGGTCACATCTTCTGCGTATATTGCAACTTTTGATGCAGATATGATTCCAAAACATAATTTTTTAATGGTAACGATGGCGTATTTTGCAGACCGTGAGAAGAAAAATAGAGAATTAGAAGAAAAAGACAGAATCTATTATGGATTTATTCAGACGCCGCAATCTTTTTATAATCCGGATCTATTTCAGTATAATCTTTATTCGGAGGATCGTATTCCGAATGAGCAGGATTATTTTTATAAAGATGTTCAGGTCTCGAGAAATAAGAGTAATAGTGTAATTTATGGTGGATCAAATACGGTTATTTCAAGAAAAGCGTTAGAGGATGTTGGAGGCTTTTATGAAAAAAGTATTACAGAAGATTTTGCAACCGGAATTTTGATTCAGGAAAAGGGATATATTTGTTATGCTTTAAACGAAGTTTTGGCTTCGGGATTATCGCCAACAGATTTGAAGGCGCTTATTAATCAGCGTGTGCGATGGGCAAGAGGATGTATTTGCACGGGAAGAAAGCTGCATCTGCTTTTTGCAAGAAAACTGAGTTTTGCCCAGAAAGCAAATTACCTGGCGTCAATCTGGTATTGGTATGCTTCGTGGAAACGTTTTATTTATATTATTTCACCGATTCTTTTTGCGACGTTTGGTATTATGGTCGTTCGTTGTACACTGGTGGAGGTTTTATTCTTTTGGCTTCCGATGTATATAAGCAGTAATGTTTGTTTGAAAATGATGAGTCATAATATTCGTACAACGAAGTGGACCAATGTTTATGAAACGACATTGTTTCCATTTTTGATGATACCGACACTTTTAGAAACATTCGGAATCAGTATGAAAAAGTTTAAGGTAACAAAGAAAGGCAAAGACAGTCAAAAAGAAAATAACTGGTATTATGCGATACCGCATTTCTTGTTACTTGTTTTATCTGTAGTCGGAATTGTTAATTGTATCGTTTGGACTTTTGATACAGGTAGAATTGATTATTTTGTTATATTATTCTGGTTAATTTCGAATTTATATAATATTGTGATGTCTATATTTTTCATTTTAGGGAGAAAGAGTTACCGTAAATATGAAAGAATGTTAGTGCGAGAGAAGTGTGAAGTTACGAATGGAATTGTTACTGCAAAAGGATACAGTAAGGATGCATCTGAGGGAGGAATATCGGTTGTATTTAAGGAGCCGGTTGATTTTGATGATGAAGAACTTGTTGAAATTACAATGCTGACAAAGCGTTCAAACATTATAGTAAGGGGGAAGACGGTTTTAGTAAAACAATGTGGTGATGAATGGCAATATGTCTTTGAAATTACGGATATGTTGGAGAATAAGGCAGAGTATATTTTCACGATTTATGATAATTTTACTTCTTTGCCGGTAAATTTAGATGAGTCCTCGTCAAGTTTTGATGATTTGCGCTTGAACATTACAAGACGTTCAAGTAAGGAGTACTTCAAGAATCGTAAAATGGCAAGAATCCAATTGGACCTTATGGTAAGGAGTAAAAACGGAAAGCAGGTAAAAATCAAGAACTTTAACTATAAATACATATTGTTGTCCATGCATGGAAAAGAAAATAAAAAATTGTCTTTGCCAATCACGAAGCATGTTACCTTAGAGGTTGAATGGGTAAATAAGCTGGAAGATTCTTTGTATTTATATCGGGTTGTAAATTATAAGGAACTGCATCAGGATAAAGAAGCACAAAAGGAAATCTCTGCATGGGTACAGAAGGGAAATATCGAAGAAGTAGTAAAGATGAAAAAAGCAATCAGTTTAAGAAAACAACGTGCATCAATGTATGATGAATTTTCAGAAATGAATTATTTATAGGAGAAAAGGTTATGCAAAAGAAAAAAAGGAAGATAAGGAGAATATGTTGTCTTTTTCTGATCGTATTTGGGATATTTTTACAGCAGAGTCCGTGTGATATTTATGCTTCCGAACAAAAAGAAGAACTGGCAATTAAATTGAATCATTTCAAACTGGGAGAGGATGCAAAAGAAGAATTTTCTCCCGAAATTTCTTATAATAAAGAAGAAGGAAACATGAAGATTTCTTTTCAGACAATGAATCAGAAAGAGGGAGAATATCCGGTTTCTGTTTTTGAAAATACGAAGCAGAAACTTTCTGGTTATGCAGGAGTAAATATAAAAGTAAAAAATTCTGCAGAAAATGTAAAAGGAAATGTATTGTTTAGTACACAAAAAGGGAATGTTTTGGTACTGGAAGATGATGTACCGGTTATTTTAAAACAAAACGGAACTTGTTATACAGAAAAAGTTGAATACGGAGCTTTTTCTATTCCGGCAAATTTTGAAGGAGAAGTTTATATTCCGTTTTCTTCTTTTACCAAAGGTGACAAAGCAGAAAGGGAAGAATTAGAAAAAGGAATCTATGGTTTGGGATTTACTTTGGTCGCGCCGGAGAAAAAACAGATTTCCGTAGAATTTCAGTCAGTGTCTTTTATACCAAAGGCAGAAAATGAGATTTTTTATTTTACACTTTCTGGGTCGGAAAAGGTTTTAAGACCTTCGATTGGAGAGAGTGTAGAGAACTATTCGGTTAATTTTTTTGACAGAGAAGGACAAAAAATTGAGAAAACCTGTGCGATATCTTATTGTATTACGAAGGATGGAAGGCCTGCGAAAGGAATTTCAATTGACGAAAATGGGAAACTTACGGTAACAGCAGAGGCCCAAGAGGGAGAATATCGTCTGGAAGCGAAAAACAGCGAAGGAGAATCTACCTATTTGTTAATTACGTTAAAGAAATCCTGGACCGAAACGCAAAAAACGGAAAACGGGTATGATGCTTCCATGGTTCTTCCGGATGAAGTAGTTAAGGTGGTAGATGATACAAGTGTTTGGATGAATGCAGGCTATTTAGTAACAGGACGCGTTTTAGCGGTTGTATCGGTAGTGGCTTTTTTAATTTACTATATTTATAAACATAAGAAGAATAAAGAAGCGTTCAGAAAAGAATTTTTTGGGGAGGAAGAGTAATGTTATTTTCAAGTATTACGTTTTTGTTTTATTTTCTAAAACTTCCCACACCAAAAGGTGTGATGAACCTTGAAAATTCAACAATGTAAGCAATTAAAAAGGCACAGA
>NZ_JADYUI010000027.1 GCF_021531695.1 Roseburia hominis | reverse complement strand
CTGTGCCTTTTTAATTGCTTACATTGTTGAATTTTCAAGGTTCATCACACCTTTTGGTGTGGGAAGTTTTAGTAAGATAATAGGATTGAAAGGATTGGCCTCCATCGCTAATGGTGGAGGTTTTATTTCGTCATTCTTCGACGGACAGAAAAATCACGGAGGTTGATTGGAACAATGAAAAGTACCGTTGAAACGGTTTAGTGTTCGAAACTTTATGAGATGAAGCATCATGTGAACGAGAAAAGAAAGGAGGAGCGTAGAAAGTGAAGAATTTTGGAATGCCGACATTAATTGAAAATAGTACCCTTGAGCAAAATATTTCTCTTTGCAAAGAATTGGGGTTGTCCTTTATTGAATTAAATATGAATTTTCCGGAATATCAAATAGATAAACTAGAGGCAGTGGAATGGCTTTATAAAAAAGCAGATGAAGCAGGTGTTTATTATACGATTCACCTGGATGAAAATTTAAACGTTGCAGATTTTAATCCATTGGTCAGAGAAGCATATTTGGAAACAGTAAGACGGACAATAGAAGTAGCAAAACAGTTGGTGGAGCTTAAAAACAAGTATGGTAACAAAGCACAGCCGGTAACGATAAATATGCATATGCATCACGGAATTTATATTACATTACCGGATAGGAAGGTACAGATGTATGAGAGGGATTTTGAAACATATATCGCTGCTTTTCAATATTTTATAAAGTCTTGTGAAGAGTGGATCGGTGATTCTGATATAAAAATTGCGATTGAGAATACGGATGGATTTCGGGAATATGAAAAAAGAGCGATAGCATGTATGCTTGAAAGTGATTGCTTTGTATTAACTTGGGATATTGGACACTCAAAAGGAACAAAAGAAGTCGATGTGCCTTTTATTCTTTCTTATAAGGAGAAGTTAAAACATTTTCATATTCATGATGGAAAAGAAAATCCTCCTCAAAATCATCTGGCTTTAGGAGATGGAGAGATTGATCTGATAGAACGGTTAAAGATAGCAAAAGAATGTAATGCAAGATGTGTTTTAGAAACAAAAACAATTGAAGCATTAAAAAAATCAGTGGAATGGATTAATCATGTTGTATCTGCTCAAAAATAACCCCCCAGGGTGCTTGTAAGTTCCTTTGGTATGTGTATAATGAGTATAGAAACATTATTGACAGACACGAAAGGAGCGATTGTTATGGCATGTTTTATAGCACCAGTGACAGAAGCAATTGTAGTTACAGTTGCAGATAAGATGATGAAAAAATCAGAAAAAGAAGAAAACAAAGAAGTGGACGAGATTACTTTTAAATCCAAACTTCCATGGCTTAGTAAATTATTATTCGGAGGTTCTGCATTACTTTGCTTTGAACATATCTGGCACGGAGAGGTAACACTGTGGTTTCCGTTTTTAACCGCAGCATCAAATTCAGCGGATGCGGCAGTGATGTTAAAAGAAATCGCTACAGTCGGCGGAACGATGGCAATCTGGCTTACAACGATTTGGGTGGCAATGGTTCTTGCTGCAAAAGCAATTGTAAATCGAAAACCGGCTTATCGTTTAAAAGCAAAATAGGAGCAAATATTTATGACATTATTGACATGTGTATTTGCAGCAATTATTTCCACGATTTGTTGGTATAAGGCAGCTCCCCAGGATGATATGAAAATCGGCACATTGTGCTGGTTATACTGGGGAGCTTCCCTTATGTGGATGGTTGATGCAATTTTTGAATACATAGAATTAAAAGCAGATTATTTTAACCCATCGCCGGCTGAAATGTTAAATGATTTTTTCTTAGGACTATCGGTGGTTGCATTAGGCCTTATTATCTGGCTTGTGTATTTACTCATAAAAGATCCAAAAGGCGTGGTTCGGGATGCACTTTTGAAAAAGAAGTAATGGAAACATATCGTGTTTCTCAAATTATAATAACGAATCTACAGCCGGGTCCGTGGTCGATGATTCCGAGTGTGTGATATTTTGGCATGCAAGGATATTTGCTAACATATCACTCAATACAACAAGATCAGCAGATAGTTTTGCCAGTTCCTCTTCTGACATACATTCAGCAAGTTTGCAGGCTATAGTAGAAAGAAAATAAAGATTCTTGCAGCAGTTGTTCATGATGAAATCCTTAAGCGATTTTAATATAAAATATGTGAAAAGAAAATAAAAAACCCTCTTGACGAACAAAAAAATAAGGTTATAATACATTGTATACAAATACAAATCCAATAGGGAGAAATACATGGCAGCATTAAAACAGATTGGAAATAAGATGTCGCTGTCGGATCGTGCTTATGAGGAAATCAAGCAGGCAATCATAAATGGGGATATTCGTCAGGGAGAGATATTGACGGAGGAGCAGCTTTCAGCAGATCTTGGAATCAGCAGGACTCCTGTCCGAAGTGCAATTAAGAAGCTTGAGTTTGATGATCTGGTATCCATCAATGCTTCCAGAAATGTCGTAGTTGTGGAAATTACTGAGAAGGACAAGACAGATGCTTTTTATGCACGAAAGCTGATTGAGGTGGAAGAAGCAGGTATCCTGGCAGAAAAGATTACCGATGAGCAGTATCGGGCATTGGTAGATATTTTAGAGAAGCAGAAGCAGTCTTATAAGCAGAAGTCTTATAGTGAGTTTTTGGATTGTGAGTATGAGTTTCATGTAAAGATCAGCGAGTTTTGTGATAATTCCTGGTATTACAAGATAATAAAAAATATTGCATTGTTGCAGCGGAGAATTTTGATTTTATCCGGACATTTAGAGCAGGATTTAGGTGGAGCGATTCAAGAACATGAAAAAATTCTTAATGCGTTTCATACACATGATAGGGAAGCTGCCAGACAGGCGATGGAGGAACACATCGTAGAGGTTTCAAAACGACTGGAAAAATAGAATAGAAATAATGAGAACAAAGGTGTTATTTGTAGGCTTTTTGCAGATAGCACCTTATTTTTTTACATTTTTATTGTATACAAATACAAACACAACCAGATAGCATAGAAATACAGGAAAAATCAAATGAATAATTATAAAGGAGATTCGATGATGTATCAGGAAATGGAAGCATTGACCAGAGAACTGGTGAAGGTAGCCAGTGTGAATGGAACAGACGGGGAACGAAATATTGGAGAGAAAATAGAGTCTGTGATTCGCGAGATGCCTTATTTTAAAGCACATCCGGAATATGTTTTTGTAGAGCCGTTAAAAAATGATCCACTTGGCAGGAGAAATGTACTTGCGTTATTTCGCGGAGAAAAGGAAGAAAACAATAAGACATTAATCTGGCACGGTCATACCGATACGGTTGGTGTAGAAGATTACAAGGCATTGAAGGAATATGCATTTGATTGTGAAGAATTAGAAAAACAGTTACATCGGATGGAACTTTCTGAGGAGATGAAGGAGGATTTAGAATCCGGAGATTATCTGTTTGGCAGGGGAGCCTGTGATATGAAAAGCGGAGATGCAGTATTTCTTGTGTTGCTTCGCAAATTAAGTGAAAATCCGAAAGCATTCTCCGGAAATATTCTGGTTTCGTTTCAGCCGGTAGAAGAAAATCTTCACACAGGAGTTATGGAAGCATCGGAATTATTATTAGAAATCAAAGAGCAGTTTCATCTTATTTATGTGCTTGCAATTAATAATGATTATATCTGCCCACTTTATCCGGGAGATCCTAAGCGTTATGTTTATCTTGGTTCGGTTGGAAAGTTATTGCCGTGCTTTTATATTCAGGGAAAAGAAACACATGTGGGACAATGCTTTGAAGGCTTTGATGCATCTCTTGTAGCCGTAGAACTGGTGAGACAGATTAGTCTGAATGTAGAGTTTTGCGATGAATACCATGGAGAGTACACCTTGCCGCCAAGTGTTTTAAAAGTTAAGGATTTGAAACAGCGTTATGATGTGCAGACTGCATATGCATCCTTTGTATATTTTAACTATTTTGTACATAACGAGGGAGTAGAAAAAACAACAGAAAAATTGAAACGGGCAGCAATGGATGCGATGCAACGGGTAGAAGAACATATAAACACCCAATACCGAAAATACTGTGAACATACCAAAGATACGTTTCATGAATACCATTATGCAAAAAAGGTTTATACCTATGAGGAATTAAAAAACAAAGTCCGGGAAGAATTCGGAGAAGAATTTTTTGAAGATTTTCCAAAACGGATAAAAAAGCTAGAAGAATCCGGTGTAGATAAGAGAGAGATTCCGATTACACTGATTCGGCACATGCTTTCGGCATTAGAAGAGAACGAACCGGTTATGGTACTTTACTATGCGGCACCATATTGTCCGCATAATACGTTAAAGGAAGAAGTGACGAGTGAGCGTATGGTAATTGAAAAACTGCAAAAAACAGTAAAGGCGACGGAGCAAGAAACCGGGGAAGAATATCAGATTTTGCAGTTTTTCCCGAGTCTTACGGATAGCAGTTATTTAAAAATTGATGATTCTAAGGAGTCGCTTTCCTGCTTAAAAGCAAATTTTCCGGGAATTGGGCAGCTTTATGATCTTCCATTTGAAAATATTAAAAAATTAAATATTCCGGCAGTAGATTTTGGCTGTTACGGAAAAGATGCCCATAAGTGGTCGGAACGTGTGTATAAACCATATTCTTTCGGTGTTTTACCGAAATTAATTTTAAATGCAACAGAAGAATTTTTGAAAGTAAATTAAGATGTTTGAGGAGGAAAAGAAAATGTATGTAAAAAATGGAACCGGAGTATTAAAAAGAGTTTTAGTATCGAAACCGGAGTATTTAAAGGCAGCAAAAATTAATGAAATTGCAAAGAAGTGGAACTATGATCTGGATTTGGAGAAGATGGCAGAAGAACATGCCGCTTTTGTACGTGCTTATGAAGAAAATGGTGTTAAGGTAGAATTTTTGCCGGCAAGTGAAAAACGGCCAAACTCCGTGTTTGCAAGAGATTTTGGCGGTTGCATCAAGGAAGGATATGTTCTTGGAAGATTTAAGCTCCCATTACGTTATGAAGAGCATGTGGATTATGAAGCAAAGATGAAAGAACTTAAAATTCCGGTTGTAGCAGAGGTAAAAGAGGGGTTGTTTGAAGGTGGAGATTTTGCATTTTTAAATGAGCACACGATAGCAATAGGAATGGCAGACAGAAGTAACGAAAAGGGAGTAGAGGAAATAAAAAAAGGATTAGAACCATTGGGGTATCAGGTGATTGGAGTTCCGGTAAAACCGGAGTATTTACATCTTGATATGTGTTTTAATCTGGTAGATGACCATTTGGCAGTAACTTACGAAGAAGGGTTGCCGGAAGAATTTGTAAGGCTTTTAGATCAAATGGAAATTAAAAGAATTCAGGTACCGGAGGAGGCAATTTTTGCACATGGCTGTAATTTGCAGGCACTTGGCAATAAACGTGTTATGTCCTTAAAACAGAACCAGGCAGTCAATGAGGCTTTGGCAAAAGAAGGAATGAATGTCATTGAATTAGACATTACAGAAATTTTAAAAGCCGGTGGCGGACCACATTGCATGACTTTCCCGTTGGAACGAATTTAGAATAGAAATAGGAGAATAGAAAAATGAGTTTCTTTTTTTTAGATGAATATGAAGATATGGAAGCATATATTCCGGGCGAACAGCCAAAGGACAGACAATACATAAAATTAAATGCAAATGAGTCATCTTTTCCGCCATCCCCGAAGGTGTTAGAAGCAGTGAACCAATCTCAGATTAACGGAATGGGACACTATTCTGATCCACATTGTATGGAGTTAAGGGCGGCGATTGGAGAAGTTTACGGATTTGGAGCAGATCAGGTATTTGTTGGAAATGGAGCAGATGAAGTGCTTGGTTTTTGTATGATGAGTTTCTTTCGCGAGGGCATGAAAGTTTGTTTTCCGGATATTACCTATGATTTTTATCGTACTTATGCGAAGACGTATCATCTTGATTATGAGCAGATTCCGTTAAAAGACGATTTAAGCATTGATGTAGAAGATTATATCAATACGGATAAAGATGTTATTTTAGCGAATCCAAATAATCCGACCGGTAAGGATATTTCGGTAGCAGATATTGAACGGATTGTGAAGAAAGACCCAAAGCGTATGGTCATTATTGACGAGGCGTATGTAGATTATGGAAATGAATCCTGTGTACCGTTGGTAAGAAAATATCCGAATCTTGTAGTGATTCAGACTTTTTCAAAGTCAAGAAATATGGCGGGTGCGAGAATTGGGTATGCGATTTCATCCAAAGAAATTATTGAGGATATGAACAAAATCAAATTTACGTTTAATCCGTTTAACATGAGTTCTCTTGCGATTACAGCGGGAACGGCTGCAGTAAAGGATACAGAGTATTTGAAAAAATGTGTTACGACAACAATTGAAACAAGAAAATATTTTGAAAAAGAAGTAGAAAATCTTGGATTTTTCGTGTTTCCGACAACAACCAATTTTGCATTTATAAAACATCCTACCTTAGATGCCGGAAAAATCACAAAAGAATTAAAAGACCGTGGAATTTTAGTCCGCCATTATCAAAATGAACGAATTAGCGCTTATCTTCGGGTGACAATCGGGAGCAGAGAGGAAATGCAGCAGGTAATAAAAGAGTTAAAAGATATCGTGGAGAGTGCATTATGCGTGTGTTAATCAGTGATTACAAGGAACAGATGGAAGCCGATTACAGTCTTACCATTCACAAATTAAAAGAGTTGTTGCCGGATTGCGAAGTAGTGGTTGAGCCGTATGGTACAAAAACATTTTTTGCGGAATTAGAAAGGGCAGACGGAATGATTACGGCTTTTCTTCCGGTAGAGGAAGCCTTGCTTCTTAAAGCACCGAAGTTAAAATGTATTTCCCAGAATTCGGCAGGATACAGTAATGTGGATTTAAAAGCAATGGAAAAACATTCTGTAGCATTGTGTCATATCAGAGAATACTGTACCAGAGAAGTGGCAGAACATGCGATAAGTCTGATGCTTGCTTTGAATCATAATTTAAAAAAATATGATGAAAGTGTGCAAAGGAATGTCTGGTCTTATCAGATTGCACCAGCGGAGCGAACCATAAATCATAAGACGCTTGCAATTTTTGGATTTGGAAAGATTGGAAGGCAGACAGCAAGCCTGGCACAGGCACTTGGAATGCAGGTACTTGCGGTAGATCCCTATGTTTCTAAGGAAGATGCTGCCCAATGTAAAGTCGTTTTGTGTGATAACGAAGAAGCACTAAAAAAAGCAGATATTATTATAAATCATATGGCACTGACAGAAGAAAATTATCATTACTTTAATCATGAAAACTTCATAAAAATGCAGAATCATCCAATCTTTATCAATGTGGGGCGCGGTGGTTGTGTGGAGGAAGATGCTTTGCTGGAGGCATTGGAACAGGGGCAGATAAGCGCAGCCGGTTTAGATGTTTTGGAAGAAGAAAATCCAGACCTTTCCAAGTGCAGATTAAAAAATCGTGACAATGTTATTTTAACTCCGCATGCGGCATTCTATTCGAAAGATTCCATTGAAAGTTTACATAAAATCAGTGCTTCCAATCTGGCATGGTATTTACTTGGAAAGCCGGAAAATTGCGACGAAATTGTAAAAAGATAGTGAGAGGATTCACAAAAGTGTTTCTCATCATTATAGAGGAAACCAAAAACAGGCATAAACAGGAGGAAACAATATGAAAATGAGAAAATTAACAGTAGCAGTTTTAGTAGCAGTAATGACAATGGGTACAATTGGATGCGGAAGTTCTGTTCCGGAGAATACAGTATTTTCTGTAGATGATCTGGAGGGAAAAACCATTGGTGTTCAGCTTGGAACAACCGGAGATATTTATGCATCTGATTATGAAGGGGATGATGCCGGAACGAAGATTGAACGCTATAACAAAGGTGCAGATGCAATTCAGGCATTAAAACAGGGAAAAGTTGACAGTGTTATCATTGATGAACAGCCGGCAAAAGCTTTTGTAGCAAAAAATGATGATCTTACAATTTTAAGTGATGTATTTGCAGATGAAGAGTATGCAATCTGTATTTCAAAAGATAATACGGCATTAACAGAAGAATTTAATGGAGCAATTGCAGAGTTAAAAGCAGACGGCACTTTGGATGATATCATAAGCAACTATATTGGAGATGATACGAAAGGAAAAACACCATATGAATCTCCTGCAGATGCAGATCATTCCAAGGGAACACTTAAAATGGCAACAAATGCAGCATTTGAACCATATGAATTTTATGATGGTGAGACGATCACCGGAATTGATGTTGATATGGCAACAGCAATCTGCGATAAGCTTGGTTATAATCTTGAAATCGAAGATATGGAATTTGATTCCATTATTACAGCAGTATCCAGTGGTAAGGCAGATTTCGGCGCAGCAGGCATGACGGTGACAGAAGACCGATTGAAAAACATTGATTTCACAGATTCTTATGCAACTGCACGTCAGGTAATCGTAGTCCGTAGCAAATAGGAAGAGGGAGGACGGGAGTTTTGGATACTTTCGTAGCAAAATTTACACAGAATTTTATCGAAAATGAGCGTTACATGTATCTGTTAAAGGGACTGGGGAACACATTGGTAATCACGGCGTTTGCCCTGATCATCGGTATTGTTTTAGGCTTTCTCGTTGCAGTGGTACGTGCAACCCACGAAAAACAGGGCGGACTTACAATTCTGAATTTTATCTGCAAACTATATCTCACCGTATGGAGAGGAACACCGACCGTAGTACAGGTGATGATTATGTACTATGTGATTCTGGTTTCTGTTAACAATAAGATTTTAGTCGCTGTCATTGCATTTGCACTAAATTCAGCAGCTTATGTGGCAGAAATTGTCCGTTCCGGTATTATGTCTATTGATGAGGGGCAGTTTGAGGCTGGAAGAAGTCTTGGACTAAACTATAAACAGACAATGCAGCTTATTATTTTGCCGCAGGCATTTAAAAATGTGTTGCCGGCACTGGCAAATGAGTTTATTACACTGTTAAAAGAAACATCCGTAAGTGGTTATATCGGAATGCTTGATTTAACCAAAGGTGCTGATATCATAAGAAGCCAGACGTATGAACCAATGATGCCGTTATTGGGTTGTGCAGCTATTTATCTTGTCCTTGTTATGATTTTAACAGCCGGTGTACAGAAAATGGAAAGGAGGTTAAGGAACAATGAACGATAAAGGAGAAGTTCTCTTAAAAGTCGAAAAGCTTCGTAAAGTATATGGGGAGCATGAAGTATTAAAGGGAATTTCGACAGAAATTAAAAGGAATGAAGTAGTCGCTGTCATAGGACCGTCCGGTTGTGGCAAATCAACGTTTTTGCGTTCCTTAAATCTATTAGAAAAACCAACGAGCGGAACCATTACTTTTGAGGGAACGGATATTACAGAGCAGTCTGTCGATATCGATAAAATACGTAGGAAAATCGGTATGGTGTTTCAGCAGTTTAATCTGTTTCCTAATTATACGGTGAAAGAAAATATTATGCTGGCACCGGTGAAGACAAAGATGATGAGCCGTTATGATGCCGCAGAGGAAGCAGAAAAATTATTACGGCGCGTAGGGTTGTTTGATAAAGCAGACAGTTATCCGTCCATGCTTTCCGGTGGACAAAAACAGCGAATTGCGATTGCCCGTTCACTTGCAATGCATCCGGATGTCATGTTGTTTGATGAACCGACATCAGCCCTGGATCCTGAGATGGTAGGAGAGGTTTTGGATATTATGAAAGAACTGGCAGAATCGGGAATGACAATGGTGGTTGTGACGCATGAAATGGGATTTGCAAGAGAAGTAGCAAATCGTGTACTTTTTTTCAATGATGGAATTATCAAGGAAGAAGATACTCCGGAAAATATCTTTCGTAATCCGAAAAATGACAGATTAAAAGAATTTCTTTCAAAAATCTTATAAGACAGAGGTGTGTTTTTAGAAATGAAAACACACCTCTATTGTTTTTCGTCGTTTACGAAAAAAATAATTTATGTTACCATAGATGCATGAACAATAGAATGCAGATAGGAGGATGTTTTCGAATGAAAAGTATCAACGATTGTTATACTTTAAGTAATGGAGTTGAAATTCCGTGTATTGGGTTTGGAACATATAAGGCAGCGGAAAAAGATAATGCAGATATCATAAGAATGGCAATTGATGCGGGATACCGCTATTTTGATACCGCTTCTTTCTATGGGACGGAATCCTTTGTTGCCAAGGCGATTGAAAGCAGTGGAATAAAGAGAGAAAAGTTCTTTTTGACATCCAAGGTCTGGAAAGATGAGATGGGATATGAAGCAACCAAAAAAGCACTGGAACGTACCCTTTGGAACTTAAAAACCGATTATCTGGATTTATATCTGATACATTGGCCGCTTCCGACGCCGGATAGTAAAGATTGGAAAGAGCTTGATATTGCAACATGGAAAGCGATGGAAGAATTATATAAAGAGGGAAAGGTCAGAGCAATCGGACTTAGTAATTTTTTGCCGCATCACATTATGAATATTCAGAAAAATTGCGAGGTAGAACCGATGGTGAATCAGATAGAGTTTCATCCGGGGTATACGCAGGAGGCAGTACTTAGATTTTGTAGGGAAAATGATATTCTGGTACAGGCATGGAGCCCGCTTGGAAGACAGCGAGTGTTAAAAGATGCGCTTGTGACGGAACTGGCAGAGAAGTATCAGGTATCATCGGCAAGGCTTTGTCTTCGCTTTGCATTACAAAAAGGTGTGATACCGCTTCCGAAAGCATCTGCTATGGAACGAATGAAAGAAAATCAGGATATTTTTTCATTTAATATAGAAGAAACAGATATGTATCGTTTGGAAACCATGCCACAGACCGGTTGGTCGGGAGAACATCCGGATCGGGTAAGAATGGTCTTGAATTAGAGGAAATAGCATGAAAACTTCATTAAAAGCGAAAAAAGAATTGGCGTTGGAAATCATTGAGCGGTTAAAACGGGAGTATCCATCGGCAGGTTGCACACTGGATTATAATGAGGCATGGAAACTTCTGGTCAGTGTGCGGCTTGCTGCACAGTGTACGGATGCGAGGGTAAATGTCGTTGTGCCAAAGTTATACGAAAAATATCCGAGCATTGAGGCATTGGCAGAGGCAGAGGTTTCCGATATAGAAGCCATTATAAAACCATGTGGTCTTGGGCATAGTAAGGCGAGGGATATCAGTGCCTGTATGAAAATGCTTCGGGATGAATATGGTGGAAAAGTACCGAGAGATTTTGAAGCTTTGTTGAAACTTCCCGGAGTTGGGCGCAAAAGTGCCAATTTAATTATGGGAGATGTTTTTGGCGAGCCTGCAATCGTGACAGATACACACTGTATACGCCTTACCAATCGGATGGGGCTGGTAGAAGGAATCAAAGAACCCAAAAAGGTTGAGATGGAATTGTGGAAGATTATTCCGCCGGAGGAGGGCAGTGATTTCTGCCATCGTCTGGTTTATCATGGGAGAGAAGTATGTACGGCGAGGACAACACCTTATTGTGAGCGTTGTTGCATTTCAGATATTTGTAAAAAAGCAGGAGTAGAGAAAAAATGATAATCGGAACACATATGTCAGTTGCAAAAGGATTGGAAGAGGCAGCAAAAAATACCGTTTGGATGAATGCCAATACCATGCAGATTTTTAGCAGAAATCCAAGAGGTTCGACTTATAAGGCTTATAGTGAGAAAGAAGTGGATGCTTTTCTTACAATCCGAAAGGAGCATGAGTTTGGACCGATTTTAGCACATGCACCTTATACCATGAATCTTGCGAGTGCAAAACCGGAAGTTTATGAGTTCGCGTGCACGGTGATAAGAGAAGACATCCAAAGGATGGATGAGCTTTCCATTGAAAATATCGTGTTTCATCCGGGCAGTCACACGGGAATCGGAGTGGAGGCAGGAATCGAAAATATTATAAATGGTTTAAATCAGGCAATTACCGGAGAAGAAAACATTATGGTTCTTTTGGAAACCATGTCAGGCAAGGGGACGGAGATTGGCAGTACCTTTGAAGAGTTAAAAGCAATCAGAGATGGTGTAACACATAAAGAAAAAATCGGAATCTGCCTTGATACCTGCCATGTATTTGCAGCTGGGTATGATATTGTAAATCATTTGGATGAGGTCTTGGAAAAGTTTGATGACATTCTTGGACTTGAACTATTACGTGCTATTCATTTGAATGACAGTATGATGCCTTTTGCGTCAAAAAAGGATCGTCATGCAACGATTGGAGATGGGGAGATTGGATTTGATGCGTTACTTCATGTGTTGACACACGAGAAGTTAAGGCATCTTCCATTCTATTTGGAGACGCCGTTAGATGATGCAGGACATAAAGAAGAAATAGCAAAGATAAGGAAGAACATAGAATCATGAATAAAAAAGAAGTATTAGAGATAAAGAAACAGTTTACGCCGGAAAATTGTGCGATTACCCGTATTTGCGGATGTTATGTGGATCATGAGAAAAATATTGTGCTGGAATCCAAAGATGCATTTTTGTCGTTGCCGGAAGAAGAAGAATTTAAATATTTTGAAATTTTTAAACATACGCTGGCGGGAACACTTGGAAAAAATCTGGTGGGAATGGAGTTTCCCCTGGAACAGGAAGAAGAGGGAGGCACGCAGGAGTTTTTACTGCGCCTTCGGGATTCCAGATTAGAAGATGATGCATTAGTAGAAGAGTTTTATAAAAAGGTGATAGAGAACTTTGAATATGGCGAAAATTATTACATAATTTTGATTCATTCCATGTATGATATTCCGGGGAAATCTACAGCAGGAGATGAAATGTTTGATGCATCGGACGAAGTATATGCGCATATTTTATGCAGTATCTGCCCGGTGAAAATGTCAAAAGCAGGACTTTCTTATAATGCAGTGACGAACAGCATTGAGGACAGAGTACGTGACTGGGTGGTAGAACAACCAATCAACGGATTTTTATTTCCGGCATTTAATGATCGTTCCTCCGATATTCATAGCGTGTTAACTTATGCAAAGAACCCTGAGATAGAACAGCCGGGACTCATTGAAACGGTGCTTGGAAGTGTGATGCCGCTTACGCCTGCGACGCAAAAGGAGACGTTTCAGAGTATTTTGTCGGAAACATTAGAGGAAGATGGTGATTATGAAGTGATAAGAACCATTCACGAAAATTTGAGCGAAATGATTGAAGAAAATAAGGATAATCCGGAACCGTTAATGCTTTCTAAAGGTGAAGTGAAGCGTTTATTGGAAAATTCCGGTGTGCCGGATAAAAATATGGAAACCTTTGAGGAAGTTTATGCCCAAAAAGCGGGAGATGCCACGGAGCTTTTAGCAACCAATATTACAAATACAAAGCGCTTTGATATTGAAACACCGGATATTGTTATAAAAGTAAATCCGGAGCGCACGGATTTAATAGAAACGAAATTGATTGATGGGAAGCAATGTCTGGTCATCGCGGTAGATGATCATGTGGAAGTGAATGGAATCAGTGTGAGGACAATACCGAAAAAGACGATTGTAGATTAAGCAGAAACGGATGCTTAGGGAGATAAAATGAAGAAAGAAAAAAAGCAGGACAAGCAGAAAGACAAGGATAAGACCTATTTCAGTGAGCGTGATATTAAGTGGGACAAGTTAGATAATACTGCGAATCTTTTCCCGGTCATCGCGGGAGAAGATATGACGAATGTATACCGGATTAGTGTTATTTTAAAAGAAGAGATTAATCCGGAAAAATTACAGGAAGCATTAGATATTGTTCTGCCCAAATTTGACGGATTTAATTTACGTTTAAGACAGGGCGTATTTTGGTTCTATTTTGAAGAAAATGGAAAAAAAGCGCCAAGAGTGCGAAAAGAAGATAATTATCCCTGCCGTTTTATTGTACAGAATAAAAATCGAAGTTATATGTTTCGTGTGACTTACTATCGCTGTCGCATCAATTTAGAAGTATTTCATGTTTTGACAGATGGAATGGGAGGAATTAATTTTTTAAAAGAATTGACTTATCAGTATCTTCGCCTGGTGCATCCGGAGTTAAAGAAAAAGGTAAAAGATGAATTAAGCAGTGAAACCTCACTAAATCGGGAAGATAGTTTTTTAAAAAATTACAAAAAAAGCCACGCGAAAGGATATAAGAGTGAAAAGGCGCATCTAATAAAAGGTGACCACTTGCCTAAGGGTGAATTTGGCGTGATGCATGGGCATATGAGTGTGGCAAAGCTAAAAGAAGTGTCACATAAATATGACGTCAGTATCAATGAGTTTCTGGTGGCAGCAGTCGTGTATAGTGTATACACAGAGGATATGCATGCCATGCCGGGAAAACGCCCGATTCGTGTGGCAGTTCCGGTGAATTTGCGTCCGTATTTTGATTCGATTACCACAAAAAACTTTTTTGTCATGGTTTCTGCGGAATATGCACCGAAAAAGGAAGAAGCTTCGTTTGAAGAAGTGCTGAAAATTATAAAAGAAAGCTTAAGAGGACAGATTAATAAGGAGCATTTAGAAGAACTTTTTTCTTATAATGTCTCAAACGAAAAACATCTGATTGCAAGAGCGGTTCCGTTAGTTCTGAAAAATGTTGCAATGAAATATGTATACACGATTTCTGCACTGGCAAATACAATGACGGTCACGAATATTGGAAATATCAAGGTAAAAGATGAATATCTGCCATACATTGAAAATTTTCATGCCTTTATCTCAGTTTCGAAAGGACAGGACATTAAAGGAACAATTTGTTCTTATGGAGATACCCTGGTATTTACGTTTAGTTCTGTATTAAAAGATGTCTCGGTACAACGTGGCTTTTTCCGTTTGCTGCAGAAAGAGGGAATTGATATCAGGTTAGAAAGTAACGGGGTGTATTATGGCGAAGTGTAAGCAGTGTAAGATAGAAATTATAGATCATGTTTCGGTCTGTCCTTTATGTGGCAGTGTATTAGAAGATGTCGAAGAAGGAGAGAATACATATCCGAATATCCGGTTTAAGGATAGAAAGATTTTGCTGTTTCTTCGGATTTTCCTGTTTGTGGCAATTCTTTCAGAAATATTACTGATTTATCTCAATGCAAAATATTTTAAGGGGATTTACTGGTCAGCAATCAGTGGAGGAGCTATGGCTTATGCGTATTTTACGATGCGATTCGCGGTTCTTCATAATGCCGGGTATCGTACGAAACTGATTTTGCAGGTAATCAGCAGTATTTTACTCGTGGTACTGATTGACTGGTCCATCGGTTTTACCGGTTGGTCTTTAAATTATGTTTTGCCGGCAGGAATTCTGGTGATGGATTTGGTAATTATTATTCTTATGATTGTAAATAGCAGGAACTGGCAGAGTTATATGTTGTTTCAGATTTTTATGATATTATGGAGTTTTGTGCCACTTATCTTTTATCACTTTCATTTGGTCACAAAGCCGGATTTTAGTATTATTGCACTGATAGGTTCTGCCTGTCTCTTTTTAGGAACCTTTATCATTGGAGGAAGACGGGCTTCTACAGAATTAAAAAGAAGATTTCACGTGAGGTAAAAAATGGAATCCAGTTTACAGGGAAAAGTAATACGCCAATTAATAGCACATGTATCCTCAGATTTGTTGATTGGCGAAAAAATAAGAAACGGTGAGCTTCGAAAGAAATTGGTTGCGATAGAGCCACGCTGGCGTTGCCCAGAAGGATTTACACATACAGAAATTCCGATGGAGCATTTTAATATGGAGTGGTTGGAAGCGGCGGAGAACAAGAAGGATTATGTGATTTTGCAGCTGCATGGGGGCGGTTATATTGCAGGAATGCGAAATGCTTATCGAACATTTGCAGTAGTTTATTCAGAGCTTGGCGGTAATATCAATGTGTTGACACCGGATTATCGTGTGGCACCGGAATGTCCGTTCCCGGCAGCTTTAGAGGATGCATACAGTGCTTATCAATGGTTGCTTTTTAAAGGTTATCGGGCGAATCAGATTATTTTGGCCGGAGATTCTGCCGGCGGTGGACTGGTGATGGCACTTTGCTTTTTACTGCGTCAGAGAGGAAAAGAAATGCCGCTTGGTATGATTGCAATGTCGCCCTGGACAGATTTGACGCAAAGTGGAGATTCTTATGTGCTAAATTATGAAAAGGATCCGTTGTTTGGAAAGACAAAAGAAAGCATGATTTACAATAAAGATTATGTGAAAGATGCAGACCCGAAGAATCCATATATTTCACCGGTGTTTGGAGATTTCAAGGGTTTTCCGCCCATGCTCATTCAGGTCGGTTCCTATGAAATGCTTTTAAGTGATTCTGTTACCGTTGCCAAAAAAGCTGAGAAGGCAGGGGTAAAGGTGAAGTTATCCATATATAAAGGAATGTTTCATGTATTTCAGATGGGGCTTCGTATGATGCCGGAATCCAAAGAGGCATGGAAAGAGGTTGAAGAATTTTTAAAAGCCTTAGAACAGATAAATAGTGAAATTATATAAAAGTATTTCATAACAATGAGAAACACGCTTTGCGGGTTTCTCATTGTTTGTTGGGAAATATTCTTAAAGTTGATTCATCGGTGCATTGCCCTTGGCAAGGTGGGATACATTCATATAAACCGGAAGTCCGTTTTCAAAAGAAACCGGAACTTCACCCTGAATAAGTGGTCGTAAATAGGTGAGCAAAGGTTCCTTGATATCATTTCCCTTTTCGTTGATCCATGCAAGCGGAACAGATTTTGCCTCATTTGCAATTTCATCAATTCTGGCATAATCATAGGAAACGGTATAAGGATTATCGCCGGTACGACTTAGTGTTACCATAGATGCGGTAATTCCCTCTTCTGCAAGAAGAACTGCCTTTTCGCCTAATAAAAAGGACTCGTCTAAGTCCGTTTTGGAAGCGAGATGTGCAGCACAGCGTTGTAATACATTAACTTCAATGGAGCGCACTTTTACATTAATATTTTCCTTAATCATGTATTCTAAACATTTTCCGGCACCGCTTAGCTGGCTGTGACCGAAAGTGTCTGTTGAACTTGTGGAGGCACTGATATAATTTCCATCGGCATCGTGAATTCCTTCAGAAATAGCAATAATGACATTGTCAGTGGTTTCAAGCAGACGTTTTACATCGGAGAGAAAAGCATCTTTATCAAAGGCAACTTCAGGAAGATAGATTAAGTGTGGAGCTGCAGAATATTCATTTCTTGCAAGCGCACTTGCAGCGGTCAGCCAACCGGCATCTCTTCCCATGATTTCAACGATTGTAACACTTTTCACTGCATAAATAAATGTATCATGTGCAATCTCTAAAATAGAAGACGCAATATATTTGGCAGCAGAGCCGAATCCCGGTGTATGATCTGTCATCATAAGGTCATTGTCGATGGTCTTTGGAATTCCGATAATACGCACATCACTACCAATTTTTTTGGCATAGTTGGAAAGCTTTAATACAGTATCCATCGAATCGTTTCCACCAATATAGAAAAAGGCCTTGATATTTAATGCCTCAAATTTCTGAAAAATAAAAATATACGCAGAATCATCATCCAGAAAATCAGGAAGCTTGTATCGGCAGGAGCCAAGATACATGGCAGGTGTATACTTTAAGGTTTCAAGCATTTTTTCATTGCCTGCAAATTTTTCAGTAAGATTTATAATATGATCGTGTAATAGTCCAAGTACACCATTGATGGAGCCATAGACAGTATTATATTTTTGTGATTTTGTAACACCGCTTATCACACCGGCAAGGCTGGCGTTGATTGCAGCGGTAGGACCGCCGGATTGTGCGACCATACAATTTATTTGTTTCATAGAATAACTCCTTTTTTTACTTTGTGTATATCATATCTCATAAAATAAGAATTGGCAATGTGCGAAGAAAGATTTTTGTCAAAAATAAGGAACGTGGTAAAATAAAATAAAAATCGTCAGAAGAAAGAGGGAGGAGAAAAATGAAATGTACGTTATGTCCGAGGCATTGCCTGGCAGACAGAGAGAAAAAAGAAACCGGAATTTGCGGACAGACCGATGAAATAAAAATAGCAAGAGCAGCACTTCATATGTGGGAAGAACCTTGTATTTCAGGCAAAAGCGGCTCCGGAACCGTATTCTTTTGCGGATGTCCCCTGCATTGTGTTTTTTGCCAGAATGATTCTATTGCGAATGGCACGGTAGGAAGAGAAATAAGCAAAGAACAGTTGGCAGAAATATTTTTGAAGTTGCAGGAAGAGGGTGCCAATAATATTAATCTGGTAACGGCGGGACACTTTTTGCCAAAGATAATTTTTTCTTTGCAAAAAGCAAAAGATGAGGGGCTTACCATACCAGTTGTATACAATACCGGAGGTTATGAAACAGTTGATGCCATCAAGTCATTGGAAGGTCTGGTGGATATCTATCTGCCGGATTTAAAATATGTGGATTCTGCCTTAAGTGAAAAATATTCCCATGTAAAAGACTATTTTTTTGTAGCATCAAAAGCGATTGCTGAAATGACAAGGCAGACCCAAAAAGCAAGGTTTCAGATAAAAGGAACAAAAAAAATCCTTGCGGCGGAAGAATATAATGAACTTTGTGAGGAAGAAGATGCGGAAATTCTTATGACAAAAGGTGTCATCGTAAGGCATCTTTTACTGCCCGGCTGTGTTAGAGACTCAAAGGCAGTTATTGCATATTTATTAGAAACTTATGGAGATTCTATTTACATTAGCATTATGAATCAGTTCACGCCTCTTTCCAATGTGAAAAAGTATCCGGAGTTAAATCGGAAAGTGACAGAGAAAGAATATGATACGGTAATAGATTACGCAATTTCACTTGGAATAGAAAACGCATTTATTCAGGAGGGCGATGTTGCCAGGGAAAGTTTTATTCCATCGTTTTACTCCTGACAGAATAAAAACAAAAAGAATAAAAATACAAAAAATTTCTAGACAGAATGAAAAAGCAGTATTATATTAGATACTATATGGGCATTTGAAGTGGAGGAAAAAGGAAAAATGATTAAGGTAGTAAAATTTGGTGGTAGTTCTCTTGCCAGTGCAACACAGTTTGCAAAGGTTGGAAATATTATCCGTGCAGATGAGAGCCGTAAATATGTAGTACCGAGTGCACCGGGAAAAAGAAATTCCAAGGACACGAAAGTAACAGATATGCTTTATCAGTGCTATGCGTTAGCAGAAGAGGATAAGGATTTTCACATACAGTTAAAAAAGATTAAAGAAAGATATGATTCGATTATCAATGGATTGGCTTTAAAACTTTCTTTAGAAGAAGAATTTAAAGTAATTGAGACGAATTTTAAAAATAAAGCCGGAAAAGACTATGCAGCTTCCAGAGGAGAATACTTAAATGGTATTGTCATGGCAAACTATTTAGGATATGAATTTATTGATTCTGCAGAAGTTATATTCTTTGATGAAAACGGTAATTTCATGCCGGAAAAAACAGATGAAGTCTTGTCTGCACGCTTACAGAAGACCGAGAGAGCAGTTATTCCGGGATTTTATGGAGCAACTGAAGAAGGAAAGGTTGTTACATTCTCAAGAGGTGGATCTGACATTACCGGTTCTATCGTTGCTAAAGCAGTAAGAGCTGATTTATATGAGAACTGGACGGATGTATCCGGTTTCCTTGTGGCAGATCCAAGAATTATTGATGATCCAAAGACAATTAAAGTAATCACCTATCGTGAGCTTCGTGAGCTTTCTTACATGGGAGCAACTGTTTTACATGAGGATGCAATCTTCCCGGTAAGAAAAGAAGGAATTCCGATTAACATCCGTAATACCAATGCGCCGGAAGATGAGGGAACTTTGATTGTAGAAAGCACCTGCCGTCAGCCGGAATATACGATTACCGGTGTTGCCGGTAAGAAGGGATTTGTTGCAATTAATGTTGATAAAGATATGATGAATTCCGAAATTGGATTTTGCCGTAAAGTGCTTCAGGCTTTTGAAGAACATGGTATTTCTATTGAACATATGCCGTCCGGTATTGATACCATGACAGTATTTGTACATCAGGAAGAGTTTGAAGGAAAAGAACAGCAGGTGTTATCTTCTATCCATAAACTTGCAGATCCTGACACAATAGATTTAGAATCAGATTTGGCATTGATTGCAGTTGTTGGACGGGGAATGCGTTCGACCAGAGGAACAGCAGGCAGAATTTTCTCTGCGCTTGCACATTCCAATGTTAATGTTAAGATGATTGACCAGGGTTCCAGTGAGCTTAATATTATTATTGGTGTAAAGAACAGCGATTTTGAAAAAGCAGTAAAAGCAATCTATGACATTTTTGTAGAAACACAGATTTAAATTAAAGAATATAAGTGATTTATGGTTTACATAACATGTGTACCATATAACGGACACGCTTTCATCTATACTTGGTTTCAGAAAAGAAATTAGGAAAGATGGGAGCGTGTTTTATTATGGAAAAAATGCCAATTATAGCGGTGGATTTTGATGGAACACTATGTACAGACTGTTATCCGAAAATCGGTTCAGCAAATGAAAAACTGATTTGCTGGCTGTTAAGAGAAAAGGAAAAAGGAAGCAGAATTATTTTATGGACCTGCAGATGTGATGCATTACTGGAAGAAGCGGTGTTATGGTGTGAAAAAAAAGGACTTTCCTTTGATGCGGTGAATGAAAACATGGAGGAAATTACGAGTTTATATGGCAGTGATGCAAGAAAAATATATGCGGATATTTATATTGATGACCGGTCATATTGGCCGGATTGCGCAAAACAACATGTTTAACCCGAATTATTTGAGTCTGATTTTGAAATAAACCAAAGGAAAGAGGAAAATGAATTGATAAATCACATCGCAATAACAGAAAAAAAGATTGGAAAAAAGGAATGGGAAAAATTTTTAGTTAGTATTATTGTTGGAGTGGTGACGACAATCGGAATATTTGCCGCATATGCAGTGTTTACTGGGGCAGATATACTTTGCTGGAATAAAACCCTGGCACTTACGGTGTACTTTATACTGGCAGGAGGAATTACAGGAATTGTTTTTGTTTCATAGGTTGACTGAATGTACATAATTTCCTATAATAAGACTGATTATGAGAATGAAGATGACTTTGGCTGGAGGTCTTTGATGAAGTTTTATATAAATAGGAAAAAAATGCGGTCGATTTACGGAGTTATGGCAGTATTTTTTGTAGTATCCGGTTGCTTTTTGACAGGAAATAAAAGCTATGCGACAGAAGTATCTACGGAATCTTATAAGCCACAGGAGGAAAGTATTGATACGGAGGATGCAAAAGAATCCGCAGGGTTAGCGGAAGAAGGAGCACTTGAGGCAATAGAACCGCAGGCAGAGACGTTGATTGACACCGAAGAGCCAGAAGAAGTAGGAGATGTTTCCGGGTATTATGAAGCGTTGCGCCAGAAGGGTTTTCCCGATAGTTATTGTGCGAAACTTGCACCTTTACAGGAGAGGTATCCGGGCTGGGATTTCAGGGCAGTTCAGACAGGACTGGATTTTCAGATGGCAGTTGCAGCAGAGAGTACGCCTGGGAAGAATCTTGTGCAAAGTAAGAGTAATGATGCGAGAAAATCCATGGATACAGCAGCATATGACTGGACAAGCAATACCTGGTACGGATATGATGGGAATTCATGGGTCTGCGCATCCGATGCGTACATAGCATATTGTATGGATCCAAGGAATTTCCTGGATGAGACTCATATTTTTCAGTTTGAAAGTTTGAATTATCAGACTTATCAGAATGTGGAAGGAACACAGAATATTTTAAATAATACTTTTATGGCAGGGAATTATGTAGATACCGATTCGGCACAAAGAAATTATCCGAATGATTTTGTGACAATTGGAAGTGGACTTGGGATCAGTCCGTATCATCTGGCAGCAAGATGTAAGCAGGAACAGGGAACCCAGGGAACCAGCCAGCTGATATCCGGAACATATGCCGGATATGAAGGATATTTTAATTATTTTAATATTGGTGCCTACACAACGAGCAATGCATCTGCTGTACAAAATGGATTAAATTATGCAAAGAATGCCGGATGGAATACCAGGTACAAGTCCATTCAGGGTGGCTCGCAGATATTACATAATAACTATGTGGCAAAAGGACAGAATACGTTATATTTTCAAAAGTTTAATGTAGTATATACGCCAAGCCTTTATGCGCATCAGTATATGACGAATGTACAGGCAGCCATAAGCGAAAGCGTCAGCATGAGTAAGGCGTATCGTAATAAGTCACAGTCATTTGTGTTTTATATACCGGTGTATCAGAATATGCCGGAAAGTCCTGTGGCTTTTTCGGATTCCGGCAATGGCAATAACTGGCTTTCCGGTTTGGCAGTGGAAGGTTATAGTTTAACACCATCTTTTCGTGGAGATGTAACAGATTATTCACTGGTTGTTGGGCAGAAGGTAGGAAGTGTCAATATATCGGCGGCAGCAGTGGCCGGCACATCGACTGTTTCGGGGAATGGGAGCCATGGACTGAATTATGGAACGAATGTGATAGAGGTTACCTGTAAGGCGCAAAACGGTTCGACAAAGACTTATAAGATTTCAATTGTAAGAAAACAACCGTCCGGGGTGGCGACAGACGTAGTGGAGAATGCATCTGTAGAAACAAATTATCAACTTGGAGATACTTACATGACGGGAGTGCAGCCCGGAGAGACAGAGCAGGATATTTTATCAAAAATTACATTTAAAAACTGTGAAGGAATTTTATTGAATGCAGACAGAAGCCATCATGAGGGACCGGTAGCGACCGGTAATATATTGGCAATATTCCAGAATGGTGTTCCGGTAAAAACATATGAGGTGATTCTCTATGGTGATTTAAATGGAGATGGAAAACTCAATAATACGGATTTAGTTCTGATGAAAAAGCATATTTTAGAGGTTAGTCCATTAAGTGGAGATTTTCTGGTTGCTGCAGACTTAAATAAAGCAGGCGATGGTGTTACGAACAGAGATATGGTATTGTTAAAGAAACATATTCTGAGTATTGAATCAATTAGTCAGTAGTAAGGAGAAGAAGATGAGACAGAAAATAAAAATAGTTGTGCCGGTATTTATTATGTTGTTTATGTTGTCTGTCTGGCCGGTACCATTACATGCGGAGGGAACAGGAAGCGTTTCTATGTCAGTTTCTTCTCAAAATGTGAATATTGGAGATACAGTGACGGTATCGGTAAAAGCACTTGGACCGTCAGGAGAAACAGCGGTGGCAGTTATGAACATTGGTTTTGATTCCAGTGTGTTTCAATTCGTAAGTTGTTCTGATTCTGCTTATGGAGGTGGTGGCAGTAATGTATCTGTTACTACAGACTCTGCAACAGTCACATTAAAGGCAATTTCAGAAGGAAAAAGTAATATTTCGGTCAGTGCATATAATGGAGTGGTTTATAGTTCGAATAAGGATATTGATTCCATGAATGGAAGCAGTACATCGGTAGCAGTCAATAATGCAGTTTCGGAGAATGCTACTGGAGCAGAGAATTTGTCAGATGATAATTCACTCTCTGCTCTGACATTATCAGAAGGAACTTTGTCCCCATCTTTTCAGGGAAGTACAACGAAGTATACAGCGACCGTTCCAAATGATGTGACAGAGGTAAAAGTCAGTGCAAAACCGGCAAATGCAAAAGCTGAAATAGCATCAGTCACTGGAAACAATGATTTAAAAGTTGGAACAAATGAAATAAGTATTGTGGTTAAGGCAGAAAATGGAACGACAGCAACTTACAAGATTATACTTACAAGATCAGAAGCGACAGCGGGGGCAGAAGAGTCGGAGACGGAGCATAGCAGAGAGCAATCCGAAGATGTGGCACAAGTCATGTTTGACGATAAAAACTATACGATTTCCGAAAAATTTACGGAGGAAGAAATTCCTGTTGATTTTTCGGAGACCATGGTTACTTATCAGGGGACAGAGTATCGTGGCCTTAAATTTGATCTGGGCGAGTTATATCTTTTATATATGGTTTCGGATGATGAAACAGGAAAATTCTTTGTATATGATGAAGCAAATGGAATGTTTTATCCGTTTATTAAGCTTCAGTATGGGGAAAATTATATCATACCTGAATATAATCTGGTATATGGAATGAATAAAGATGGTGTATCAGAATGGTATCAATATGATACAATAGAAGGAACATACCAGAAATATCAAAATACAGACGTTGAGACAGAAGAAGAATCAGAAGATATATTAAGCCAATATGAAGAGTTGTCCAAACAATATCAAAAATTAAAAGACAGGAATCAAATGATTCTTATCGTTATGATTTTCTGTTTATTTGCGTTATTTGTAAGTGTGACATTATTACTTGCAAGAAAAAAGAAAGATGTAATATCCAAAGAAGATGCTGATTCGGAGGAAGTTTACGAGGAAGAATACGCCGGTTCAGAGGAAACTTATGAGGAAGAAGAGTACACCGATTCAGAAGAAGCTTATGAGGAAGAAGAGTACGCTGATTCAGAGGAAGGCTATGAGGAAGAGGAGTACGCTGATTCAGAAGGGACTTATGAGGAAGAAGAGTACACCGATTCAGAAGAAGCTTATGAGGAAGAAGAGTACGCTGATTCAGAGGAGACCTATGAGGAAGAAGAGTACGCTGATTCAGAGGAAACTTATGAGGAAGAGGAGTACGCCGATTCAGAGGAAGCTTATGAGGAAGAAGAGTACGCTGATTCAGAGGAAGCTTATGAGGAAGAAGAGTACACTGATTCAGAGGAAGGCTATGAGGAAGAAGAGTATGCTGATTCGGAGGAAGTTTACAGGGAGGAAAAAAATTCGCTGAGAAAAGGCAATAAAAAAGGAAAAAATAAGAAAGTACGTCGTGGAAGAAATTCTGGAAGAAGAAAAGAAGACGATACATTTGAAGTTATAGATTTAAATGATCTGTAAAAGAAAAATATTTCATGGAGGATGACTTATGTCAAAATCATATACAAAAAAAGCAAAAAAGGCACTTGACCTTGCTGCAAAAACATCAAAAGTCATGCAACATAATTATATAGGAACAGAGCATCTTTTGGTAGGACTCTTAAAAGAGGGCTCGGGTGTTGCTGCAAAGGTATTATTAGATGCCGGAGTGGAAGAAGAAAAACTGGTGAATCTGATTAAGGATTTAATTGCACCTTCGTCAGCAGTGGCTTTAAAAGAGCCGGATGGGTACTCTCCCAAAACAGAACAGGTATTGGACAATGCCGAAAAAGAGGCAGATCGCTTTTATTGTGAGGAAATAGGAACAGAGCATATTTTGCTGGCATTGATTAAGGAGAATGACTGTGCAGCAGTTCGTTTGCTAAATACACTTGGAACTAATTTGTCGAAGCTCTTTGTTGAAATTTTAGTTGCAATGGGAGAAGATCCGAACCAATACAAAGAAGAATTGCAGGAAACTAAAACCGGAAGACATAAAAATACAGAAGCAACGCCAATGTTAAATCAGTATTCCAGAGATTTGACACAAATGGCGGCAGATGGAGAACTGGATCCTGTAATTGGAAGAGAAAAAGAAATCGACCGTGTGATTCAGATTTTGAGTCGGCGCAGTAAAAATAATCCATGTCTGATTGGAGAACCGGGAGTTGGAAAAACAGCAATTGCAGAAGGCTTGGCAGAACGAATTGCATCTGGACTTGTGCCGGAGACAGTTTTGAACAAAAGAGTGGTAACACTTGATATGTCCGGTATGGTAGCAGGCTCTAAATATCGTGGAGAGTTTGAGGAACGTATTAAACGTGTTATTCGTGAAGTCATTATGGCGGGTAATGTATTACTCTTTATCGATGAACTGCATACAATTATTGGTGCAGGAGGAGCAGAAGGGGCAATTGACGCTTCTAATATTTTAAAGCCATCGCTTGCAAGAGGAGAAATTCAGTTAATTGGGGCAACTACGATAGAAGAATATCGTAAATATATCGAAAAAGATGCTGCATTAGAGCGTAGATTTCAGCCGGTTAATGTGGAGGAACCAACGAAAGTACAGACAGTTTCCATTTTAAAAGGATTAAGAAATCGTTATGAAAAACATCATCATGTTACAATTACGGATGAAGGAATCAATGCAGCAGTAGAGCTTTCTACTCGTTACATTAATGATCGTTTCCTGCCGGATAAGGCAATCGATTTGATTGATGAGGCATCTGCAAGAGTTCGTCTGACTGGATTTAAGACGCCGGAGCATGTCATGGAGATGGAGACGGAGATAAAGAATTTTGAGCAGCAATTGGAGGAGGCATTAATTGCGCAGGAATTTGAACAGGCTTCTGAAATAAAAAAAGAAAAAGAAAGTCTGACTCAAAAATATGAAAAGGCAATAAAAAAATATCATAAAGATGCAGAGAAAAAGCAGCTTTCTGTCGGAGAAAATGAAATTGCTGCAGTCGTAGCAGATTGGACGAAGATTCCGGTAAAGAAATTGACGGAAAACGAAGCAGAACGTTTGCAAAAATTAGAAAAAACATTGCATAAACGCGTGGTAGGACAAGAAGAAGCGGTGAGTGCGGTAGCAAAAGCAGTAAGACGAGGCAGAGTCGGACTTAAAGACGCAAGCCGTCCAATCGGTTCTTTCTTATTCCTTGGTCCTACCGGTGTCGGAAAGACAGAAATCTCCAAAGCATTGGCAGAAGCTATGTTCGGAGATGAAAGTGCAATGATTCGTGTTGATATGTCTGAATACATGGAAAAGCACAGTGTTTCAAAGATGATTGGTTCACCTCCTGGATATGTAGGTTATGAAGAGGGGGGACAACTAAGTGAAAAAGTACGCAGAAATCCATATTCTGTAATTTTATTTGATGAAATAGAAAAAGCTCATCCGGATGTTTTTAATGTTTTACTTCAGGTTTTGGATGACGGACATATTACGGATTCACAAGGCAGAAAAGTAGATTTTAAAAATACAATTATTATCATGACTTCCAATGCCGGAGCACAGTCAATTGTAGAACCGAAAAATCTTGGTTTTGCATCTGTGGAGAGTGAAAAACATACCTATGAGAGAATGAAAAACGGTGTCATGGAAGAGGTAAAACGTATTTTTAAACCGGAATTTTTGAATCGTATTGACGATACGATTGTTTTCCGTGCTTTAAATAAGGATGATATGAAAAAGATTGTTACACTTATGACGAAATCTCTGGTGAAACGTGCCAAAGATCAGCTTGATATTACATTAAATATCAGAGACTCAGTAAAAAAATATATTGTAGAGAAAGCATATGATCCCAAATACGGAGCCCGTCCGTTACGTCGTATGATACAAGATAAGATTGAAGATATGTTAGCGGAAGAAATTCTGGCAGGTAGTATAAAAAATGGTGATGTTGTAGATGTCGGAATGAAGAAAAATGAGGTCTGCTGTACCGTCAGAACAAGTTAAACATATATTTTTTAAATTCACTGGCAAAAAATAAAAAGGTATTATATAATATAGCAAAATACAAAAATGGTTAGATGTGACATTTGTCACAGGTAGTAACAGGAGGATAAGAAAATGGCTGTGATTCAGGAATTGATTCGTACAGAGAAAGACGGAACAATCAGTTTTGGAGATTATTCATTGGAAGCAAAGGCTAAATTGGATAATTTTGAGTATAACGGAGATTTATATAAAGTAAAAACTTTTGGTGAGATTACAAAGTTAGAGCGTAACGGGATGTTTGTTTATGAATCTGTTCCGGGAACCAGTGTTATGGAACTCTCTATTACAGAAGATGGTATGACATTTACTGTGGAAGGTAATGAAGATGCAGAGATTACACTTGGTTTAGAAGAAGAAAAGAATTATGAAATTTCTGTGGATGGAGCAGCAGTTGGGCAGATGAAGACCAATCTGGGAGGAAAATTAACTTTAAGCGTTGAACTTGAATCAGGTAAAGCAGTAAGAGTAGCAGTGAAAAGAGCATAATATCGGATATAAAAAGAGTACGCCAGAGAATTAACTGTCTTTGGTGTACTTTTTTCGTGTGATAATGCGCAGCTCGCAGAGAAGAAAATAGCCGAATGGCACTGCTCGCGCGCGGAACAAAAGCTGCGCATATCAGTTTACTGAAACGCAAGAGTGTACAAAACACACTTTTGTTCTATAGAAATAAGGAGAATTAGATGGCAAAAGCAAAAAGCAGTGTATTTTTCTGCCAGGAATGTGGATATGAATCAGCAAAATGGATGGGGCAGTGTCCGGCATGTCATGCATGGAATACTTTTGTGGAAGAAAAATTAGAAAAGACAACACAAGCAGTAAAAAAGCTGGTAAAAGATGTGAATGTAACAACATTAGACGCAATCAAGATGCAGGAAGGACAACGTATAAAAACAGAAATCAGTGAGTTGGATCGTGTACTTGGCGGTGGGATTGTAAAAGGATCTCTGGTTTTAGTTGGAGGAGATCCCGGAATTGGAAAATCCACTTTATTATTACAGTGTTGCAGAAATTTATCGGAACAAAAGAAAAAGGTCCTTTATATTTCAGGAGAAGAATCTTTACAACAAATAAAGATTCGGGCAAAACGTATCGGAGAGTTTGGAGACAGTCTGTTCTTATTGTGTGAAACGAATCTGGATATCATTCAGGAAGTAATAAAAAAAGAAAAGCCGGAAATCGTAGTAATTGATTCTATTCAGACAATGTATTCCGAAAGTGTTACTTCCGCACCCGGAAGTGTATCACAGGTCAGAGAAGCAACCGGTACCCTGATGCAGATTGCCAAAGGAATGGAAATTAGCATTTTTATTGTTGGACATGTGACAAAAGAAGGTGTAGTGGCAGGACCAAGAGTATTGGAACACATGGTAGACACCGTATTGTACTTTGAAGGAGACAGGCATGCTTCTTACCGTATCTTACGCGGAGTGAAAAATCGATTTGGTTCTACGAATGAAATCGGTGTTTTTGAAATGAGGGAAGACGGATTGCATGAAGTGGAAAATCCATCCGAATATATGCTTAGTGGAAAACCAAAGGATGCATCTGGTTCTGTAGTTGCATGTTCAATGGAGGGAACCAGACCAATTCTTGTTGAAGTGCAGGCATTGGTATGCCATAGCAATTTTGGGATTCCAAGACGAACAGCAGCAGGAACGGACTTTAATCGTGTCAACCTTTTGATGGCTGTGTTGGAAAAACGTCTGGGACTTCAGATGTCGGCTTGTGATGCCTATATCAATATTGCAGGTGGGATTAAAATGAATGAACCGGCAATTGATCTTGGAATTGTACTGGCATTGGTGTCCAGCTATAAAGAAGTTCCCATTGATGAAAAAACGATTTGCTTTGGTGAAGTAGGACTCAGTGGCGAAGTGCGTGCGGTCAGTGTGGCAGAACAACGTATTTTAGAAGCGAAACGCTTAGGATTTACCAGATGTATTTTACCCAAAGTTTCGTTGCAGGCGTTAAAGTCAATCGATGGAATTCACTTAGATGGTGTGGAGAATGTACAGGATGCGATTCAATGTATCTGTAATGGAAATTAGATTATCTATTTTGTATATGAGAAAATTCTTGAATTGTTCAAACAGTCTTTAGTTCTAAGTTATAGAAATATAGGCAGAGTAGGGGGGACATGCTTGTATCAGCAGGAAGTGTCCCTACTGGTGGGTCACGAAGTGGCAATGCTTCATAAGCAGGAAGCGAAGCGGATTGCGAATGTCCGCTTTCCATAAAATCAGAAAATAACTTTCTTAAAAAATACCGAAAAAAGCAGTGTCAAGCAAAAATGAAAATGTCCCGAAAATTTTAAAACATTAACCCTGGTTGCTCCAGGGCTTTTGTTTTTTTGTGCTTTTTTGCCATGAGGATTAATATATTGACAGCATGAGCTCACTTCCTATGTTTGAGCAGGCTTGAGGGCAAGCTTCGCAGGGGCAC
>NZ_JADYUI010000026.1 GCF_021531695.1 Roseburia hominis | reverse complement strand
TTCAAAAGACAGGCAGATTGGTACTTTGGATAAATATATTCATTTTTGAATTACAGTTTACGGAAACTCAAGTCTCGTTATAATATGATAGCGGCATCGAAAGCTACCCATGGTGCCAAATGCCGCTATCGTCCCGGATTTAACCGTGTGAGACTTTATTTATCATTTATTATAATTCATTAATTGTTTCAGTAATTGCCATCTTTTGAATCCGCTTCGACGGTGCATAAACTGCAACCGCAGCGGAAGCCAAAACAAGGACAATCACAATTCCAAGCAACAAGACAGGTAAGTGCCATGCAATTCCAAAATAGTGCGTAATTAAACGAACGTACAAAAAACGACTAAGCAAAATTCCAATGCCACAACCAACAAGTAAACCTGAAAACGCATAAGTAAAAGCTTCTGCAGCAATCATCCGGTTAAGCTGTCTATGATCCATACCAACGGCACGCATTGCTCCATACTGCTTTATCCTTGCAGATACACTCATGGAAATGCTATTAATAATATGGAATAATGCGATTATTCCGATAATACTCAAAAATCCATAACAAACAATACGTGAAGCCAGATAAGTAGCGGCATCCTGCCGATTGCTTTCTCTTTGGTCCGTCACAATTACATCATCATTTTCAAAACTTCTAATCTGTGCTATCGTCTCTTCTGTGACATCTTTGCTAAGCTGAATACCAATCAGACCATATTTTTGATATCCCATCAGTCTGTCAAAAGTTTCTTGGGAACAAATTATAATCAGATCATCACCAAACAATCCTTGTGACAAAGCGCAGGAAATCTCAACCTCTGTACCTGCAATTTGAATCGTGTCCCCAACTTGCAAAGAATTGTTTTTATTAAAAACTGTCGCGACCTTATTGCTGTCACCAAAGACTTCATCAAGAGTTCCCTCTGCAACACTTCCTTTTGCATAATCCAACAATGTGTCATCATAAGATACAATATTGATATGGTCTATTCCTTCTCTTGAAGACGTTACCGAAATATTATCCATATAACTGCTCCCATAAGCATTTTCAACACCGGTCATTTTCTTAATTTCCTCAACCAAATTACGGTCAAGGACCAGTTCATTGTTATAACCATTCAATGCCATATCCACTGATGTAACATTTAAAGATGGCAACAGCAACTTTGCAAAATCCATAATTACAGAAAAGGAAAAGAGTAAAATAATCGTCAGTGCAAAGGATATCGTCATGAAACACCAGTTTTTCTTTATCCCTACCGCATGATGTATGCCTAGTAAACTTTCAATTTTAAAAGAACCTATCTTCTTTACGGCATGACGAGCGGAAACTGCATTTCCAGTATTACCGGATACCGCAGACATCGGAGAAACCTTCGCAGCTCGTTTTGCCGGGGACTGTGCCGCCAAAAGCACTGTTACAATTCCAACCACCATTCCACTGATTAGTCCGACAGGACTGATTTTAAATACCGGTGTTGTAGCAAATTCCCCACCAATACCATAATGAAGTGCCGCACAGATACCCCAACTTACCATCGTTCCTAGAAGTACTCCAACGGGTACTGCTGTTTTACACCAGTTTAATGCTTCCAGACGCACAAAACGGATAATTTGCTGGCGACTCGCTCCAATACACCGCATCATCCCAAAAAACTGTGTCCGCTGCGCCACATTACTGTTCATACTGCCTGAAATCATCAACACACCCGCCAACAATACCAGAACAAACAGAATTGCGGCCAATCCATAGACATTTTTCATCACCTTGTTGTCGCTTTGACCTGCTATCCCCATAACACCGGTGTTTTCCGAAATGTTTTCCTCTGCCAGCTGATACTGTGATTGTAATTCTGTTATCGCTTTTGCCGCTTTCGCCGCATCCGTAAACTGCACGTAATAAATTGGTTTATTGTCTGTGATTCCATTTCGCTCCATAAGGGAGACAAATGCTGTCTGTGTCATGTATACGCCTACTAAATAGGTTTGATTTTTATAAATATTCTCATCTTCCGTTCCAAAACCTGATATCGTATATATTGTATCTCCCGCAGGAGTATGCAAAGTTACACTATCACCAATCTCTACCTGAAACGCCGTTATGGCATTCGGGCTAAGCATAACTTCATTATCACTCTGTGGAAAATCCCCCTCGGTAATTCCATTCGAAATCTGATTCATATAGGTTTTTTCCGTACCATACAAAACAGCCTTTTTTTCATTTACACGATACGGTTGTTCCCCATCCGAATTAAATACACAAGCTGCACCAACCGCAGTAACGTCCGAACGCTCTTTTATTTCTTCCATTATGTTTTCAGAGACATCCTCCAGCATAATATGCCAGTTTCCATGACCCTTTAACATAAAACTGCTTTCCGTCTGAATCATCATGTCTGCCACACTGAAAATAGCTGTTACCAGAAATACCGCAAATGTAATGCATAAAATCGTCATGCGATTCTGACGTCTGCGTACCTTTGCAGAGATTGGAATAAGGCTTAAATAGCTTCTCATTCACGACACCTCCCCAAATCCGTCAGAACACCATCGGATACATTCAAAACTCTGTCGGCAGCTTGTGCAATGCTGTTATTGTGCGTAATCATTACAATGGTCTGCTCATATTTCTTTGACGCTTCCTTTAACAGAGCAATTACCTCACTGCTGTTTTGTGTATCAAGATTTCCCGTCGGTTCATCTGCAAGAATTAATGCCGGGCGCGTAATAAGGGCTCGTCCAATTGCCACACGTTGCTGCTGTCCGCCGGATAACTGGCTCGGTAAATGATTGCGCCGTTTTTGCAAATTAAGTACCGAAAGCAATTCTTCCAGGTATTTCCTGTCAGGCTTCTGATAATCAAGCAGCAATGGAAAAATAATATTCTGCTCAACGGTCAGTTCCGGGATAAGATTAAATGCCTGGAAAATAAAGCCTATATTTCTGCGTCTGAAAATAGTAAGCTTACGGTCACTCATGGAGAAAATATCTTTTCCACCAATCATTACCTTACCGGATGTAGGCGTATCAAGTGCACCTATCATATTAAGAAGCGTACTTTTACCGGAACCGGATTCTCCAACGATTGCTACATACTCACCTCTAGGGACAGAAAAGCTGACTTTTTTTAATGCATGCACAGCAGTTTCACCGCTTCCGTAAGTTTTACAGATATTTTTAACTTCTAATAAGTTCATTGTGTAAACACCTCTTTCTGTTTTGATAGCTCCAATATAACAGAGAAATCCTACATCAATATTACAATCAGCCTACAATTTTGTAGGAATCAAAAAATTCATAGTAAAAGAGGTTCCACTGCCTAATGTACTGTCGACTTCAATTGTCCCGTTATGTGCTTCCACAATTGCTTTTGTCAATGGCAAACCAAGACCGATTCCCTGTGTATCTTTCGAAAAACGGCTGCGATAAAAACGTTTGAAAATATGATGCAAATCTTCCGGATATATGCCACTGCCATTGTCTTTTACAACAATTTGAACAATAGAAGCAAACGTCCGCCACTCAATATGGATAGAGTCACCCCTTTTTGTATGATCGAGGGCGTTTTTTACAAGGTTGCTGATTGCTTCAATGATCCAGTTACGATCACATAAAAGCATGATTTCCTGATTGCCTGATAAACAAATTTGCTTTTCTTCCTGCTCCGCACGAAACAAGAAATAGTTTTTTACACCTTCTGCAAGCTCGGATACATTCTCCAAAGACTTTTCCAATGCAATCATACCCGCATCCAGCTTCGTAATTTTCAAAAGATTCTGTACCAGCGCTTCTATCCGGTCAAGCTCCTGCTCGGAAAGCCGGCTAAAGTTTTGAATGGTGGGAAGTTCCTTTGATTCCTCTTGTATAATACCGTTATAAATATTAAGCGCAGCAAGTGGTGTCTTTAACTGGTGTGAAATATCAGATATGGTATTTTTCAAAAATTTCTTTGCACTTTTCTCATTCTCAACATGTGCATTCAAGATCGCAACTAAAGAATTTACTTCATGAAACAATCTATATAATTCGCCCTCATCATCACATTCAATTGTAACCTCTCTGTTTCCTGATACATATTCTGTAATCTGTGATATGGCATGTTCCATAATTTTATGCTGTTCCTTAAAATAAATATAGCAGAGTATCAATATAGCAATACTCATACACAGATATAAAATCATGATAAGAAGTGCTGCATTTCTGACTTCTAATACTACTAACAACGCCGAAATTAACGTAGTGATTGAAATGCATAATAAAATACCAACAAAGAGCGCTTTGATTTTTCGGTTTGCAAATAGTTTCATCCTACACCTCAATCCCTCGTATTCCATTTGTAACCCATACCACGAACCGTAACAATCCGTTTTGGTTCTCCGGGATTATCCTCAATTTTTGTACGAAGTCTGCGAATATACACTGTAAGAGAATTATTATCGATATAGCTTTCATTGCAATCCCATAATTTACCTAAAATCTGTTCTGAAGAAAGTATCTGATCCGGATTTTCCATAAACAGACATAATAACTTATACTCGCTTGCTGTCAGATTCAGCAGTTTCCCCGCTTTATATACCTCACCTTTTAAAAGTTGCACACAGATATCATTCGAGTTCAATTCTGTAACTGCTGTATGAAAGCTTTCACTTCTGCGGAGTAATGCATTAACTCTTGATAAAAATACGGCTAACTTGAAAGGCTTTGTCATATAATCGTCGCCCCCAATATCAAGTCCCATAATAATATCTGTTTCTTCGTCGGCGGCAGTAAGAAACATGATTGGTACGCCGGAAGTCTGACGTATCTTCCTGCAAAAATCAAAGCCGGAGCCATCGGGAAGTGATACGTCTAAAATAGCCATATCATATTTCCCATTTTCCCATAAAGCATCCGCTTCCAGTGTAGTGCGTGCAATCTCTATTTCATATCCCTGCTTTTTTACGGCAAAGGAAAGTCCGCTGATTAAACTCAAATCATCTTCCAGTAAAAAAAGTCGTTTCATTTATTGTTCCTTTCCTACCTGTCCAATTTGTATTCTGGTTCTTCATCTTCACAAACTTCTTATTTATATGTCCAATTTTTTCATTAACTTCATAGCTCTTTCCGACACGAATTCTTCTCCGCTCATTTCCAACAAGCTGCTTTTATCTATCCATCTGAAATTGACCGTCTCTCCTTCTTGAAGCTTAATGGAATCTTTTTCGCAATCCGTAATACATAAATATTCAACAAAAAGAGTGTGATAACCATCATGTACGACTCTTCCGATTTCTTTCATTTCGGTTGCTATGATTCCTGTTTCCTCCATCAACTCTCTGATTGCACAATCTAATGATGACTCTCCCTGCAACGCAGAACCTCCTGCTGATAATTCCCACATTCCGCCAAAGGTTTTCGCAAAATCTCTTTGCATAAGAAGATACGTTCCATCTATATGTCTTACTATTACCTCAGCTACTAAATGATACATCCCCTCCGAAAGCGGTTCGCCTCTGACTAAAGTTACATCACTTATTTTATTAAATGCATTATCATATGCATCCCATAACTCATTCATTTTACTTAGCCTCCCCTACACTTATGTATATGCCTGTTTGAAATAGTCACATTCTTGATTCATAAAACTTATAAACTCCAACTCGGACAACGGTCTTGAAAAATAATATCCCTGAATATAACTGATCCCCAGTTGTTTCATGGTTTCAAATTGTTCCTCTGTTTCGATGCCTTCAGATACAATCTTTAATTCCATCCCATGTATCATACGCATTGCCGCATCCATAACATATTTTGCCTTTCCATTTTCAAAATAAGAAGCCGTCATACTGCGATCAAACTTTACAATGTCTACGGGCATTTCCACAATATAATTCAAATTGGATTGCCCTGTTCCAAAATCATCCAGCGAAAATTTAACGCCATAATCTATCAGCGCTTTCATATTATCCAACAACACTTTTTTTGTCTCAATAGATGCTGATTCTGTGATTTCCAAATTAATCCATTCCGGCGGTATCTGATATTTTTTCATAATGTACATATAGCTCTCTGCCAGATGTTCATATGCCCCCTGCACAACAGAAAGATTAACTTCTATATATTTTAATCCATATTGCTCCGGTTTGTTATCCTGTAAAAAACGGCATACTTTTTCAAACACTACCTGACCCAGCTTTACGATACTGCCGTTTCTTTCCGCAACATCAATAAAAATACCGGGTGCCACCAGCTTTCCCTCGCCGTCACGAATACGAACCAGCGCCTCTGCCGATGTAAATCTCTTTTCTTTTGTAGAATAAATCGGCTGATAGAAAACTTCAATCCTGTCATGCTCTAATGCTTCCATAATAAGAATTTCCACATTTTTTTCTTCATACATGGCATCCCTCATTCCGGAACTGATGATAACGGTATCCTCTTTCATATCATTCATACCGTTTATTCTCGCATAATCAATCAAATGCATAACATCCTCACTTGTGGCAGCAATCCTTCCCTCCGGCATATAAATCCATTTCGGATTAATATAAGTATTTCCTGCCTTACCCCAACCGGATTCAAAACGCTTTTTTAAGAGCGCACAATACTTGTCTGCTTTTTCCTTATCCTCAAAAATAAGTACCGCTTCATCTTCTTTATTCTTAAATGCATACGCATCCTGAATATCCAGTAAATAAGAAACTACTTCTAAACGAACAATCTTGTGCTCCTCTACTGCGGAATGTGCAAATAACGACTCCGGCATAACTAACGCAATCACTGCAAATTCTTTTCCGCTTCTGTGAAGCTGATCCGTATATAAAAGCATTCCCTCCTGATTAAACATTCCCGTACTTTTATCAATATTCAGCTCAGGATTTTCTAATTTCAAATAGATAATAATAATCCCTATTGTGCTTGCAAAACCGACTAAAAGCAACTCATTAAAAAGAAACTGTATCCCTGCCGCTCCCAACCAGCAAACCATCCAGGTGCACATGGCATCCCAGCGTCTGCTGTCAATTTTTCTTTTTTGAAAAATCAATAAAGTAACAATCCAAGCCAAAAAAACAATTACGAACACATAAGTAGTTATGGCACTCGGTCCATAGGTATAAATCTGCCCGGGTGTTTCCCACGATTTATAAATCGGCAACACAAAAATCAGTGCAATTCCCACAGCCGCTATTGTTACACCCACCATGTACCTTCTCCGATATTGGCGGTCTACACCATAAATATCCGTACAAATATACAAAAATGCAGCCAGTGCGGTTAACACCAAAGTGGAAATATAAGTCTTACAAACAATATCTATCAAAATTTCCGGAAAAATATCATGATGTGTTAGTAAAAAAATAGATAAAATGTCTAAGCTCAGACTTAATAATGTAATCCAAAATATCCGCATAAATGCCCGTGCAGTAATCAACTTTATTTTTTTACGGCATACATAAAAGTACAAAACCACCATTAATAGAATAATGCCGCAACATTGCATTTTTATATTCATCACAATAACTCCCTCAAAATAGATGTCCCAATGGTATTTTCCGGCATGTCTACCCCGAAATTTTCCGCTACAGTAGCTCCAATTACAGCAAAAGTATCCTGATCATCGATTTTCCCACCATGCTCCATTTTCTTTGAATATGCCAGAAATGGCACATATTCTCTGGTATGGTCTGTACCGGTATAAGTCGGATCATTTCCATGATCTGCTGTTAAAATGAGCAAATCCTCTTTTCCTAATTCTTCCAATAATACACCCAAATTTTTATCGAATTTCTCAATTTCTCTTCCATATCCCTCTGCATTCCTGCGATGTCCCCAGAGTGCATCAAAATCAACCAGATTTACAAAACAAAGTCCATTAAAATCCTTTTTACAGATCTCAATTGTCTGCTCCATCCCATGAACGGAACTCTTGGAGCGGTAAGTCTCTGTAATACCTTCTCCGCAGAAAATATCGTTAATCTTTCCAACACCAATAACATCAACCCCTGCATCTTTTAAAGCATTCAGTGCGGTCGCACCGGTCGGTTTTAATGCATAATCATGTCGGTTGCTTGTTCTTTTGAACTCTCCTTTCTTTTTTCCCACATAAGGTCTTGCAATAACGCGTCCGACTCTCCACTCTTCTTTCATGGTAATCTCTCTTGCAATTTCACAACAGCGATACAGATTTGCCAAATCAAAAGTCTCCTCATTTCCGCAAATCTGAAGCACGGAATCTGCCGAAGTATAAACAATCATTGCCCCTGTTTTTATTTCTTCTTCTCCGAGTTCTTCAATAATTTCTGTCCCACTGGCACTTTTATTTCCGATAACCTTTTTCCCACATCTTTTTTCTAATTCTTTAATGAGTTCCGGTGGAAATCCATTTTCCGTAAAGGTCTTAAACGGCTTTGTTGTCTTAATCCCCATCATTTCCCAATGTCCGGTCATTGTATCCTTGCCATTGCTTGCCTCACCAATGCGCATATAACGTCCGATTGGATTCTCTGCTCCGCTCATTTTTCCTGCCGGATGAAGATTTAGTATACCAAGCTTTCTTAAATTCGGAATATCCAAAGTCCCCATTTTTTCTAAAATATGTCCGAAAGTATCCACACCACAATCTCCGAATCTTTCCGCATCCGGCATGGCTCCGATTCCAAGCGAATCAAGAACAATCACAAAAATTCTTTTATATTTATTCATATATAGATTCCTCTTTTCTTTTACTCTTTTTCTCTCCCATCAGATATCATTTTAACCGAAACAACACGGAAAAACAATGGCTCTTATAGATAGATAATTCCATAAAAGAAGAACTTGTCAAGTTCCTCTTATCTATTGTATAATAAATCATATTTACAGCGTAGCAGCATAAAGGAGGTTTATCTCACATGGACGAAAAAACATACAAAACAATGGGCTCTGCCGGAACTTGTTCTCTGGTAATCGGAATCTGTGTTTTAGCCGGGGGAATCGCTGCCGGAATCCTTCTGCTCATCAATGGTGCAAAATTATTAAAAAATAAAGCCAAAATTATATTTTAAAAAAAACAAGGACTGAAAACTTATTTAAAAGCTTTCCGCCCTTGTTTTCTTTTTCCCATCTACGACAGATTCGCCGGTCCAAATCCCATAGGAAATATATCCTTTAACGTAACGATTTGATACTTTTCTTTACTGATTGCCAAAATAATCTTGAATGTTTCCGGATTGCAAAATTCCATCATAACCTGACGACATACACCGCATGGTGCTGTATAATCTGTCAAAATTCCATCTTTTCCACCCACAATACAAATTGCCTGAAATTCTCTTTCCCCATCGCTTACCGCTTTAAAAAAGGCAGTCCGCTCCGCACAGTTGGTCGGCGTATACGCCGCATTTTCGATATTACACCCGGTATAATACTTTCCTTGTGTTGTCAAAAGCACCGCTCCCACCTTAAAATTGGAATATGGTGTATAGGAAAACTCCAGCTGTTTGATTGCAAGTGTAATCATCTCTTCTATTATCTTTTTATCCATTGTTTCTTCCCCCTTCAAAACTTACTTCCACTCCGGACATCGTTATCACTGACCGTCTGTCATTGCAGATGTCATCTTACTTCTGATATCATCTTTACAGATTCTTTTGCATCAGTTTTTCTGTATATTCACGAATCACTCCCACCGATTCCTTAAATCTTGCCAACTCACCCGGTGTCATATGAATCTCCAATACATCATAAGCGCCATTTCTATTTAACACAACAGGAACTCCTGCATAGACATCTCTTTCCCCATATTCTCCCTCTAATAACGTAGATACAGGAATAATGCGGTTCTCATCATTTAAAATTGCCTTAATCACTCCTACACAGGCAGTTGCAATTCCATAATAGGTGGTTCCCTTACGCTTTAAAATCTCCCATCCTTTTTGTGATGTTTTGTGTACGAGATCATCTAAATCCACTTCTCCTACCATTTCCTTATTATCCGCAATCACATCATAAAATGGTTTTCCTCCCACCGTGACCGTAGACCACGGAACCATCTGGGAATCTCCGTGCTCCCCCATTGAATATGCATGCACACTTCGTGGGTCAACCTTCACCAGCTGGGCAATATAATCCTGAAGTCTGGCAGAATCAATGGCTGTTCCGGTTCCGATAACCTGATTCTTCGGAAGCCCTGATAATTTATAAACATAATGTGCAATGATGTCAACCGGATTTGAAATTACAATAAAAATTCCATCAAATCCACTTTTCATAATTGGCTCTACAATGGACTTACAAATCTTTGCGGATAATTCCAACGTATCGAGTCTGCTCTGTCCTTCCTTTGGCGGTGCACCGGCTGTGATTACGATAATATCCATATCACCACATTCTTCATAGCTTCCCGTATAAACCTTTACATTACGATTCAAATACTCAATACTATCCTTTAAATCCAGCATCTCACCATATGCCCGTTCTTTGTTAATATCAATAAGCATCACTTCATCACACACACCCTGCGTGGTCAGACTGAATGCTGTCGTACTTCCCACTAGTCCGCAACCTACAATTGCTACTTTTCTTTTTGTAATATTCATGACAATCGCTCCTTTTCCCTTTATTGCTTTTTCACTTTATTACAGTAAAATAAATATGAACAAAAGTGTGCTTTGTACACTCTCATGCTTCAATAAACTAATCTGCACAGCTTTTGTTCCGCGCGCGAGCAGTGCCATTCGGCTATTTTCTTTTCTGCGAGCTGCGCATTGTCGCACGGAGTGCTTTTTGTTGTATAGAAAATTGCTTAAAATTTTCTGTACAACAAAAAGCGAAGGCGCATAAAAAAGCACCTTCGCTAAAGCATACTTATTATAGGCACGTTTTTATTTTCTGTCAAGGCTTGCATGGAAGTACTATACTTCTTTCTAACAGTATCTCTCCATACTGCTTTATTTATTCTGTAAATCTTTCTGTATCAGACTTCTGATTGCCTCAACTGCCACCTGAATTGCCATATCTGTATCGTGTACAACCGGATTCTCCAGACCTAATTTTTCTCTCTCCTGATTGGCAACCACAAGAAAACAGGAACCAACTCTCACACGCAGGCAACTTGCCACAACAAACAATGCCGCTGACTCCATTTCAGAAGCCAGACACCCTAAGCGTTTCCATGCCTCCCATTTATTCATAAGCTCATAGCTTACCGGCTTAACTTCCGGTTCATGCTGACCGTAAAAAGAATCCTTACATTGCACCACACCTGCATGATATGGATATTTTTTCTTCTCTGCTGCTTCAACCAATGCATTGGTCACCGAGAGATTCGGCACCGCCGGGAACTCGATTGGAGCATATTCTTTGCTTGTTCCTTCCATACGGATAGCTCCGGTAGCTACTACGATATCGCCACTCTTTACCTCCGGCTGCATTCCTCCGCAAGTTCCAATCCGAATAAAAGTATCGGCTCCGCAACGATACAGCTCTTCCATTGCAATGGATGCGGATGGTCCTCCGATTCCGGTAGAAGTCACACTCACCTTCACGCCATCCAGTGTCCCCGTATAAGTAACAAATTCTCTGTTATCCGCAATCAACACAGGATTTTCAAAATATTCTGCAATTTTCTTACATCTTTTCGGATCTCCAGGCAGAATCACATAGCGTCCCACCTCTCCTTTTGCCACCTGAATATGATACTGTCTGCTTGCATCTTGTGAATAATTCTTCATCGCACACACTCCTATCTCTTTTCCTATGCATTTCTTACACTCAAAACGAAATATTTCTATTACACTTTCTTACGACTATCATACTATATTTTCCCCATTCCTACAAATCACCCAAAATGTAAAAATACTAATTTTCTAATTCCGATGTAAAAATTGCGAAATCCGGTGCATCCTTTGACATTCTTTGCTCTTTTATGATACATTTCCTTCGGTTAGTTTTTGCTAACATTTATTAGAATTTTCTTACAATTACAACTCACAAAATTATTTTGTGAATAGGAAATGGAGGATATCATGAAAAACAACAAATTACTAACAGGCGGACTCTGCCTTACAATGGTTGCAGCACTTCTTACCGGCTGTGGCAATTCTGCTCCAACAAAGGAAAAGGACACAGTTTCTTCCACAGAAACTGCAGAATCCACGGAGACTGCTACTTCTACCGACAGTGAATACCCGATTGTCGTAGAACACTATTTTGGAGAAACCGTAATCGAGCAAAAACCGGAACGGATTGCTACGATTGGCTGGGAAAATCAGGACACCCCGCTTGCGCTCGGTGTAATTCCGGTCGGTGTTTCTGCCGCAAATTATGGCAAAGTAACCGACGATAACCTGCATTTATGGACCGCAGAAGCTTATGAAGCATTAGGGGAAACAAACCCGGTCGTATTTGATGATCTGGATGGTTATGATTATGAAGCAATCCATAACAGCAATCCGGATGTAATTTTAGCAGCATATTCTGGACTTACCGAAGAAGAATATGCGTTACTGAGCGAAATTGCACCGGTCATTCCTTACAAAACTGCTGCATGGCAGACTTACTGGCGTGACCAGACCATCCAAAACGCAACCGGAATGGGCATGAAAAAGGAGGGCGAAGCAAAAGTTGCCGAAGTAAATGCACTGATTCATGAGAAACTAAGTGCCTACCCGGAACTTGCCGGCACAAAAACTGCATTTTTCTGGATCAGCCCGGAAGATTTTGCTACCTTTTATGTCTATCTTCCAAATGACCCTCGTGCCAACTATCTTACAGACCTTGGTTTAGAATTTCCGGAAAGTGTTCTTACACTCGCCGAAAGTACCGAAGACTTTTCCGTGACCTTAAGCCGTGAGAATGCCGATTTATTAAATGACGTAGAAATGATGGTCGTGTATGGTGATGAACAACTGCTTGCCGATTTGCAAGCGGATGAACTGATGTCACAGATTCCTGCAATCCGTGATGGTGCGGTCGTACTGGTAGACAGTGAATCCGTATTAGCCGGAGCCTGCACCCCTTCCATCCTGTCGATTCCTTACACGATTGACGAATACCTTTCTCTTTTAAATCAGGCAAGAGAAAAGATACCATCATGAAAAAGAAATCCTTTATCCTAATCAGTACTGCCAGCATTCTTGTTCTGTTATTCTGCATTCTGGCATCCATAACCTGCGGAGTCAAATCCGTAGGTTTTGCTGATATCATAGCCATGGTCACCGGAAAAGATAACGAAAGTTTTTTCGTCCAGGTTGTCCGGGCCAGAATTCCAAGAACGATTTTTGGTGTATTAGCAGGCGCCGCCCTTAGTATTTCCGGAGCACTCATGCAGGCGATTACAAGAAACCCTATTGCTGACCCAAGTATCTTAGGTGTGAATACCGGAGCTTCTTTATTCGTGGTAACAGGCATGGCATTTTTTCATATTAATACAGGAACCCAGTATCTTCTCCTGGCATTCGTTGGTGCCATGCTTACTGCCCTTTTCGTATATGGGCTTGCCTCTGCGGGACAGGGCGGTGCGACTCCAATCAAGCTGGCTTTGGCCGGTGCTGCAACAAGTACTGCCCTGCAGTCTTTGGTCAATACCGTTATGTTACCGAACAATCAGGTAATGGATCGGTTTCGCTTCTGGCAGACCGGAAGTATCGGCGGCGTTTCCTATGAAGATATTTTCCTTGCTCTGCCATGGCTTTTTCTTGGCTTTGGACTTAGTTTTGCTCTGGCACCCTCCCTTAATACTTTAGCACTCGGAGATGAATCAGCAACTGCACTCGGCTTAAATGTTACTCTTGTACGTGGAACTACTGCCTTTGCAGGTGTTCTTTTATGTGCATCCACTACGGCACTGGCAGGTCCAATTGGATTTATTGGCTTAATGGTTCCACACTTTATGCGCATGCTGCTTGGTCCTGACATGAGGAAGATTCTTCCTTTTTCTGCAATTGGCGGAAGCTGCCTTTTACTAATTGCAGATGTATCAGGCCGTATCCTCGGTCGTCCGGGCGAACTGGAATCCGGTATCATCACCGCACTGCTTGGTGCACCGGTATTTATTATTTTAATAAGAAAGGTTAAGGTACGAACACTATGAATGTAACAATTTCTCCCATCCGACAAGGCTATCAGAAAAGGAAACGTCGCTACTGTCTTATTACATTCCTCCTTTTCTTACTTGTTTTGTGTCTTGCCTTTATGATGTTAAGCTGTGGTGACACGTTTTACCCATTAACTACAGTCTTTCGTGTCCTTAGCGGCGAAAAGATAACAGGAGCTGTGTTTCCTATTCTGACACTCAGACTGCCTCGCATGTGTGCCGCCATCCTTTGCGGAATCGCCTTTGGTATGGCAGGAAACACATTTCAGATGCTTTTAAAAAATCCTCTGGCAAGTCCCGATCTCATAGGTGTGACTTCCGGAAGCAGTGCCGCCGCGGTGTTTGGAATTTTAATTCTTAATATGAACCGCACTTATGTTTCACTCCTTGCAGTATTTTTTGGTATTTTGACTGCATTTTTTATTTACTTTTTATCTAACCACAAAGGATTTTCTACCGGAAAACTAATTCTTACCGGTATCGGAATGCAGGCTTTTTTAAATGCCTTAATTTCTTTTATGCTGTTAAAAGCGTCCGAATATGATGTTGCAAGTGCCTTGCGCTGGCTTAGCGGAAGTTTAAGTGGAATCCGCCTTGACTCCATTCCAAAACTTGCCATCGTTGTGCTTTTTGCCGGCAGCAGTATTTTATTGATGCAAAGACATTTGCAGATTTTGCAATTGGGCGATTCTTACGGTACCACACTCGGCGCAAAAGTAACAATCCTTCGGCTTTTTCTTATTTTTTTTGCCATCCTTTTAATTGCTTTTGCAACTTCCGTGACCGGTCCGATTGCATCTGTCGCATTTCTTTCCGGTCCGATTGCGGCAAAACTCTGTGGCAAAGGACAGACAAATATGCTCTCTTCTGCTTTTCTTGGAGCTATTTTAGTATCAGGCTCCGACCTAATCGGACAGTTTTTACTGCCTTCCCGTTATCCGGTAGGTGTAGTCACCGGAATGTTAGGCGCACCCTATTTATTATTTTTACTGCTTTATACCAATAAAAAAGGAGGGAAACTATCATGAACCACCCTGTTTTATCAGCAAAAAATCTTTCGTTCGGATATGAGAAACAACAAATTTTAAATGATGTAACTTTATCGGTTCCACAAAATAAAATCAGCGTTATTTTAGGTGCCAACGGCTGTGGAAAGTCCACGCTTTTAAAAACCTTTTCCAGATTACTTTCACCGAAAAACGGAACCGTCCTTTTAGATGACAAAGAAATCTCTGCTTTTCCTTCCAAAGAAGTCGCAAAAATACTAGGTCTTCTGCCGCAGTCTTCCTCTGCCCCGGAAGGCATTAAAGTGGCTGACCTCATTGCCCGCGGACGGTATCCTTACCGGAAACCTTTTTCCAATCTGACCAGCGCAGATTTTGCTGCCATGGAAGAAGCGATGGAACTTATGGGAATTACCGAGCTTTCTGAGCGATGTGTAGATGAACTTTCCGGCGGACAAAGACAACGTGTCTGGATTGCTTTTGCACTCGCACAGCAGACCGATATTTTGCTCTTAGATGAACCGACTACTTATCTTGATATTGCCTATCAGGTCGAAATTTTAGATTTACTGGTAGACTTAAATCGAAAAAAGCAGACCACGATTGTCATGGTACTCCATGATATCAATCTGTCTGCACGATATGCGGATCATATTTTTGCCATGAAAAATGGTACCTTACTTTCCTCCGGTCCGCCTTCTGAAATCATTACATCAGATCTTATACACGATATTTACGGTCTTAACTGTATGGTAATCAAAGATCCAATAAGCGATACACCACTTATTATTCCTCATAGCAGGCATTCTGTATCCGGGTAAGCTGCCTGCGGAATTGCCCCGGTGTAACACCATACCATTTTTTAAACATCCGGATAAATGCAGACTGACTGTGATATCCGGTTTTTTCTGCAATTTGTGCAATTCCAAGCTCTTTTGTCTGTAAAAGTTCGCTTGCCAATGTCATCCGCATCTGATTCGCATAATCCCAGATGGTCTGCTGATATAATTCAAAAAAACCCGCTTTTAACTTCTGTTCACTGATGCCTGCCTCTTTACTCAATTCGTAAATCGTATAAAACGAAGCAGCATCCTTTTTTATTAAATCATGCACCATAATAATTTTTTTCATATCTGTATCCGACAACCACAGCTTTCGTTTTCCAATCAAAATACTCCTTCCTCGTACTTTCTTATTGAAAAGAAAAAGCTGATCTTTCTGATGTAATAAAAATGCCAGAAATTCCAATACGAGAGAAAACAGCAAAGACTTCGTCAGTGTATGTTCCCGTATCAGCCTCTCCATTCGTAAAAGAATATTCTGCATTTCCTCCAGCAGGGTATATCGCACATTTTCTTTCAAAAAAGAAAGTGCTTCCTTTTCATACCCTAAGACCGGAAGAAGCTGCTCCTTTATATAATCCATGTTAGCCCATACTTCCACACCTTTAAAATATTGTCCCTTTCTCCATGGATTGATTCGATCCGATGCTCTGTCAATGGTAAGAAAACTTCCCTCACGAAGCATCCCGAAATGCAAATATGGCTTTTCATACCGGTATTTCACAAAAAAATCGGTCGGAACCGTATAACAACCTGCATACACCACCAGAGTGTCCACAGACCCTATGCCATAAACCATTCCGACCTTCTTGTTTTCCCATACAACTTTATTTTCTTCTGAAACAATCTTTTCTAATCCAAGTTGACGATAAAATACTTTCTGATACTCTTCCGGTGTTTTTACTTCATAAAAAATCATGATCTATTCCTTATAAACTGCAATGTTTTTTGCAGTAATAGTATGCATCATATTTTTTACTTTTAGTCATAAGAAGCCTATTCGTCAATCTCCTCCATCACACTCATATATGCCGGGCGGATAATTTTATCCGTACAAATTAATTCTTCGATTCGATGCGCACTCCATCCTACAATTCGTGCCACAGCAAAGATTGCCGTATAAAGCTCCTGCGGAATTCCGAGCATCTCATACACAAATCCACTATAAAAGTCAATATTCGGACTCACTTCTTTCACCCTGTGTCTCTTATCTGCAATCAGATGTGGCGCAATTTCTTCAATATTCTGATAAAGCAGCATATCATCATCTTTTCCTTTTTCCTTCGCCAGCTTTTCTACATATTTCTTGAAGACACGCTCCCTTGGATCCGATACCGAATAAATGGCATGTCCCATTCCATAAATCAGACCTTTTTTATCAAATGCTTCTTTATTCAGGATTTTTGACAAATATGCACTGATTTCTTCCTTATCACTATAATCATGAACATGATTTCTGATATCTTCCATCATCTCCATTACTTTAATATTTGCTCCACCGTGCTTTGGTCCTTTCAGCGATGACATTGCTGCGGCAATCGTAGAATAAGTATCCGAACCGGATGACGTTACGACTCTGGTCGTGAACGTAGAATTATTTCCCCCACCATGCTCCATATGTAAAATGAGAGCCGTATCTAAAACCTTTGCCTCCACTTTGGTATAATGCTGATCTGGTCTTAACATCATGAGAAGATTTTCTGCTGTTGATAATTCCGGGTTCGGATGATGAATAATCATACTTGCCTGTTTTTCATAATGATTATAGGCATTGTATCCATAAACAGCCAAAATTGGGAATTCACTGATTAACTGTATGCATTGTCTTAAAACATTAGATACACTGGTATCCTTGGCATTCTCGTCATAAGATGCCAGTGTTAAAATACTTTTTGTCATGGAATTCATAATATCTTCCGTCGGTGCCTTCATAATAACATCTCTGGTGAAATTCGTAGGTAAGGTTCTGCATTCTCCGATTAATTTGGCGAACTTCTGCTCTTCTTCCTTATTCGGCAGCTCTCCCATAAGTAAGAGATAGGCTATTTTTTCAAATCCAAGCTCCCATTCTCCCAACGATTCAATAAGCTGTTCCACCCGGTAACCGCGATACCAGAGCTTTCCATCTGCCGCAACTTTTTTTCCGTCTATGATGGAAGAAGATGTAATTTTAGAAATTTTGGTAAGACCTGTAAGAACACCATTTCCTTTTTCATCACGCAATCCCAGATTCACACCATACTCATCATATAAACGAGGTGCGATGCTATCATTTTTGACACAGATTTTCTGCTGCTTCTTTGCATACTCATTCAAATTCTCCATCATCTTCCTGCTCCTCCATTTCTTCCAGTTCACTGCTCATAACCGTTTCCAATTGTTTCATCATATTGAGTAATTGAATCAGATTCTCTTTTCCGAATTTTTTTATTACTCTTCCGTAATAGTCTTTAAACAAAACCTGTTGCTGCTCTAACAATTTTTCTCCCGCTTCTGTAATCGTAACATAGGTTCCTTCGCTTCCGTTTCCATCATGTGACCACACAACCAGACCACTGTCTTTTAATTTTCCGACTAGCTTTGAAGTCTGACGAATGGAAAGTTTCATTTTTTCTGCCAAATCTTTTAAATATGTTTTTCCTGCGTAAATATCTTCCTTACTTTCCGTTTCTTTAATAATGTGTAATGCGATATAGTCCGGCACACTAAGCACCTGGTTCACCTGCATCTTATTAAACAAATACCTGCGTATCGTAAGTTCATTTCCAAGCTTTAATGTATCTGCTTCCTGTCTTTTTTCTTCCATATGTTTTTCCTCTCTCCTTTGCCACATTCTAGCAAACCTTGTTCCTTCAAATCCTGCCACATCTTTACAGAATACAAACCTAATGACAACTGTCGTACTGTTTGTCTTTCTAAAACAATAATTTTAAACTGTTTATTTTTAAAGTATTATACTGTTTTTTCACTAACTGTCAATAGATTTTATTATTATCCCGAATTATTTTACATCTTCAACATTTCCCGGATATTCGAACATATTTTTTCCGAGGTTCTTTTATAAGCAAGCATTTCTTCCTTTGAAATACCCTTAAATATCTGCTGATCCAGTTCTTTTCTTACAATAGAAATTTCTTTTATGATTTCTACGGCATTCTCACTGATCTTGTAATGCATATATCTCCGGTCATCCTTGTCCGGAATGGCAATAATGAGTTCCCGCCTGCATAAATTATCAATTGCCTGTGACACATGTCCTCTATTTAACTTTAAGCTTCTGTAAATATCTGTGGGGGTATTGTGCTCGTTGCAATTTGACAAAAAGTACAATACCTCAATATCTACCTTTTTTAAATCATATCTCTTTTTTATGTCTACAAACTGACTTTCAAATAAACGTTTAAACTCTCCGCCTTTTAAAGCCACTTCCAACTGTTCATCCATTTTTTTCCTGCAATCATTTTTTAATTTAATTTTAAACTATGTTATCATAAAAAATTTCATTCTGCAAGAGTAAAGCGGATATTCACAATCCGCTTTGCTACTTGCGCATGAACCGCTTCACTCTGTCAAATATTTAAGGCAACTATTCAGTACCTCACTGATTTCTTCTATATTGGCCCTGTAATAGATCTTCGTGTCCTCTTTTTCCATAATAACAAGTCCTGCATTGACCAGTCCTGACATATGATGGGAAACCGTGGCATTGGTGAGGTTTAACTGCTTTGCCAGCTCACTGCCATATGCTTTTTTATTTTTAATATAAGAAAGTATTTCGAGTTTGCTCCTGTCACTTAAAAGTTTTAACACCTTTGCCATATACTCGGAACCTTCTTCTTTTTCTTTTAAGGATGTCATAGAAATTGAAAATTTATCATCAAACAAAATTCCAATGGTTAAGTAATATGGAGTATCAATCTTCTCCTTTCCATCCGCCATAATGGAAAAATAATTGGGCAAAAGAAAACTTGGAATCACCACCGTTCCCTGTTCATTGTCATCCAATGTAACGTCAATCGCATTTTTCACCAGTTCCTTAATGGTAACATCGTTTAATACTTTTTTATAGTATGCAGCAAAAATCTTTGCCAGTTCATTCATCTCTTCTTCATAAGGTAACAACACTTTCTCTGCCTTTTTTAATAAAGCAAAAATACGATTCCAATGTTCCTCCTTATTTAGAAAAATCTGCTGTAGCTTCCACTTTGTTTCATCCTTTATCTCCATCTGCATCAAAATCCGTATAACCTGAATTGGTTCCGTATAAGACTGAAAGTCTTCCCCGCTCTGCAAAATGCTGTTATAACAGGCAAGTGCGTTTCCAAATTTTTCACAATACTCTTTTTCTGACAGCTTGTCTAATTGCTCTCTATATTCTTTTAGGGATTTGTGATTCCGATACAAAATATCCGTCCATAAAATCGCCACTTCTCCTATATTACTGCCATCCGAGTTTTCTTTTCCAAAATAATATTCCAGTTCTCCATCATCATTTTTAAATTCTGTCTTTGCATCCTTTTCTATTTGTTTTAAAAGTTCAAATTTTTTTCGATACAAATCATGAGAAAGTTTAAATTTCTTTGTCAGCTCTTTCTGTAATTGTTCAAAATCTTTTTTTGTTCCCAGATGAACCAAAAGTCCTACCGACTCTCTGACCAGATCTGCCTTATCAATAATAATGCACTTCTCCATTACATTTCCTCACTTTTATTCCACTCTCACCTTTTTTATTTCAATCCATAAAAATAATAGCACACATAATATCGCACAGGCCGCAAAAATCTGACCTACGGAAAAATAGAGTGCAAGAAATCCTGTCAAAAATGAAACAACCGGTTCTGCTGCACTTCCCCCTGCGCCAAAGATAGCGACCGTTCTTGCCAGATAATCCGGCTCCACCTTTTTCATGAGCTGCACATTAAGCGCAGAAGACAGTACACCCGACCCTGCACCAATCAGAAAAGATGCGATTACAACAAGTAAAAAGATTTCCCAATATACCTCTTGTACCAGCGGTCCAAGCGTCATCAAAAAGACACCTGCTCCTACTGCTATTCCACTAATTACTACCAAAGGACGCACTTTTATTTTTTGATTAAGCATAGGAAACACCAATGCTCCAAGACCCACGCCTACTGTCAGCGCAATCCCAAAAATACTCATAAATTCTGCTCCCTGCCCAAACAATTCTTTCACCATCGGTCCTTCTAAAGAATTAATCGGTGCAATAATTCCATTCGCTGCGACTGCGATCAGACAGAAATTGCGAATTACCGGCTGTTCTTTTAAATATTTTACTCCATCTTTTAAATTTTCAAAATAGGCAGATGAATTATTTTTTTCCTTCTTCAAATCTTTTTCTTTTATTCTTACCAATGTAATCATAAAGGAAGACAAAAAGAATGTCACCCCGTCTACTAAAACTGCTGCCCCGACACCAAATATTGCAATAATCGTTCCTGCCGCAGCCATTCCGACCAGCTGAACCACCGTACTTAATGACTGGTTTAACGAACTTGCATATTCATAATACTTCATGTCAATGATTTTGGGAATTGCCGCCGTTGTTGCCGGAAGACAAAACGCTTCGACCGAAGAAATAATAAGCGTAAACATCAGTAAAATGCCTGCATTCACCCGATTGGTATAAAGCAGTACCGCGAGCATAACAACGATTACTCCACGAATCAAATCAGCTCCCACCATGATTCTTTTCTTATTTCTTCTTTCCACCCATGCTCCTGCAAAAGGCTGCACAAAAATACTTGGCAACCGATTCATCGCAAAAATAATTGCGGACCAGGAAGCACTTCCCGTAACCTGATATACAATCCAGGTAAATGCAATTGCATCAATGGAGTCTCCAAAACGACTGATTAAATTTGCAATTAGCAGCTTCAAATATTCCTTTTGACCAAAAACATCCCGATAACCAATTTTTTCATTTACACATACGTTATCCATGCTATACCTCCTTGAACATTAGATGTTTATCTAATAATATTTATGATGTGTTTCAAATATAGGTATAGCATAAACTGTATTTAGATGTTTGTCAACATGTTTTTAGACGTTTATCTAAAAATATTCCCCCACCTCAGTTTCTACAACTTAAAGGCGGGGAATACTTTCATTTCACAATCCAAGTACTGCAGCTACTACCGGCATCGTTACAACCGATAAAATCGTAGTCAGTGCCACGCCTTTGGCTGCCAGGGCATAATTTCCATCATATTGCTGTGCCAACATCGCCGCCATACTCGCAACCGGTGTTGCCAGCATCACCATACAAACACCGCAAATCATAGGATCTGTTACAAACTGCATGATAAGCCATGTTCCTGCAATCGGCAAAAGCAAAAGTTTTATCAATGAAAAAAGTAAAAGCCTTACATCCGTAAATAACTCTTTTATTTTAAATTCCATAAAAGAAGCACCAATTACCATCATACTTAAAGGTGCCGTAATCTCACTCATACTATTAACTGTTGTTTTTACGAAATCCGGCATCGGAATTCTCGCAAAATAAATAATAAGTGCAACGAAACTCGAAATCACACCGATATTAAGCACCTTTTTCCATTGGAATTTCTCCTTTTTGTCACTTCGTTTTTGCATCGCACGAATGCCATAGGTATAAATCAAAATATTAAATGGGAAGAAAAACATCGCCGCATAAAGTAAGGATTCTCCACCATACATTGCAGAAAGCAACGGCAGTCCCATAAATCCTATATTAGAAAAGATAAGCATCACACGATAAACACCATCATTCTCCCTCTTTACGCCAAGTATTTTCGGCAAAAATACAGAAAGTAACAGTAAGACCGCATAGATAATCAGAGAAAGTCCAATTACCAGAAAAATTTTTTTCATTTCTACCGGATTTTCATTATCCATCCCGGATGCAATAATCATCGCAGGATTTCCCACATTGACGACCAGCCACGAAATCTTTTTTGAAGCTGTCTGATCCAACGCCCCGATTTTTGCACATAAATATCCAATCAGCATCATCAAAAACAATGCCATCATCTGTTGTAACAATAACATAGTAACAGCCTTTCTTTTTGTTTTTTGACGGCAGGTTCTGAATCAGGTTAAGCAGACATTAGCAATCCGCTTCGTTACTTGCTCATAAACGTTTAAAACTCTACTTTCTTTCCATAATAAATACAATCTAAGAATTTTTCCATGTCTGAAACAGGTACCGGAATTGGATTTACAGCAGTAGAACCTTTCATTGAATTTTCAAGTAAAAAGTCAAAATCGGCTTTATAACTTTCCTCATCTACTCCTGCTTCTTTCATGCAGGAAGCAATCCCTAATTCCTTTTGCAATGCCTTTACCTTCTCAATCACATCGCCGCCTAAAATACGGGATAACTTCTCATACTTTTCCCGTACTTCTTTATCTTTTTTGTTATAATCCATAGAATACGGCAAAACAATAGCATTTGCAAGTCCATGCGCCAAATTATATTTTCCGCCAAATGCATGAGAAACCCCATGTACCATTCCAAGACCACTGTTAGAAAATGCCATTCCTGCCATACAGGAGAAATTATGCATTTTTTCCCTGCTCTCTTTACTGCCTGTCTTTACGGAAACCGGAAGCCATTCTAAGATTCCTTCTGCCGCTTCTTTCGCCAACGCATAAGTAAAATCATTTCCCGTCTTATTAATATAAGCTTCCAACGCATGCGTTAATGCATCCATGCCGGTCTCAGCTGCTATCTTACAAGGAAGCGTTTGCGGTAACGCAGGATCAAGAATTGCCACATCCGGACGGATTGCTTCCGAACGAATTGCAAACTTGTACTCCTCTTTTTCATAAGTAATCACACCCACATGTGTCACTTCTGATGCAGTGCCTGAAGTAGACGGAATTGCCACAAACTTTGTTTTTAATTTCAAATTACTAAGATCTGCCTGTAATACGTTGGAAAAATCAAATTCCGGGAAATCATAAAATAATGTCATAACCTTAGCTGCATCAAGCGGAGACCCTCCACCTACCGCAACTACCATATCAGGTTTTTTCTCTCTTAAAACGCTTAATCCCTCTTCGACCTGTGTTACGGTAGGATTTTTGCTGACTCCGGAATAAACAAAGACCTCTGCTCCGCCTTCTTCTAATAATTCCGTCACCTTATCAATCACACCGGTAGAAAACATAGATTTTCCACCGGTTACGATTACCGCACGTTCTGCATTCATTTCTTTTAAATAATCCAGGGCATTTTCTCCAATTACAAACGCCTCTTTTGTTAAGACTAACTTTTTCATCTGATTTTTCACTTCTCTTTCCCAATCATTGATTTACTCATAAACATACAACATTTCTATGCTTTTGCCACAAATCTGTCATAGCGGAGTCCTGAAATATCAACAGACGCTTCTTTTCCCATCGCAAGCTCTGAAAGCACCATAGCTGCCGCCGGAGCAATTCCAAAACCATGACCGGAAAATCCACATCCAACTACAAGACCTTCTAATTCGTCAATCTTATCAATGACCGGCACACCATCTGAACAAAGATCATGACATCCTGCCCAGGTACGCACAATTTTTGTATCATTCAATGCCGGGAAGTAGCCACCAATTGCCCTGCAAATATAAGAGGCTGTAATGCTGGTACTATACATCTGTTCCGGATGCTTTGCATAAGCTTCATGACCGGAACCGCCACCAAATACAAAAGAACCATGTTCCGTCTGATGCCCGTAAAAGTCTGCTGCTGCCGTTCCAAGCATCTGCCAGAACATTGGAGCCTGTGCTTCGGTAACAATCGTATCTGCAATCTTTGGATTCATTGGGATATCAATTCCAACAGAATTCAAAATCGGCCTGCTTCCGATTCCTGCCGCTACCACTACCATATCTGTCTCGAATGTTCCCTCATTCGTAATCACTTTTCTTACTTTTCCTCTGACCAGTCCTAATTTTTCTACCGTAACACCACTATAATACTGTACGCCCAACTGTCTTGCCTTTTTATAATATGCAAGCGTTGCAAGAAGCGGATTCGCATGTCCGTCTGTCGGACACCAGCTTGCACCGATTACTTCGTCTGACATATACGGACAGATTTTTTTCACTTCATCCGCATCAATCATTCTTACATCCAGACCAACTGCAGACGCATTGTCTGCCAGTTGTCTTAATTTCACAAGGTGAGCCTCTGTCTTTCCAAGACGAAGATTTCCGTCCTGATGGTATTCCACGCTCATTCCAAGTTCTTCTGCCAGATTTGGCCAGAGATTTCGTACCGAATACATCGCAAGTGGAAGTTCACGCACATCTCTTCCGGATTGTCTGACTCCGCCACCATTTCTTGATGAGCTTCCATTTCCAATCGTTTCATCCTTTTCTAAAACAATAACATCTAAACCATTTTTTGCCAGATAATATGCCGTGGCACTTCCTATAATTCCTGAACCTATTACAATCACATCTGCTGTTGTTTTCATATTTCCCTCATTTCTGCGCCTTCATGCGCGTAAAATACGTTTCATTTCAGTAACTGTGAATGTACTGAATCGTTTTTTAATACATATCCGGCACATCCCAAAGTTTTAATACTGTACCAACATCATTTTTTTCCGCATTTCTTAAAACCTTCGTGCCCCATGCCACATCCCATACCGGCATACCATAGCAGGCACAGGCAAAAGACTGATCCGGCGAAGTTCTTTTTACTTTTCCGGCAATCACATCTGACATATTCCAGATATCTTCTCTTTTCTTTAAGCCTTCATGAACATAATCAAGGAAATACATGCCCAGTAATCGGTTTCCACCACCATCATTGTGTCTGAAACCATTTGGAGGGAACTTACTGCCACGTTCTAACAAATTGCTCTCGTAAACGCCCCAGTTATCCACAACTGCCTGACATCGATTCAACAAAAAGTCATCATCCATTTTAAATCTGGAGGAACCTAAGAATAAAACTCCATCTTTTAAATACTTACTGTTTACTTCCGGATCGGCACCGGAAGTACCCATGCTTACGATATCTGAATCTGCAATTGCTTCATCCATAGAGTCACAAATAATTACATTTTTTACCTGTGGATAGTTTTCTTTAATAAAATCAGACATTCTCTGTAAACTTTCTTTTCCACGACCTTTTAATTTTACCGTATCAATGGTCGGACGCACATCCAGAAATGCCATTAATGCCGTTCTGTTAATTACGCCGGGACCCACTAATGTAACAACCTTTGCATCTTCTTTTGCCAGATATTTTGCTGCAACACCAGGTACTGCTCCGGTACGCATTGCACTTAAAATATTTGCAGACATATATGCCACCGGTGCTCCGGTATCCGGATCATTCAACGTAAGCATTAAAATAGAACGTGGAAGCTGTCTCTTTGGATTTTCAATGTTAGAGCCATACCATTTTTCTCCACACATATGAAACTCTCCGCCTAAATAAGCCGGCATTGCATAAAATCTGCGATCCGGTGCATTTTTCGGCATACCCGGAAATTTTGGTTCATCCGGAAATGTCAGAGAAATACCATGAGAATTATGTAATTCTCCTCCCATAATATAGTCGCCTTTTCCAATCAATTCATAAGCTTCTTCACAGGCAAGTACACAGTTATGCATGTCTTTTACACCTGCTTTTATCATATCTTCTTCACTGAGGTATCGAAAATTTATACTCATAATAATTCCTCCTAATCATCATTTCTATCGTTCGCTAATATTTTCATTTCCATCGGACGCATCGGTGCCCTTGCCGTCGCCAGGGTCAAATCAATTGGACGAATTCCAAGTTCTCTTGCCATAATACCTTTTACCATTTTCCCGCAAGTCTGTCCCTGACAAAGTCCCATTCCGTTTCTTAAATATCTTCGCATTTCCGAAATCGTAAAAATTCCCTCATGGACAGCCTTTCTGATTTCGCCTTTTGTAATTTCTTCACATCTGCAGACAATCACATCATCATCATCCTGCGGTACAAATTCTCCAATATCCGCAAACCGGTCCTGTAATTTCTCCATAACAATCAATCCTCCTATCTGGCTTTATAGAAACGTGCATTCATTACATATTCTGATGGCACTTTTATCGTCAAAAGATTCGTATGATCGAAGGCCGGTGCTGTCTTAACTTCTACCACTTCTGCCTCACAAATCGTTTCTCCCTTTCTGCTTAACGCCAGTCCTTTTTCTCCTTTTTCCGGTAATGGTAAAAACTCATACGGCATTGTAACCGTACCCATACCATCTCCTGCATCCTCATTCACAAGGAAAATTGCCTGTCCGGAACAACTTGCCACGCACATACCACAGCCGATACAAGGAACATTTTCATCTACATCCGGAAGACTCGTGATTTTCTCTCCGATCTTAATGCAGCCTCGCTTACATGCATCCTGACAAGGATTACATGGGATATTCTGTGTACATTCAATCACCGGATGCAATCCCTTGATTTTCTTTACACCCGGAAATGTAAAGACTTCCTCTCCCAAATACCCTTTTTTCAAAAGATTTTTAGATATCTCAATCCCTTCCTCGGTTTTTTCAATATTTTTTCCTCGGTTTTCCGGAGCAAACATCCCCTGACGCAGACTTCCTAATGCTGTTTCAAAACCAGCTACTTTTTCTTTAAATTCTTCATCATTTACATAAGAAAAATCATGTGCAACGGATACTCCGGCAATCCTTCCTTCAATCATTGCGGAACTTGCTTCTTCAATGCCTGAAACATCTCCTGCCACATAAATACCATCCACACTGGTTCTTCCATACTCATCACAAACCGGTACAAATCCTGCTTTCTTCGGATTATCTTCCATCTGACACTGTGCCATTTCCGCCAACTGACTCATCGGATTTAATCCAACTGCAAGACAAACTGTGTCAACATCAAAATGCTTTTCCGTTCCCGGTATAAAATGGAACGAAGCGTCTACTTCTGCAATAGTAACTCCCGTCACACAATCGGTTCCTTCTACCTGCTTAATCGTATGCGAAAGATAGAATGGAACTCCACAACGTGATACCTTTGCAGCATGCACACCATATCCACCGATTTTAGGTGCCGCATCAACCAATGCAACGACTTCACAACCAGCCTGCAATAACTGATAACTTACAACCAGTCCCACATTGCCGCTTCCTAACATCAATACTTTTTCTCCCGGCTGCACATGATAAAGATTCATCATCGTCTGTGCTGCACCTGCTCCGATTACACCCGGCAATGTCCAGCCCGGGAAATTTACAACTGCCTCACTGGCTCCCGTTGCAATAATTACCGCATCCCCTTTTATATGCTTAATTTTATTTCCGATTTTTACATTTACTTCTTTTTCCGGATAAAGACCAACAACGGTTGCATTAAGTTCTACTGTAACTCCTGCCTCTTTTGCCTCTTTTAGTAAATCTTCTCCGATATTAAATCCTCTTACCTTTGCTCTGTGTTCTTTCGAACCAAAAAATTTATGTATCTGTTTAAACAACTGACCTCCCGGTCTTGCATTTTCATCAAAAACAATAACTTCCATTCCTGCCTTGGCAGCTTCAATTGCTGCGGATAATCCCGCCGGACCTGCTCCAATAACGATTAATTCATACCGTTTCATACGCCTGCTCCTCTTCTTTCCAACTTTGTATATCTTCTACTTGCAACCATGCTGTGTCTGTACCACCATTCCTTCTTCTAATGGTGTAACACAGGTACGGATGTTTGGCTTTCCATCCACCACCATAACACAGTCTGTACATCTGCCAATCGCACAGAAAATTCCTCTTGGACTTCCTTTTTTCGTATGTCTGTGTACCATAACTCCTGCCGCCTTTAATGCTGCAGCAATCGGTTCCCCTTCATATCCCTCCATTGGTTTTCCATCATATGTAAATGTTACTTTTTTCCTTTCCTCCGTCTTCCCGAGAATAGGATGTTCTTCGATTCTCATAACAAATTCCTCCACTACTTAGCCAAATATCAACTATGCTTTTTTATTATTCTCTTCTTTTTCTGCACCGTTTTTCTTTGAAAAATCTATATCCGGAAAACGCATCTTTAAATAATCCAGGATCATATTGACGCAATTATCTTTTCCTACCCGCTCACTATTTAAAGTCAAATCATAATTTACCGGATTAGTCCAATAATTGCCCCCGGTATAATGCTCATAATAAGCAGCTCTGTATTTATCTGTCTGTTCGATTGACTTATTCGCAGTTGCCTCATTTACACCCATGCGTTCCATAATTTCTTGCACACAGTAATGTCTTGGTGCTTCAATATAAACGCTTACCACATTATTTCTGTCTTTTAATACCCAGTCTGCACATTTTCCCACAATGACGCAGGATTCACTGTCTGCCAGTTGTTCAATAATCTGTTTTTGCAATTCATAAAGCTTTTCATCAGAAACGAAATCTCTATCTTCCGGCTTCGGTTTACTGGTAATCGGAAGTCCTCTTAAAAAAGAAGATACTTTTTTATCCCTCATCTTTTCATTTACTTCTCTGAAAAGCTGCTCATCTAAACCACTCATCTGGGATGCAAGTGTTAAGATTCTATTTTCATAGCAATGAATTCCTAATTCTTCTGCGACTCTGCTGGCAATCTGTTTTCCGCCACTGCCAAAGCCTCGTGCTACCGTAATCACATAATTTTTCATATTTTACCCTCAACTTTCCATATAGCGTTTTAAAAATTCTCTGGTTCTTGGGTTTTTCGGATTTGTAAACAGATTCTGTGGTATATCATCTTCCACCACATATCCGTCATCCATGAAAATTGTTCTGGTAGAAACATTTTTTGCAAATTCCATTTCATGCGTTACAATAATCATTGTAAGCCCTTCACTCGCCAGTTTTTTCATTACATTTAAAACTTCGCCTACCATTTCCGGGTCCAAGGCACTCGTTGGTTCATCAAAAAGCAAAACTTCCGGATTCATACAAAGTGCTCTTGCAATTGCTACACGCTGCTTCTGTCCTCCGGAAAGCTGTGATGGTTTTGCATGAATATATGGTGCCATTCCTACCTGCTTTAAGTGAGTAATTGCCCGGCTTTTACATTCTTCTTTTTCTAAGTGCAACACCTTTTTCGTACCGGACATACAATTATCAAACACAGTCATATTATTAAATAGATTGAAAGACTGAAATACCATACCAACTTTGGTTCGATACTCCGAAAGTGCACGACCGGTATTTTTTATCGGAACATCATGAAACAATATCTCGCCTTCTGTCGGTGTTTCCAAATGATTAATACACCGAAGCAAGGTAGATTTTCCGGAACCGGAAGAACCAATAATGCAGATAACCTCGCCCTTTTTTATTTCAAAATCAATCTTTTTTAATACCTCATGGTCACCAAAACTTTTTCTTAAACTCTCTACTTTTATAATGGCATCTGACATAATTATCCCTCCTACTCATTATCTAAATATTCCGTTGCCAGTACATAATCTGATTTTCCTTCTAATTTCTTTTCTAACAGAGCAAATAATCTGTTAAAAATGAAACAAAGTACTAAATAAATCGCTGCAATAACAAGATAGGATTCATAGTATTTATAATAAGAACCACCTGCCGTCTTTGCCATTAAGAAAAGCTCTGAAACACCGATAACATTTAACACCGAGGTCATTTTCAAATTGTTAACAAAAGTATTTCCCATCTCAGGGATTACATTTCGAAATGCCTGCGGCAAGATTACATGAATCATTGCTCCAACATGTGACATTCCCATGGCAAGTGCTCCTTCTTCCTGACCTTTGTCTACGGAGTTAATTCCGGCACGTACCGTCTCACCCATATAAGCTCCCGTATTTAACACTGTTACAAGAATACCTGCCACAACAGGCGCAATTTCCACATTAGACTGTCTTAAACCATAATAGATAATCATGCCCTGTACAATCATTGGCGTGTCTCTGAAAATTTCCATATAAATCATTACAATCACCCGTAAGATTTTAGAAAAAATCCGTTTCAATATGAAATCTTCCGGATGTACCTGGCTGGTGTTAATCACACCAACCAGAAATCCCAGTAAAAATCCTACGATTGTACCGATAACTGCCACATATAATGTCGTCCATGTCGCATTTAAAAACATGCCCGCATATTTCTGAGCGATAAAGACTGCCCATTCTAAACTTCCACTTTCCGCACCAGGCGTAGCTGCTGCCAATAATATGCCCATCTCTCCCATGAATGACACCTCCCGTTATTTTCTAATTTGATGATGGCTGTACTTCAATCATTTCATCCATCTGTGCATCGAATTTATCTTTATTGTCTGTTGTCCATCCACATTCCTCTAATGCACCCTGAAGTAACTCTTTTAATTCCGTATCACCCTCTCTTACCGCAATACATACATCATTGGAATTTGCTTCCGGACACGGTAAATCAATATCTAATATTTTAAGACCGGACATCGTTCCAACTGCTGATTTTGAAGTTGGGTAATCAATAACACTGATATCTGCTGTTCCTGATTTTACAGCCATAAACACTTCCGAAGTTGTCTCATACTGTGTTCCCTCTACTGCAGTAGGAATTAACGGATAGTAATTCGGGAAGTTTGTTCCAAGCTGTGTAGTAACCGTTGGATTTTTACCATCAAATTCACTAACATCTGTAACATCTGCATATGGACCATCGTCTTTTACCGTAAGCACCACATCTCTTAAATAATATGGAGTGGTAAAATCAAGTGTCTCGTCACGTTCTTCGCTATAACACATTCCACCGATAATACAATCGTAATCATTGGCATCCAATCCCATTACAATTGCACTCCATTCGGTTTTATAAATTTCAAGCTCCCATCCTAATGCATCTGCCAGCATTTGTGCAGTTTTTACATCATAGCCCCATGCATATCCATCACTGTTTGCAATCTTTACTGCCTTATCTCCATTTGGAACATCCTCTGTCTCCTGTGTCCAGTTGAAAGGAGCATATGCACATTCCATTGCAACACGAAGTACCTTTTTCTCTTCATAATTTCCACCTTCGCCTGTTTCTTTTGTCTCTGTACCTTCCCCTGTTGTCTGTGCTTCACCGGAAGTATCTGTCTCTTTTCCACTGCCACATCCTGCAAATAACGTTGCTGCCATTGATAATACTAATAAACTGGATACTAATTTTTTCTTCATAATACGCTCCTTCCTGCTCCGCCATCCCGGGAACAAAAAAGGCGTCATGACATTCCATTTGGAATTCATAACGCCTTTGTTATCTGAATCATTTTATTTTTCTCTTCGAAAAATTTAAATTTATTTTATTCAAATAACTCGTTTACTTCAATATTTAACTTAACCAAAATGCATTGTTCACTTTGCACAATTGCAATAAAACAATACCCATAAAGCAATGCCTATTATTGTGAAAACATCATTTTTTTTACCATAATACAATTTATGATTTCCAGGCATTCTCTATAGTCATCCAGTTCCAGCTCTAATAATTCTGAAATCTTTGCAAGCCTGTACTGCAACGTATTTCTATGAATGTATAAAGCGCTTGCCGTCTTACTGACATTAAATCCATTCATATAATATGCCAGGAAAGTATCAATTAAATCCGTACTGTTTGCACTATCGTATTCTTCCAGTTTTCGAAGCTTTTTCTCGCAATATGCCCCTATCTCCTCTCTATTTCCATTCGCAAAAAGGAACTTATAAATTCCCATCATACTGCTGCTTATTACCTTTTTCTTCTGGGAGCTGACTAAAGCATCCTTTTTGAAAATTAAGCTCTTCGCCTCCTGATAACTTTTTCCGTAATCCTGCGGATTTAAATAAGGTCTTCCCAAAATGCAGGTACTCTTTATTCTTCCCCGAAACTGTATATCCTCATCTAACTGATTTAAGATATACTCTAACTTTTTAATGATCCTGTCATCCTCATAATCCGGAAACAGAATGACTCCCTTATTTAAAAAATTCATAAAAAGCGTAGCATCTTCCATATCAGAAATCATCTTTGTCATACAGCTCATATAATAATTATAGGTATGCTCATCATTTTCCAGATTATCTCCATACACTCTGTCCACTACAATAATTCCTACCCGGTGCGGAATAGAAAAGTCCATCCCAAAAAGACCTGCTATTTTTTCGATATAACGTTCGTTAATATCATATCCAAACAGTAGGTTATAAAGGAAATCCCCTTTGCGGTTTGCCTTATTGTTTTCCTCAACAATATAATTTCCGATACTCTGTGCAAGGTCAACAAACGATGCTTTTTCCCAACGAATTTGAAATAAAGGTAACGCCAATTCTTCCGCAAGATTTAAGATACGTTCCGGCACCGGCTCCTTCTCATCTTTAATCGAAACCGCAAAACCGGAAATCTTTAAATCATTCAATTCCAGCATGATTTTTTCCACTTCATTCCAGCCAAACCGTTCAAAATCCACACCACAAAATGCAAAATTCCCATGATTCATATGGTCATCAAAAGGTCGTGTCAGCACCACATAAGTCCATGACACGACCCGGTCAAGTCCGGCTTTGCCGGCTAACAGCCACATGCCGTCTAAATTCATTTTTGCAATATCACTGCATTTTACCATTGATTTTCCCCTTGTCCAAAGTATAAAAATATATGCTTACTACTTGGGTAAAATATAGGTCATATCGGGTTGTTTGTCAATGATTTTACATAAAAGTAAACTCCCAAATAGTGCGTACTATTTTAATGCTACTCCGCTTTTTTTCTTCATTAAAATTTCTTCAATTAAATCTACAATATGCGCTGCAGCCTCTACTGGCGGAATTCCATGTTTGCTGATATTTGATACTACTGTATAGTCTGATTCAGACATATCAGGTCTTGCATCATAGGCAATATATGCAGACATGCTTTCACTTGTTAACATTCCCGGTCGTTCTCCGATTAACACACATACCACCTTAGCCTTAAGTAACGGCCCTATGGTTCTTGCAGTATTCACTCTGCAGTAACGGACAAAAAATGGTGTTCCTGTCGTAATTCCCTTATCCTCTAATCCAAGTACTAATGTAGGATACAAATCTGGAATATTTGCTTTTATAGCAGGCGCGGACAACCCGTCACCAAAATAAATTTGCACGTCCGGATTTAATTTGCAGTGTTCCTTTAAATATTCTTTTGTATCCTCTTCAAAAATTCTCCCAAAATCCGGTCTAGTCAACATTTCATACTTATCCTTGCATTTTGTTTTTATTTCAAAAACTCCCAGTTCTTCTATCACTTCCTTTTTCACTTCTGAAAATACAGCATCTGATGCCGCTGCCTGATCTGCCAAAAAGCGTAACATTGGTTCTGTTTTATATCTTGCACCAGCATGTCCGATTCCAATTCTTGCTGGTGTTTTTTGTTTCATTTTTTTGAGCTCATCCGGCTTTTCTACTGATTCTGCATAAATCAAATCCGAAATACACTTTTCTGTAATATCTTTCATAAACGAACCACCCTTCCTTTATTTATATTTTTGTAAATACTATCCAAATTTTTCAGACACAACAACAGTTATGTCTATTTTTCATGTCATTTTTTATCTTTTCAGATGATATTTACTTTTTAACTAAAACTTCCCACACCAAAAGGTGTGATGAACCTTGAAAATTCAACAATGTAAGCAATTAAAAAGGCA